>CAZNOK010000006.1:0-51732 GCA_964574605.1 uncultured Verrucomicrobiota bacterium
TATGTTGCCGACACGCTCTTGGTTCTCGAACGCGGCCTTGCCCGCGCGAAGGAACTCGCTTCGGTCAGGCCGTCGTGGCCGACGCAAAAAGGCCGGCTCGTCCGCGCCTATCGCTCACGCGTGGACGGCAGTGTCCAGCCGTACGCGCTGACAATTCCCGACAAGTGGGATGGCCGGCTCGATGTCGTGTTGCACGGGCGCGGCGGGACACTGAACGAAGTTAGTTTCATCGCCTCACACTCCACCACCAACGCGTTGCCGCTGGAGCAACATCACATGACGCTGGAGGTTTTCGGCCGCGTCAACAACGCCTACCGCTGGGCAGGCGAGACCGACGTGTTCGAAGCCATCGCATCGGTCCGTCAACGCTATCGGTTTGACGAAAACAAAGTCGTGCTGCGCGGCTTCTCGATGGGCGGCGCCGGCACGTGGCATCTGAGCCTGCATTACCCCGACCTCTGGGCCGCCGCCGAGGCTGGCGCGGGATTCACCGACACCAAACGCTACGCCAAGCAAGACAACCTGCCACCGCATCAGGATGCCACACTGCACATCTACGACGCGGTTGACTATGCGCTCAACGCCTTCAACTTCCCGCTCGTCGGCTACTGCGGCGAGGACGACAAATCGGTGCCGTGCACCACCCTGATGCGCGAGGAACTGATGAAAGAAGGTTTTCACTTCACGCCTGACGGACTGAACTGGCTCACGAAAGAGTTGCGCGTGGTATTCCTCTGCGGCCCGAAGACCGGCCACAAGTTTCATCCCGACAGCAAGCAACGCTCCGAGCAATTCATCCAGAGCATGCTGCCGCGAAAAGCGCCGAGCCACACCCGTTTCGTCACGTACACGACGCGGTACAACCGGTGTTTCGGCATCGAAGTGCTCGCGTTGGAGAAACACTACCAGCGCGCCGAAGTGGAATTGAAGCGCGGCCTCAACGGAAAAGTGATTGACCTCAAAACCAAGAACGTGGCGCGCCTTGCAATTGATGGAGCCGAAGTCCGGATGCCGACGCGCACCGAAGGTTTGCGCAAGATACACGGCCTGCAAGGACCGATTGACGACGCGTTCATGGAATCGTTCGTGTGCGTCCAGCCATCTGGCCCGACGGACGCGCGGCTGGAACTCTTTCGCCGGGAGTTTGCGAAATGGATGCGCGGCGACGTGCGCGTCAAAGCCGACACAGCGGTTACAGTCGAGGATGTTGCCAACCACAACCTGATTCTGTTCGGCGATCCATCGTCCAACCGACTCATCGCTCAGATTGCCGGTAAGTTGCCGATTCGATGGACGAAAGACGCCATCGTCGTCGGCAAGCAGACGTTCAACGCCGTCGAGCACACGCTGGTAATGATTTATCCGAACCCGTTGAACCCGCGACGGTACGTCGTGCTCAACAGCGGACACACGTTTGGCGAAAAGGAATTTCGCGGCACCAACGCGCTGCTATTCCCGCGCCTCGGCGATTACGCCGTGCTCAAGCGCGACGGAACCGTCGTGCTGGCCGGCTTGTTCGGCGAGAACTGGGAACTGACCAGCGGCACAAATTGAACTTCCTGCGATTGTCTTTGACAGAAATTCGCAAATCAGTTCTCATAACCTCACGACAATGAAACGGCTTGTCAAAGTCAGGCGTGCACAATGCAGTGTACGCGATTTGTTCCAATAAGAATGCCGGGCGAGCGATGACACTAGAGAAGCTTTCTCCCCGCGCTGCCGAACTGACTCGCCGTGAATGGCGAGAATTGGGCTTCTTCTACGATCTAGACGACGAGACAAAGGAGTGGCGTCTCACGGGTTCCCGGAAAGGTCTTATGGCGTTCTCTAGGTTGCTGGCAGACTACAGCGCCAAGCCGAGCAACGACAGTTTATCCGAGCACGATCACTTCGGCCCTCACATGTACCTAGAAGTGATGACGTGGGACAAGGCGAATATCACGTCTCACGCGATCGAAGGCACGCTGGCTGACATCGCCCGGCTCGCTGGCATCGTCGAGAGATCCCTCGGCCTCGTTCAGTCGGGTCGAATCTTCATTCGTGAGGAATACACCCCGGATGCGGAGTACTCGATAGTTCTCGACGTCAGGGAGGACGGCTTTGATCCTGCGTCGCTCGACCCCCAGCTTTGAGCGGTCGCCAACCCGCGGCTCCAACAGACACCGTCGGCTGCGCCGCCGTCGCCGCTGAGTCGCAACCGTTGAGTGTTAGATGTTCCGGTTTTGTTCCGGCTGCAAAATCATTTCGCCGCGCGCAGGTCGTAGCAGATCAGGCGCGGTGGGGTGTCGTGGAACGGGTCACGCGCGTTCTGGCAGACGTAGAGCAGGCCGCGACACAGCACCGGCGGCGTCCACGTTTGCTGCGCGGCGAACAACCAAACGCGATCCAACTGGCGGCAACCTTGCGGCGTCAGGTCAAGCCAGAGCAGATGACCAAGTTCGCCGAGACAGAGGAAACGTGCATCCACCGACAACAGCGATCCGCGAAACGTTCCGCGCACCAGTTTGTGTGGCCCTTCCTTCGTCGTCACCGTTTCCTCCCAGACCGGCTGCGCGCCCCACACTTCTTTGCCGGTGGCGGCCTCCACGCAGACGAGTCGTGCGGCCTGCATCACGTAGCCGTCAACGCCGTAGAGGTAACCGTCCTTGTAAATCGAAGTCATGAAATGCGTGCCGAACTTCTTGTTCGTCCAGACGACGCTGCAACCTCCGCTGGCCAGCGCCTCCAGCAACGCGCCGCCGCTGCCGTAGCACTCGGAGATGAACACGCGATTGCCGAACACAACCGGGGACGATGCGTTGACCGACTCGAACCGGCGTCCACGCCACGGGAATGTGAACGCCATCTTTCCGTCCGCCGGGTCGAGGCAGAGCAAGCCGCCGTTTGGCGGGTCGCTCTCGCCGCCGGCGAAGACGAAGACGCGACGCTGGCTGTGAATCATCGCCGGAACGGGTGTCGCGTAGCTCGGTCCCCACTCGTTGCCAGCGCGCCAGATTTCTTTGCCGGTGCGCGTGTCGAAGGCAACGACCGTCGGGCTGCCGACGTTGATGATGAGTTTGTCGCCTTCGACGAGCGGCGTCGAGCCAACGCCGAAGAAATTCTGTTTGAGATTGAACCCGGCGAGGATGTCGCGCTTCCAGCGCAGCTTTCCTGCGGCGAGATCGAGACAGTGGAGCTTGCCTTCCGCGCCAAAGGTGAAAACGGAATCGCCGGCGATGACAGGACTGGCGCGCGGGCCGTGATTGTAGCCGAAGCGGTCGTGGTAGGAGGTCGGATAGGCGAAACGCCAGAGCGGTTTTCCGTCGCGCGCGTTCAGGCAATCCACGACCTCCTCGTTGCCGGGCCGGTGAAACAGAATCAGCCGGTCGCCGGCAATGCTGGGACTGGAGTAGCCGTCGCCTTTGTTGACTTGCCAGACGATGGGTGGGCCGCCGGGCGGAAATCTTTGCAATAGGTTGGTCTCGGTCGAGACCATGTTGTGGGTCGGACCGAGCAGCGACGGCCAGTCGAGCGCCGCGAGAACCAACAGGAGAATGTTCATTTCCGCCGCTGGCGCAACAGCCAATCGTAGAACTCAGGATTGTCGTAGGTTTGCGTCCAGGAATCGTGGGCGGCTTCGGGATAGATCGTCAACTTCACGTCGGCGCCGACGGCTTTGAGCGCGTCAACCATCTCGATGGATTTCTTCACCGGCACCGCTTTGTCCTTCGCGCCGTGGAAAACCCGGATCGGAATGTGACGCAACCGCGATGCAATGGCCGGGTCGCCGCCGCCGCAAATGGGCGCGAGCGCGGCGAAACGTTCCGGGTTTGCCCCGGCCAGCGCCCATGCGCCGTATCCGCCCATGCTGAGGCCGGTAAGATAGACGCGGTTGTTGTCCACGCGATACTTCGCCGTGATGTTGTCGAGCAGCCGATTCAAGCCCGGCACCGACCACCGTTGGTTTGTCGGGCATTGCGGCGAGACGATGATGAACGGAAACTTCCTGCCCTCGCTGGCGAGTTTCGGCGGGCCGTGTTTGAGGACGGCGGCGAGGTTGGTGCCGCGTTCGCCGGAGCCGTGGAGGAAGAGCATCAACGGCCACCGCTCGCGCGGTTTCTGGTTGTAGTCGTCGGGCAGGTAGAGCCAGTAGTTGAGCGTGTGGTTGAGTTGCTGCGGCGTCTGTCCGACTTGCGGCAACGTTCGGCAGCCGACGGTGACGCAAAGCGCGGCGGCCAAGAGAAACGTGGTGAGTTTCATTGCAAGTGCGGATTTTGCCAAGTTAGCGAATGGTTTGCAACTGTCTAGCCGCAACCGGGTGCAGTTCGAAGTTTTGGTCAACGAGAGGAACGCCGCCGTCCCGGCGGTCGAAGTCCAGCCCGAAACCGCCGGGACGGCGGCGTTCCTGCCCAAAGGATCGAACTGCACCAGCCGCGACCGGATCGCCATCAGTGCACGGTAAGGGCGAAGAAGACAAACCCGGCAAAAAGGATGAGCTGGACGGCGCCGTCGAGGATGTTGGTCTTGCCCTCGGTCTCCGAAATGTGAACGACGCCAAGCGAGACGGCGAGCAGCGTCACTTGGAACGGGGCGAGGACGAAGTTGAAATCCAGCCCTTTGATTTGGCCGACGATGAGCATGGCGGGAACCGTCAGCGAGACGGTGGACAGCGCCGAGCCGAGGACGATGTTCATGACGCGCTGCATTTCGTTTTGCCGGGCGGCGCGGATAGCGGTGAGTCCCTCCGGCCCGGCCATCAGCACGGCCACGATGAGCCCCTTGATGGCGACGGGCAGGTGATGGCGTTCGGTTTCCTCGTCGAGGCCGGTGGCGAAGAACTCGGCGACCACCGAGATGGACACGACCGTGAGCAACAGCACGACGACGTGATAGGCGGTGCTGTGCCCGGAGGCAACGGGGGCGTGAGGATGCTCGACCGGGTCACGAAAGAAGAGGTTGTGTTTGCCAACTTGGAGCTTGAGGAAAATGCCGTAGAGCAATAGGAACGCCGAGACAAGAAACCAGTGGATGGTCCTCACCACAGCCCCGCCGGCCACGGTCGGCAGGAACAGCGAAATGCCCAACATGCCGAGCAGGACGGACTGGTAGGATTTGCTGGACTTGAAGTTGAACTGCTGTTCGCCGTGGCGGAGGCCGCCGAGCAACAGCGCGCCACCGAGCAGCCCGGTCAGCAGAATCATTACCGTCGAATAAACGGTGTCCTTGACGATGTGCGGATCCGGTTTGCCGGTGAGCGCGATGGCGGTCATCATGATGACCTCGACGCCGGCGGCGGTGAGCGTGAGGACAAGGGTTCCGGCCGGTTCGCCGAGGCGGTGGGCCAACACTTCGGCGTGCCCGACCACGGCCATCGAAGCATAGATCATCACCGCGAACGTCACCACCAGCACCACCAACGTCAACGACCCGTACGAGCCAACCGGGCCCATGTTGGGATCGTCGAGGATGAGTTTGGCAATCAGCGCCGTCAGCAGCGCGAGCAGCATCGGTTTCTCGCGTCCCACAAACCCGGCGATGGCGTTGGCCTGTTTCAACGCGACTACACGCCGCTGAACGCGCTGAAGCCGCCGTCAATCGCGATGACTTGGCCGGTCACAAAGCCGCTGGCGTCGTCGCTGAGCAGCCAGAGCAACGCGCCGACGAGGTCCTCGGGTTTGCCGAAATGACTTTGCGGCGTGTGCGCAATGATGGTGTTGCCGCGCGGCATGAGCGAGCCATCAGGCTGCGTGAGCAGCGCGCGGTTCTGGTCGGTGAGGAAAAAGCCCGGCGCGATGGCGTTGACGCGGACGCCGGTCTTCGAGAAGTGGACGGCAAGCCATTGTGTGAAATTGCTGACGCTGGCCTTGGCGGCGCTGTAGGCGGGGATTTTGGTTAGCGGCTTGAAGGCGTTCATCGAGGAAACGTTGATGATGTTGCCGTGCTTCTTGAGGACCATGTCCTTGCTGAAGACTTGCGTCGGCAGGAACGTGCCGAGGAAGTTGAGGTTGAAGACGAACGAAATGCCGTCGGCGGTCAGGTCGTAAAATGTCGTCACGCCTTCTTTCTTCTGCGTGATGTCTTCCAGCGTCAGATGCTCTTTCGAGGTCGTGCCCTTCGGGTGATTTCCGCCGGCGCCATTGACGAGGATGTCTACGGAACCGAAGGCGGCTTTGATTTGCTCGTGGGCGGCTTCGATGCTGGCTTTGTCGAGAACGTTACAAGCGAAACCTTTTGCGATGCCGCCGGCCTTGGTGATTTCGTCGGCGCATTTTTGGGCGGCCTCGGGTCTCAGGTCGAGGATGGCGACTTTGGCGCCACAGTCGGCCATGGCCTTAGCCATCACGCTGCAAAGGATTCCGCCGCCACCGGTGATGACGGCAACTTGGTTCTTCAGATTGATTTTGAATGGGATGCTCATGGTGTTGTTCCTTTCAGTGTTGTTAAATCGCATGGTAGGGGCGCACTGCGTGCGCCTTTTGCGGATGCTGCGCGGAATGGGGCGCACGCAGTGCGCCCCTACCACCGCGCTGGACGAATGTGGCGTTCATGGATCGAGTTTACCGGGTTCAAGCCCGAAGTAGTTTTTGGCGTTGCGGTAGGAAATGTCGCGGACCATGTTGCCGAGCAGTTTCATGTCGCGGGGAAGTTCGCCGTTGACGACATCGCGGCCGATGATGTCGCAGAGGATGCGGCGGAAATACTCGTGGCGCGGGTAGCTGACGAAACTGCGCGAGTCGGTCAACATGCCGACGAACCGGCTGAGGAGGCCGAGGTTCGAGAGCGCGTTGATCTGCCACTCCATGCCTTCCTTCTGGTCGAGGAACCACCAGCCGCTGCCGAACTGCATTTTGCCGGGGATGGCGCCGTCCTGGAAATTGCCGATCATGGTGGCGAAGACGTAGTTGTCGGCAGGGTTCAAATTATAGAGGATGGTCTTGGGAAGCTTGTTGTTCTGGTCGAGTTTGTCGAGGTAACGCGCGAGCGCGGCGGCCTGCGGCCAGTCGCCGGTGGAATCGAAGCCGGTGTCGGGGCCGAGCGCGCGGAACAGGCGGGTGTTGTTGTTGCGCTGCGCGCCGAGGTGAAGTTGTTTGGTCCAGCCGCGGACGGCATCGAGTTCGCCAAAGAACACCATGAGGAAACTGCGGAAGCGGTCAGCGTCGAGCCGGGTGACGGTTTTCCCGGCGCGGGCGTTGTCGAAGACGCGGGCGGCCTCGGACTCGCAACAGTCCTCGGCGTAACAACAGCCGAGGCCGTGGTCGGAGAGGCGACAGCCGTTTTTGTGGAAGAACTCGTGACGGCGTTCGAGGGCGGCAAGGAAGTTGGCGAAACTGTTGCAGTCAATGCCGCTGGCGGCGGCGAGTTTGTCGGTCCACGCGTTGAAGGCGGCGGGCTGGTCAACAGCGAGCGCCTTGTCGGGACGCCACGTCGGATAGACGCGCGTCTTGAACTTCCGGTTGCCGCGGATGGCACGGTGGTGTTCGAGTGTGTCGGTCGGATCGTCCGTCGTGCAGACGACGGTGACGCGGCTGCGGCGCATGATTTCGGCGACAGGCATGTCGGGAAGTTGCGCGTTGGCGGCGTCCCAGATTTTCTTGGCGGAGGATTTGTCGAGGAGATCAGTGATGCCGAAGTATTTTTTCAGTTCGAGATGCGTCCAATGATAGATGGGATTGCGGAGCGTGGCGGGAACGGTGCGGGCGAAGGCGAGGAACTTGTCGTAGTCGGAGGCGTCGCCGGTGCAGAATTTTTCCGCGACGCCGTTGGAGCGCATGGCGCGCCATTTGTAGTGGTCGCCGGCGAGCCAGATTTCGTAGAGGTTGCGGAAGGTTTTGTTGGCGGCGATCTGGTCGGGCGGAAGATGGCAATGGTAATCGAAGATCGGCTCGGGCGCGGCGCAGTCGTGGTACAGTTCGCGGGCAACATCGTTGCCGAGGAGGAAATCCTCGGTGATGAAAGGGGCAGACGCAGTTTTCTTCATGGCTGCAAGAGAAATAGTCTGTTGCCGCCGGATTGTCGAGCAGTTCCTAGCCCGCCAGAGGCGGACAAGCCCACCCGCAACGGACTAGTAGCCGCGACCGAAACCACCTATGCCACCGTATCCGCCAAGCGCGCCCATTCCCTCCCAGCTTTCGGGGCGGTTCCACGGGATGGTGCTGACCTCGTTCTCGTTGGTGGTGGCGCAACCCGTCGTCAGCACCGCTCCCATCAAGAGCAGCAGGAATAACATGCGGCTGGCTTTCATGGCCCGACCCGGTTCAATCAATGGATGACGAGGTCGCCGATGCGCGGGTCGCTACGGCGGAACTCGGGCAGGACTTCGGCAACGGCGGTGTTCTCGGCGACGGAGAGGACTTGGGCTTTGCAGATGAACGTCTTGTCGCGATACACAAGGAACTGGGTGTTCTTCCGGACTTGCTGGTCCTGGCCGATGTCGAGGATGATGAAGTTCCAGCGGTTCTCGACGCCGGCGACGTGGCCGCGGACGTTGATGGGGGTCGTGCGGAGTTCTCCGTTTTCAACTTCGAGGCGTTTGATTTCAGCAAGGATGACTTCGATCTTACTGCCGAGGGCTTTGTTCTCGGCTGTCAAGTCAGCGATTTGTTTCTTGTAACCGGCAATCGTGGCAATCACACCGGCTTGCTTGGTGATGGTTCCCTCGGCTTTCTTGAGCGATTCCTTGACCGTAACAAGTTCCTTGTTGATGGCCGGCAATTTCTGCTGGGCTTCGGCGAGGCTGGTCTTGAGCTTCTCGCGCTCCTGAGTGGTCGTCGTGAGGACTTTCTTGGTGCTCTCATGGTCAGTTTTTGATTGGGCCAGTGCCTTCTCAACAGGAACCAACTTGTCAACGGCCTCTTTCAACTTGGTCTCGGTGCTGGCAACCTTTGCCTTCTCGTCGGCCACATTCTGGGTAAGCGTGGCCTTCTCGTCCCTCAACTGATCACGACCTTGACGCAGCATCTGAACGCAGTACAGCGACCCGATGCTGACCAGAATAACAAGGATTGAAGCGATTCTGCCGAATTTCATAGTAAACTATTGTCCTCCGTCCTAGAAGGTTCTGTTACAGTCATTGGCGCACTCTAGTCAATCCACCCCGCTTCTGTCAACTCATCCCTTCACTTTTTTGAACTGAACAGGTGTTTCCGCTCCCCTTGTCACGAAACCGAGGTACCCCGACGGCAGGCTTGATTCAATCGGCGGACTTGCTAGACTGGCGGTGCTATGCCCGAGAACGGCGAACCGCAACAAATCGGCACCTACACCATCCTTGCGAAGCTCGGCCAAGGCGGCATGGGCGCTGTTTACAAAGCCAACGATCCCGCCCTCGACCGCACCATCGCCGTCAAAGTCCTGCCCGGCCACCTCGCGGGCGACGCGGATTTCACCTCGCGTTTCAAACGCGAGGCGATGGCCGCCGCCAAGCTGAACCACCCCAACGTCGTCCAGGTTTATGCCGCGGGCGAAGATGGCGGCACACACTTCATCGCCATGGAATTCGTGGACGGCGAAACACTCTTCAAACGACTCCGGCGCGTCGGGCATCTTGACATTGACGAGGCGCTGGCCATCACGCTCTATGTTGCCGACGCGCTGCGATACGCTTGGAATAAGGCCCAAATCATCCACCGCGACATCAAACCCGACAACGTCCTGCTCTCGACCGATGGCGAGGTGAAACTGACCGACCTCGGTCTCGCCAAGAGCTTGCGCGCCGCCTCCGTCAGCGTGACCAGCACCGGCACGATCATGGGGTCGGCGCAGTATATCAGTCCCGAACAAGCGCGCGGCCAAAAGGACGTTGATTTCCGCACCGACATCTACAGCCTCGGCTGCACGCTGTTTCACATGTTGACTGGCCGCCCACCATACGATGGTGAAGAAACGATGGCGTTGCTCTACAAACACGTCCACGAACCGCCGCCTGATCCCACAATGTTGCGGCCCGATTGTCCGCCGCGCGTCGCCGCCCTCGTCCTGAAGATGATGGCCAAGGACCGCGCCCAGCGTCCCGCCACCTATGACGATCTGATTTGCGAATTGACCGCGCTGCACGCGGAAGCGACCGGAATCGCCGCTGCTCCCGCGCCGGCACCGACGGTCAAGCCGGCCACTGCCGCCATCGTGCCGACGGTCGTTGACACACCGACGATGGCCAGTGCGCCCGCAAAGAAGCGCAAACCGGTGTTGTTGTACGCCGGCGCAGCGACGCTTGTTGTCGCTGCTGTGATCGGTCTGCTGTTATGGTCGCCGTGGAAGGGAGAGAAGAAAGTGGGAGGGGCCTCAGCGCCCCGACCAACAGCCAGTCAACAACCCGGTCGCGAACAATGGGTGGACGGCCTTGCAGAGTGGTGGGCGAAGCCGGAAAACGCCAAGAGCGGAGTTCTGGTCAAGGAGGCGGGCGGTTCACGCATGCTCAGTCCCCGTGCCAGCGTCCGCATTGCCCAAGGCCGGGACATTGCCATTCGCGCCACGGTAACGGGTACCAAAGGTGTCTCATGGTTTCTGACACTGCGTTCCGGGAAAGAAGGAAACAACTACTCGGCGCGATTGACCGAACCCGGCAAACCCAGCACGATCAACCTGTTCCTGAACGGCCAGCTTAAGGTGTTACAGCAATTCTCCGTTCCGCACGGCTTTCGCTTCGACCAAAGCCACACGATGGAGTTCCGCGCCCAAGGCGACGTGTTGACCGTGATGCTCGACGGCACGGAAATGGCCCGTGTGCAGGACGACACTCTCCCGGATGCGGGAGTTGCCAACATCGGCGCAGGTCCCGGCACGCTTTTCGAGAAACTCGAATACCGCGATCTCAGCGCCACGCAGCGCGGTGTGGACGTCGCCTTCGTGAAGGAAGTCGCCGCGCTGCCGGCGGAAGAGCAGGTCAAGCGCGTGATGGAGAGATTGGAAAAACTCAACCCTGGATTTCTTTCGACAGGATCACCGGTCATTGTAAATGGGCAAGTCATAGAGCTTCGTATCTGGCCACAGATGGTCAAAGACCTTTCGCCGGTTCGTGCGTTAGCACATCTCAGGAGGTTCTATGCGAACGGCTCCACAAAAGGGGGTGCGCAAGGTTCGCTGAGCGATCTGACTCCACTGAAAGGCATGCCGCTTGAGACGCTCGGTGTTTATAACACGCTCGTCAGTGACCTGACACCACTCCAAGGCATGCGATTGCGAGCGTTGTATTGCGGAGCCACAAGAGTTGCCGACCTCAGTCCGCTTCGACACATGATGTTGCAGACACTTGCTTGCGACCAGACGGAAGTCACCGATCTCTCGCCGTTGCAAGGAATGGGAAGGTCGCTGAAGACGCTCCTTTGCGAGCCGGACATCGCTGCGAGGGCACAGAATCGCGAAATCTTGCGCGGCCTCAAGAGCTTGGAAACGATCAACGACCTGCCCGTGGCCGAGTTTTGGAAACAGGTGGACGCAGGCAAAATGCCCAGGGCGCGGCTGGCTACCGGAGAAACGGCGGAAGAAGTTGGCAGTGCTGCAGGTGACGCCTTTATTCGTGAAGTCGCCGCGCTGCCGGCGGAGCAGCAGGTCAAACGCGTCGTGGCGGAGTTGAAGGAACTCAATCCCGGCTACGACGGCAAGGAGGAGCACACAATTGAGAACGGACAGGTCACCGGATTTGTCGTGCGTTCGGAAGCCTTTGCGGACATTTCGCCGATTCGGGCGTTGGTTGATCTCCGGCGGCTGACGTGCGCCGGGATTTCCTTGGGGGGCGGTCGCTGTATTCGCAACAAGGTGAGCGATCTGACTCCGTTGCGGAACCTGCCTCTGATGAATCTGGATTGTGCCTTCTCCGAGGTGGCCGACCTCTCGCCACTGGCCGGTATGCGTCTCCAACAACTCGCGTTTCACGGGAGCCGCGTCCGTGATCTTTCTGTTTTGCGCGGAATGCCGGTGACAGTCTTGCGGTTTGAGGGCACGCCGGTCACCGACTTCTCTCCTATTGTGCAATGTCCAATCAAAGAGATTTTCTGCTCGGCTGAGAAAGATCGCGCCTCGTTGCGCGCGATCAAGACACTGGAACGGATCAACGGCCAGCCCGCCGCCGAGTTCTGGAAACAGGTGGACGCGGGCAAGACACCGGGTGTAAGTCCGCCTGCCGATGACGCCTTTGTCAAAGAAGTCGCCGCGCTGCCGGCGGAGCAGCAGGTCAAGCGCGTCGTCGCGGAGTTGACGCGCCTCAATCCGGGCTATGATGGGAAGGAAACGCACAAGATCGAGAACGGTCAGGTCAGAACTTTGACGCTTGCTCCTTCGCCCATTGTTGATATATCGCCCGTGCGAGCATTGGTGAACTTGAACGAGTTTTGCTGCGGGGCTAGCAAAGTTCGCGATCTCTCGCCGCTGCATGGTTTGCCGTTGACCGTGTTCTTCTGCGGTGGCTCGCTGGTCTCGGATCTTTCACCGCTGCGAGGGATGAAACTGATCAGACTGCATAGTGAGTCCACCAAAGTCACCGACCTCTCGCCACTGCAAGGGATGCCCTTGGGAACTCTTTTTATCACAAAAACTCCCGTGAACGATCTTTCACCGTTGCGAAGCGTGCCACTCAGGAGTATCCGATGCGACTTCAAGCCAGAACGCGATGCTGAGATTCTGCGGTCCATCAAAACGCTGGAATCCATCAACGGCATGCCAGCGGCCGAGTTTTGGAAACAAGTGGATACGGGCAAGACGCCGGGTGCTGCCGCCGCTGGGGGCGTCACCGGGTGGATTCCATTGGACATTTCTGCCGGCTGCAACGCGAATGTCATCCGCACCGGACGGCAAAGGCTCACCCAAGCATTTGGCATTTCGGGACGAACGTGGGCTACCACGGAGCGGTTGCGGAGCAAGGGATTCGGCCGGACCGGCTTGCCCGACGACGGTCAGATTGCCATCCCCAACACGACTCCCGACGGCTTCTTCCAGCTTCACGTCGCCGACGGCAATGACTCCATTCTCGTCAGCATCCGAGGCGAGACTCCCAATGCGGGACGCATTCCCACCAACGCCACGCTGACTGTCGCCGCCAACCAGCAGCGGAAGTTTTCGCAACTGGCGTTTCTGCATGCCAGCGCCCCCTGTGACGCGGAAGTCTCTGTCACCATCCGCTACGATACCGGGCCGGACGGCGCAGGCATCCTTCATGCGCGCTCTTGGTCTCCCGAATTCCACCGGCGCAGAGAGCCGTTGGCCGCCAATCAATCCGTGGCAGTCAGGACGTCGGACGGGTCCGCTGCCGCCGACGCCGTGGAGATGATTGCAGAGATGTTGCCACTGGATCCGCAACGCGCACTGAAATCACTCACCTTCACCTTCGGGCGGTTGTCGCCAAAGTGTGAATATCCTCTCGCAATCGAGAAATGCCTTGCCGGCATCTTCGCCATCAGTGCGCTGCCGGTTTCCACGTCCGCCACTGATTGGTCGAACGCCATCAACCTGCTGCCGCTGATTGATCCGCAGAAGGACGCGGCTGGCGGCAAATGGACTTGGAGCGGCAACACGCTAGTCTCAGACTCCGCACAGAACGGGCGCATCGCGATCCCCTACCAGCCTCCGCAGGAATACGACTACCGTCTCGTGTTTCATCACACGAAAGGTTATACGCCGACAGACGCCGGACAGGTCATCCAGATTCTCTCCAAAGACGGCCGTTTGTTTTCTTGGATCATGGGAGCAAAGAAAGGCGAGTTCATGGGGTTCGAGACGGTCGCCGGGGCCAACTCCGCGGACGGGGCAAACCCAACGATCACTCAGCGTAAACCGGCGTTGAAGAAGAACGTCACCTACACGTCCCTGGTAGAAGTCCGCAACGACGGTCTGAAGGCTTATCTGAACGGCGAAATGCTGGCGCAGTATAAGACTGACTACAAAGACATGGGAATTGTCCCTCACTGGAAATTGCCTGACCCGACATTGCTCGGCGTGGGGAGTTGGCTCACCGCGATGGTGATCGAGAAGCTCGAACTCCGCGAAGTCACCGGCAAAGGAGTTTTCACACGCCCCAACGACCTTGCTGCAAAGGCAGCAGAGGAAACCCGAACCCGTCGCCTAAGCTCTGAGAGTGTAGAGCCACGAAAAGCCGGGCCATGGAACGTCTATACCGGCTGGCCCTTCGATACGACCGAGGCGAAACGCCGGCAGGAAGAGACCGCCAAGGTTCTTGGCATACCCGTCGAGCAGGATGTTGACCTTGGCGGTGGTGTGAGAATAAGGGTCGTTCTTGTCCCGGCGGGTGAATTCATGATGGGTTCGGACAAAGGCGAGGCTGGCGAGAAGCCGATGCACAAGGTGACAATTGCCCGTCCATTTTATCTGGGGAAATACGAGGTCACGCAGGAGCAGTGGCAGGCGGTTATGGGGAGCAATCCTAGCATCGCCAAGAATCCTAAGAATCCAGTCGAGATGGTGAGTTGGGATGACTGCCAAAGTTTTCTTACCAAATTGAAAGATAGAGTGCGGGGGTTCCGGTTCATCTTGCCGACGGAAACGCAGTGGGAGTACGCTTGCCGGGCGGGTTGCCCCGATGATTACTGCTGTGGTAACGGCGAGGAGCAGATCAGTGAGTACGCTTGGCACAAAGGCAACTCCAATGGCAGACCTCATCCGGTCGGTGAGAAAAAGTCAAATGCATGGGGTCTGTGCGATATGCACGGTAACAACCTCGAATGGTGTCAAGACTTCAACCATCCAAACTATGAAGGCGCGCCAAATGACGGCGGTGCTTGGGTGAAAGACGGCAGTCCACGGCACATCTTACGAGGTGGATCGTGGTACTTCCCAGCCGCCAACTGTCGCTCGGCTGCTCGCACTGCTTCATGGTCTGATAATCGGTATAACTCCTATGGTTTGCGACTGGTGATGGCGGTGGACACCGATCTACTGGGCTCGGCAGCCTTGGCTGCTACGGTCACAAGTCACGCATCACAAGTCACGGTTGCCACCGATGCCTTCCTCAAGGAAGTTGCCGCGCTGCCGGCGGAGAAAAAGGTCCAGCGCGTGATGGCGAAGCTGAAGGAACTCAACCCCGGTTTCGACGGGAAGGAATCGCACAAAATCCAAAATGGAGCCGTCACCGAACTGGCCATCTCCACCGTCGGCGTCACCGACATCGCGCCGCTGAAGGCGTTGAAGTGGCTCACGAAACTCAGCATCGCCCCCAGCGTCGCCAACCAGAAAGGCGCGTTGAGCGACCTCACGCCGCTCCGCGACCTGCCGTTGACGGGCCTCTGGTGTCAGGACAACCCGATCAACGACCTGACGCCGTTGAAAGGCCTGCCGCTGACCGTGCTCAGCGCGGGCGGCACGCAAGTGCGCGATCTCACCCCGCTGGCAGGAATGAAACTGACGCTACTGAGTTTCAACGACACCACGGTCGCCGACCTCGCGCCGCTGGACGGGATGCCGTTGACAGTGCTCTGGTGCCACAACACAAAGGTCACCGACCTCTCGCCGCTGAAGGCTGCGCCGTTGCGGGAGTTGCAATGCGACCCTTCGGTGGCGGCACAGAATATCGCCGTGTTGCGCGGCATCAAAACGCTGGCGAAAATCAACCACCTGACTGCCACCGCATTTTTCACGACCACAGCGCCGACCAAGCCGTCTGTCGCCCCCAGTGTGGGAGGGGCCTCAGCGCCCCGACCGTCGCAGCCATCAACCGCGAATCAGTTGAAGGAAATGACCGTCGAACTTGGCGGCGGCGTGAAGATGGAATTCATCCTCATCCCTGCCGGCTCGTTCCGGATGGGATCGGACAAGAGCGCACTCAGCGCGAAGCCGGTGCACAAGGTGACGATTACCAAGCCGTTTTACCTCGGCAAATACGAGGTCACGCAGGCGCAGTGGGAGGCGGTCATGGGCGGTAATCCGAGCGATTTCAAGGGGGCAAGGAATCCGGTTATCAGGGTGAGTTGGGAAGACTGCCAGACATTCCTGCAGAAACTGCAAGAGAAAGTGCCGGGACAGACATTCCGGTTGCCGACGGAAGCGGAATGGGAATACGCCTGCCGCGCCGGCGGCACCGCCGACTACTGCTACGGCAACAATGCCAGCAGCTTGGGGGACTACGCCTGGTACAACAGCAACTCCGACGAGAAATTACATCCCGTGGGCGAGAAGAAACCGAACGCATGGGGCTTGTACGACATGCCCGGCAACGTTTGGGAATGGTGTGCGGACTGGTACGAAGTATTCAATTCCAAGGTAGCCACCGATCCGGTCGGGCCATCCACAGGACCGGGCCGTGTGATGCGCGGTGGTTCATGGCTGGACGCCGGCACGTTGTGCCGATCGGGGGAGCGCGGTTACTGCGAACCTCCGGCTCGCTGCAAGCATATCGGTTTGCGGGTGGTTGCGGTCGTGCCCTGAAAGCTCGACTGCAACTCAATGCTTTGCCGCAACCGCGCGCAGCGCGGCTTTGGCTTCCTTCGGGTGCTGCTTCTTCACCAGCGCGGCGATGTTCTTCACGGCAGCCTCGGCCTCGGCACGCAGGTTCGGCGTCGCCAGTTGCGCGACGGCCAGTTCCAACGCGCCGATGTGTCCGCAGCCGCCGAGCGCAGCGAGTACGCGCCGACGGTCGTCGTCATTGCGCGCGTCGGCCAGCAGTTGACGGTAACGCGCAACGAGCGCGGGTGTCGGCTGCTTGTTGGCTGTCTGCGCCAAGCGGACGATGCCGCGCAATGCCACGATGCCGAACGCCGGTTTCTCCGGTTTCTGGTAAACCGCGACGAGCGTGTCCATCACCACCGGGTCCGGCCAGTCCGCCAGCGTCCGCACCGCCGCTTCGCGGATGGAAACATCCTTGTCGTGCAAGGTCGCCTGCAACGCCGTCAGCGCCTTCGGTCCGGGACAATACCGGAACATCCGCATCAGCGCCGTGCGCTTATTCTTGTCCTTCGCGCGACTAAGCGCGGCCTGGACCAACTCGGCACCGGTGTCGGGCGCGGTTTTTCCGAGCGCCTTCGCTGCGACGTCGGGAAATCTCTCCAGCAACACCGGCACATCACCGGCATCGGCGAGTTCGCCGAGCGCCCGACACGCCACCTTGACAACATTGGCGTCAGAGTCGTTCGTGACGGCCAGCAACGCCGGCACGGCGCTGTGTTTGCCGCGCTGGCCGATAACCGTGATGAGATTGCACTTCACATCGCCGGTGGCTTCTTTCATGGCAGCGATCAGGGCGTTGTCAGCATCGGGATCATTGAGCCGCGCTAGCGCCGTCAACCCGGCGGATTGAAGAACGGGATCGCTGCTCTTCAAGCTGGCGCGAGCGAGCGGCAAGACGGCTTTTTCGTCGAGGTTGGCGAGCGACTCGATGACGATGGCTTTGATCGCCGGCGGAAGTTTGTCGGCACCGGCAACGAGTTGTTTGCGTCCGTTGGGGCCGAGTTCCTTGATCATGCCCAGCGCGACGACGCGCCCGACCGCGTCGTTGCCGGCCAGCAGGCTGAGCATTTCGGACGCGGCCTTGTCGCCGGCGGCCAAAAGCTTTCCACGCAGCACGGCGTCTTTGCGAACCGGAACAGTGGATTTGACGATGCGGCGATGCTCTGGCGGACAGGCGGGATTGTTGTCGAGCGCGATGCGGGCGTAGCTGGCAACGTGTGGGTCAGGGTCGGCGAGCAGTTTGACGAGTGTTGGAACACTTTCGGCTTTGCCGATGACTTGGAGTTGGCGAAGCAGATGCGTTGTTACAAGCGGCGTCGCGGTATTGAGCGCAGCGATGATGGCGTTGCAGCAAGCGAGTCGCTCCGCTTCGGCGCCCGGTCGGCCCGCCCGGTGAACGGTGGCTTCCAGAGTGAAAAGCGCTTGCTCTTCGCAGTTGGCCAGGCCGGGCAGCAGCGTATTGATGGCTGCACGATAGGCAGCGGCGAGTTGGTCGGGAGTTTCGTTGCCGGTCAGTTGGACAGCGGGAGTGACTTTGTCGGGCACTGGCGGCAGCGGCACAGCGAAGTAACGATCCGGTTGCTGCGCGGCAAACAGTGAGGCGGGCGCGAGAAGAAAGGCAAGGATGAGATGTCGCATGGTGTTGGTTCCTTTCATGCGATTTGCCATGGTGCGCGGCTGGGACGGGAGAGCCAGCGGTTGGCTTCGTCGTCGCCGATGAATTGTTCTCTCACAGGGTCCCACTTGAGCGGGCGGTCGAGCCAGTAGGCGATGTTGCCGAGGTGACAGACGCTAACGGTGCGGTGAACGGTCTCCACGTGACGGAATGGCTGCTGCCGGGTTCTGACACAATGGAGGAAATCGCCGAGCAGCGTGCCGCCGCCTTTGTAGTTCGGGATGAAAATGTTAGGCGCAGGAATCCGCTTGGCGTCGGCATCGGCAATTTCTTGTTTTGTGCCGCGAAATCGCAAGCGCCCACTGGTGCCGCCGTGATAGATGCGGATGCCGTTGGCAAAGATGTAGGTGAGTTGGGGGAAATCCTTGCCGTCGGGCGGATGAATCTCGACGGGGCCGGTCATGTGAAGGTTGCAAGCGAAGAGCGCGCCGCCAAACGTGTGGGCGCCCCAATCGGTCATGCCGCCGCCGGAGTAATCGCGCCACGTGCGGAAGCGGAGGAGTTTTTCGTTGAACGGAACCCACGGGGCGGGGCCGAGCCACAAGTCCCAATCGAGGCCGGGCATCATCGGTTCTTCGGGGAGGTTGCTCGGACGCGACGGGCCGCCGACGTTGACCCATACTTCTTTCAAGTCGCCGATGGCGCCGCCGCGAATCATGCGATGAAACCAGTTGTAGTCGCCCCAGACGCGCTGGCTGCCGCCGGAATAAACGCGACCGGTGCGCTTGACGATTTCGATGAGTTGTTGGCCTTCGCGGATGGTGAGCGTTTCCGGTTTCTCGCTGAAGACATCTTTGCCGTGGCGCATCGCGTCAATGGCAATCGGCACATGCCAGTGGTCCGGCGTGCCGATGATGATGCCGTCAATGTCGTCGCGCCGCGTGATCTCGCGGAAATCGTTGACGGCGGCGCAGGAGGTATTGCCGTATTGTTTGTCCACGTAGGCTTTCATCGGGTCGCGTCGGTCTTTGCGAACATCGCAGACGGCGACCATTTGTACTTCGCTGAAGCCGACCATGGTGCGCGTGTTGCCGCCGCCGCGTCCGCCGACGCCGATGGAGCCGAACACGAGCCGGTTGCTGGGCGCGGGACGCTCGCCGAGACCGAGCGCGGTGGCGGGAATGAACAGCGGCGCGGTGGCCGAGGCGAGCACGCTGCCGAGAAATTGTCGGCGGGATAAGTTTTTGATCATGGTGCAACCGTCAGACGCAACGCTGCCCATTTCATTCGACGCACTTCAACCTCGCCACCCTTCCTTCTCGCCTGCAGCCACGGTGGTTGATATCTCAACCACAATGGTTGATATGTCAACCAGCGGGATTTTGGCGGAGGTTTGGGCGAGGTTGGGCGGTGGAGACGCGCAGAGCACGGGGGCTCAGTGCACTTGCCCGAAGATGTAATAGACAAGACACAGCACTGCCAGCACCACCGAGCCGGCGTTCAGCTCGCGCCAGCGTCCCGCCGCCACTTTCAGGAGTGGATAGACGACCAGCCCCGCCGTCAAGCCGTTGGCGATGTTGTAGGTGAACAGCATCATCACCACCGTCACGAACGTCGGCACCAGTTCCGTCATGTCGTCGAACTCGATCTTGCGGATCGAGCCGAGCATCAACACGCCGACCGCCACCAACGCCGGGCCGTAGGCGTACTTGAGATGTTGCAGCGGCGTCACCAGCGGAATGAAGAACAGCGACGCCGCGAACAACGCCGCCGTTACCACTGACGCCAACCCAGTGCGCGCGCCTTCGCGGATGCCGGTGGCCGACTCGATGTAGGCGCCGCTCGTCGAGGTGCCGACCGCGCCGCTGAACATGCAGGTCAGGGCGTCCACCAACATCGGTCGCTCAATGTCCGGGAAATTGCCTTTCTCGTCGAGCATGTTGCCCGCGGCGCCAACGCCGACCAGCGTGCCGAGCGTGTCGAGGAAGCTCATCAAGAACAACGTCAACAGAATCGGCAGGAAACTGAGCTTCAACACGCCGGCGATGTCCAAGTGCCCGGCAATCGGCGCGAGACTGTACTCGCCCACAAACGGCGTTGCCACCACGCCCGTCGGCGCTTTTCCGTGTCCGAGAGCGATGCCCAGAATCGCCGTGACCGCAATGCCCAGCAACAGCGCGCCGCGCACCCGGCGATACAGCAGGACGCACATCAGCAGGAATCCAAAAATCGCCAGCAACACCTCTGGGTCGCGCAGATTGCCGATTTTGACCGGCACATCCGGGCACCGCAACAATCCGCCCGGCGTCAACCCCACCGCTTGCGGCGGCATCCCGGCCACAAAACTCGTCACGATCCCGGTTTCGTAGAGGCCGATGAACGCCAGAAACAATCCGATGCCGACGGCGAAACTGTGTTTCAAGCTGGGCGAGACCGAGTTGGCCAGCCATGACCGGATATGGAACACGGTGATCAGCAGGAACAGCGCGCCGCTGACGAACACCGTGCCGAGACGTTGTTGCCAGCCGATGCCCATCGCCGCAAGGCCGAACGCGATGAACGCGTTCTCGCCCATGTACGGCGCGACGGCGATGGGGCGGTTGGCAATCAATCCCATCAACAACGACCCGAACACCGCCGTCAGAATCGTTGCCACCGTGCTTGGCCCGACGGGAATCCCGGCGAACGAGAGAATCGCCGGGTTGACCACGACGATGTAGGCCATCGTCACGAACGTCGTCGCGCCACCGAGAATCTCCGTGCGAACGTTCGACCCACGTTCCTGCACCTTAAACCAGCGCTCGATCATGGCTTTCTACTACCAAAAGTTCTTCCGTTTGTCATCCGTATGCTGGATTGACATGCGTGGACTTACTCTCTACAATTTGTGGTAAACGAGAAGCAACAGTGATGACGGCCAAACAAAGCGACACTGCGAAACTGCTGTTGGTTTGTTTTGTTATTCTTGTCGCATGCAGTGTCTGTCGCGCGGATGTGATTGCCTTGTACACGTTCGAGGGACCCTCTCTCACCAACTCGGCAGGGGCGCTCAATGTAACTGTGTCGGATTTCCAATATGTGGGTTCTGGTACAACCAACTTCTTTTCGGGCAACGGCAGCGCCTCGGGCTTTTCCGCCACCGCGTGGCCGACCAACGCCGTCATCGGCGGTGTTTTCACTTTCTCCCTCACGCTCAATCTCGGTTACTCGCTTAGCTTGAGTAACGTGACCTTCGACAACTATCGTTCCGGCACCGGCCCGGCTGACTGCGGCGTGCAGTTCTCGACCAACGGTGGCAGCGTCTGGACCACCATTGAGAGCTTCACCTCGCCGGCCGCTTCCACTTGGTACACACGGCTAGCCGATATGACTCTCTTTTCTGATGCAACGGGAATCATTGATTTCCGGATTTACGCGACCAACGCCACCAGTGCTGCCGGCACTTTTCGCGTGGACAACGTCACGGTGAATGGCAGTGTGAGCGCGATTCCCGAACCGGCGACGGTTGCTCTCGTGGGGATTGGTCTGCTTACGTTGCTGGCGTTCCGCCGGCGCGCCCACTGAATACCGCGCGGATAAACGCGTCACCGTGAATCGTGCCGAGACTGCCGGCGGCGCAGCTCGTCTCGTCGTAACGCACGACATTGTCGGGAGTTTGACGCGGATCGCGAATGGCGAACGGAACGGCGTCGCGGACGTGAATCCGTTTCTCAACCGGCGTCGGGTGATCAGGCAACAACCCCACCACTGTCTTCGGCAAGTCCACGCCGGCGAGAATCCGTCTGACCAACCGGGCGTCGAGGTCTTCGATGGTTTTGATCTTCAATTCGAGATTGCCGTCGTGCCCGGCTTCGTCGGGCGCCTCGACGTGGACATAGACGAAATCCACGCGCTTCAACGCGTCGAGCACAGCGTCGGCTTTGCCCTCGTAGTTAGTGTCGTAGAG
Source organism: uncultured Verrucomicrobiota bacterium (assembly GCA_964574605.1). GTDB lineage: Bacteria > Verrucomicrobiota > Verrucomicrobiia > Palsa-1439 > Palsa-1439 > CAIKAP01. Next base: position 21,927 of record CAZNOK010000006.1, read on the forward strand.
GCCGGTCGCGCCGGGAACCTTGAGCACTTCGAGGCCGGCATAAACGCCGATGCCGCGAATCAAGTCCACCGCGGAAATCACCGCGCCGGTGACGTTGAAACGCTCCTTGAACGTCCACATCTTCGGACGTTTGCCGGGCGACCAGAGCCAGATCGAGTTTGCCGGGTCCTTGCCGGCGGCGCGGCGGCGCTGGTTGACCGGATGATTTTTCAAAATCGGCCACGAACGACGGGTGAGGTCATTCAGCAAATCAGCGGTCGCTTTGGCTTCAGGAACTTTTGGCTTGATCAGCAACGGTTCGGCGGGTTCGTTCGGATAATCGTGCGGCGGGGCGCACTCCAGACGCGGGTCGAGTCCTTTGCCAACGAACAAGTGCCGGTAACTGACGCCGGTATAGAAGTTCAGGCCGGGGCCGCCGATTTTCTTTTGAAGTGTCTTGAGAATCTCGTCGGACTCGGCGGAAGTGATGTGCCCGGCGGAATGGTTCTTGATGCGGCCATCGTCGAAGAGGCAAATGAGATTGCAACGCATCGCCATGTCGTCGTCGCGGATATCCACGCCCATGCTGGCGGCTTCAAGGACGCCGCGACCTTGAAGGACTTCGTACGGGTTGTAACCGAGCACGGCGAGGTTGGCGGCTTCGCTGCCGCTGGGCATTCCTTCCTCGATGGTCTTGAACAGGCCGCAACGGCCTTCGCGCGCGATGCGGTCCATGTGCGGATGACGCGCGACCTGAAGCGGCGTCTTGCCGCCGAGTCGCGCGACCGGATAATCGGACATTCCATCGCCGAGGATGATGACATATTTCATGAGTATCGGCTGAGCAGATACTTCTGAAACTGTCCGTAGTCAACTGGCATGCGGTCGAAATCTTCAGGCAACTTGTCGAGCGCGGCGAGCGACAGCGGCACCTCCGGCGAGAATCCGAGCAGCCGCTCGATTTCCTCCGGAAACTTGGACGGGTGCGCTGTCTCCAGCACGACGGCGGGGCTGTCGCCAAGCGGCTCGGCGGCGCAGTAGTCGAGGAAGCCGCGCCAGCCGACGGCGCCGTGCGGTTCAAGGAGAAGTCTGTGTTCGGCCCAGGCTTGTTTGATTGTCGCGCGGGTCTGTTCGTCGGAGACGGCGGTCGAGAACAGGTCGTGGCGCATCCGGAACATATCCGGAACACGATGCAGCTTGCCGGTTTCGTCCATCTGGCCGCCGTAAATAGCGACGAGTCGGGCAAGGTTGCTGGGATGGCCGACGTTCATGGCGTTGGAGAGGCAGTTGCGCGACGGCTCGATCTTGCCGTACACGCCGGTCTCGAGAAAACGCGGGAACTCGTCGTTGCCGTTGACGGGAATGACGAGCCGCTTGATGCGCAAGCCCATTTCGCGCGCGGCAACGGCGCCCATCATGTCGCCGAAGTTGCCGGAGGGGACGGCGACGACGAGCGGTTCGCCGAGCCGCGCGGCGGCATGGAAATAGTAAACGGCTTGCGGGAGGAGCCGGCCGATGTTGATGGAGTTGGCCGAGGAAAGCGGAATCGCGGCAAGCTGAGGATCGGCAAAGGCGCGCTTCACGAGCGATTGGCAGTCGTCGAATTTCCCGTCCACGGCGATGGTGCGGATGTTGTCGCGGAGCGTGGTCATTTGCTGGCGCTGGCGGTCGCTGACCTCGGCGATGGGAAAGAGGACGAGCACACGAATACCGGCGACGCCGTGGAAGGCGCTGGCGACGGCGGAGCCGGTGTCGCCGCTGGTGGCGGTGAGGATAGTGAGTGTTTTGCCGGTTTCGCGCAGGAAGAGGCCGATAAGCCGCGCCATCATCCGTGCTGCGAAATCCTTGAACGAGGCCGTCGGGCCGCGGTCGAGGCGCATGACGTGGACATGGCCGTAAACCTTTTCAATCGGCACGTCGAAATCGTAGGCGTCGTCGCAGAGCGCACGGAGTGTCACGTCGTCCACGATGCCGGTGGTGTAGCGACGAAGGACTTCGAAAGCGATTTCGGGATATGGTTTGCCGGTGATCTCGGCAACGGTCAGCCGCGGAAATCGTTGCGGCATGTAGAGCCCGCGGTCGGGAGCCTGGCCTTGGAGCAAGGCCTGGCGCAGGTCCACGAGCGGCGCGCTACCATTGGTGCTGTAAAAGGCGAGCGGTTGCACGGGCAGAGAGTAAAGTTTCAGACTGAAAACGACAAGCCCCAACACGCGGGTTGGAGCTTGTCAGATTTGATGAATTGTCGATTACGGATTGACGATACCGCCGAGAATGTTGTTGGTGGGGAGCCTGTTGGCCCACGCCACATGGCTGTCGGTCCAGAGCACGTTGCCACCTTCGCCTCTGTGGGGGCTGTCGTTGCCAACGCCGTCGCCGCTTTTCCACTGGGCGGACACACCGCCACCGCCAAACTGGACGCCACGGTCCCACATCATCGGTTGCATGAGGATGGCCTGCCATTGAGCGTTGGTCCAGAAAGAGTAACTGATGTTATCACCGCCGGCGCCGCCAACTATGAGGTGAGTGAAGCTGACCGGTGCTTTTCGACCGACGTCGCTCGGACACCAGAGCAATTTGGTACTGCCGGCGAGGTAATTGCTCATCACCTGAAATGAACCGGCGGGACCATCACCGCTGGGCATGCGTTGCTGGTTGTCGTCGTAATACATGCCGACCGCGGTCCCGAGCTGTCTGATGTTGTTGAGGCAGGTGACCCGGCGGGCGGCTTCCTTGATCTTGCCGAAGATGGGGAAAAGCAACCCGGCCAAGACGCCGATGATGCTGATGACTACGAGCAGTTCAATGAGAGTGAAAGCCCATCGTTTGGTGGTGGAAGGTGTCCTCATGTTGTCTCCGTGTTGTGGTTCTCTGAGATTTCAACTAATGATAGTCACCGCTTCCGAGCGTGTCAACAAGCAAATCGATCCGATCCGCAAATAAATTGGAAGATCGTGGGCCGGTTCTTCCAAGGCTGCTGCGACGTGTCTATGGCCGTCCTAGCGATCTTGACTCCCGTGGCACTCTCCGGTTTTCCCATCGAGATAAAACGCCTCCATCATTGGCCGATATTGATTCATGAGTTTGTCGTAGAACTCCAAGGGCGGTTTCGCATCAGCCGGCAGGAAAGACTTGTAGGGATGCGTCTTCGAATACGCGTCGAATTCCTTGCGGACTGTCTTCAAGGCTTCGGGATCAGTGAGCAGGTCAATCGCCGTGGCCGCCATCGCTTTCGCGCCCGCGTTGGCCCCCTTCCACGCGGTCGAGCCGAAACCGCAGGCCACGGTGGACCAGTGATGACCGTGCGCGCCTGGGGCGATGCCGGGAAAACGGATCGTCGTCGTGGGCGCGACCAGTGTGACGTCGCCGTGGTCGGAGGAAGCGCCACCAACAAAAACAGTCGCAGGCTTCTCGACTGCGCCGACTTTTGTCGGCATCCCCGTTGGTGACGCGCCTAATTCCTTCTGCAACGCCTTTGCGAATTGATGCTCTTCTCCGGTCCATTCCGGCATGCCGACGAGCTTGATGTTCGTCATCGCCAATTCGGCGAGCGACTTGCTGTGGTGCGACTGGTGCGCGGCGGCCAACACGCGCGTCTCGGCCAATTCTGTTCCCGTGGCCAAGGCAGCGCCCTTCGCGCAGTTGACGAGCCGTTCGTATGTCTCCAGCAACTTCGCGTCAGAGCTGCGCACAAAATACCACACTTGGGCCCGGTCCGGAACAACGTTGGGCGCCTCCCCGCCGTCGGGAATCACATAATGCAAGCGGGTGGAGAAGTGCAAATGTTCGCGGAGGTAGTTTGCCGAGACGTTCATGATTTCTACGGCGTCCAGCGCGCTTCGCCCACTCCACGGCGCACCGCCGGCGTGCGCAGTCTTTCCGCGAAACGCGAACGTGACGGAAATCATCGCGCTGCCGGCGACGCCGTAGGCGGTCTGGAAACCCGATCCCGCATGATTGTTGATCACCACGTCAACGTCCTTGAACAACCCGGCCCTGATCATGTATGGACGGCTGACGAGTATCTCCTCCGCCGGCGAACCGAACAGCTTGATGGTTCCGGCGAGTTTGTGCTTGTTCATCGCCTCTTTCACGGCAATCGCGGCCGCAGTGGCGGCGGCCGACATGAGGTTGTGGCCGCAACCGTGGCCGGGCGCGCCGGCCACCACGGGATCCGGTTTCGGCGTCCGACCTTTTTGCGAGAGCATCGGCAGCGCATCATACTCCACGAGGATGCCCACGACCGGTTTGCCCGACCCGTAGCTGGCCGCGAAACAGGTCGGCATGCCGGCCAACCCTTTCTCGACCGTGAACCCGGCTTCCTCCACCGTCTTGATCAACAGCGCGGAAGATTTGTGTTCTTGCAATCCCAACTCCGCATACGACCAGATTGCGTCGGATATCCTGCCGAACTTTGTGGCGGTTTCCGACTGACTCAACCAGTCGAGCACCGTTTGCTTTTCCGGGGTGACCCCGGCCCATACCGTGCCGGTCAAGAGAACCAGCACGACGAGGAAACCACAACAAATCTGTTTCATACAGCCGTGAGAACGCGTTGCGCCTTTTTCAGGTCCGCCGCAGTGTCAAAGCCGAGATACACGACATACCGCGCGCCGATCACCGAGCCTGAGAATCCGCGCAGGTTGATGCCCGCCTCGCCCATCTTTCCGGCCAACTGCGCCGCAGTGCCCGGACGGTCCCCGCCTTCGATGCGCAACGTATGCAGCTTATTGCTCATGGCAAAGCCGAGTTCCTTGGCCGCCTTGACTTGGCGGTTGCCGCGGATCGGCGCAATGAACACAAGCCCCTTGGCCGGTGTATCGCGTGTCCGTCGCGCGAAGATGAACTCGAGATTCGCGCCTGCTTCCGCCAACCCGGCCAGTTTGCGGGCCAGCGTACCCGGCTTGTTCTCCATGAGCGCCAGCCAAACATCCACCTTTTTCACGAGTTGCTTCATACGGCTCCTTTCGTTACACGGCGGACACTACCACCGTTTCTGTCGGCAGCGCAAGCTCATCGCCACTCGTGCTTCGGGTATTTGCGCTGCAACTCCTGTTTCAACTTCGGGTACGTCTCCTTCCAGAAATTTGCGAGGTTCTGAGTCACCTGCACCGGCCGCTGGTTCGGCGCCAGAATCTCAATCAACAACGGCACACGACGTTGCGCCACCCATAACCCTTTCACGCCGTACAAATCCTGAATCCGCGCCGCCAATCGCGGCGGTCCGTCGCTCGCGTAGGTGATTTTCGCGCGTCGTCCGCCCGGCAACTCCAAACGCTCCGGCGCATACTCGTCCACCCACGCCTGTTGTTGCCCCGAAAGCCACGCCTTCACCACCGGCCAGACCGGCTTGTCCTTGATCTCCTTGTAACTCACCGCGCCGTGACAGACCTGCTCCACCAACGCCGCGCGATCCTCGTTCGTAATCGCCGGCAGTTCGAGTTCCGGCATCCATGCGCGCAGGCAGTTCACGCGCACAATCCACTGCTCGACCGCCTCGCTCCACCCGTTCAACACAAGCCGCCCCGCGAGCACTTCGCCGGCTAGAATCCGCGCTGCCTCGCTCAATGGCGGTTTGTCGCTTCGCGCCGCTTCCAGCACCAAGTCTCGGAACTTCTTCTGTCGCTCGACAAACACGCGCCGCATCGTTTCGTCGTAGATCACCGACTGCGTTTCGCTGAAATCTTTCGGGAACAATTCGCGCAGCCATTCCTCCTTCACCGCTGTCGCACCGCTCAACAGCACGGCTACCTCGCGTCCCTCGACCTCGGCGATCTCCGTCACCACCAGCAACGGCGCCTGCACCACACTTTCTCGTGCCAGCACGCCTTTGCGACCGCGCACCAACGTGCACCGCAACGTCCCCACGTCGAGCCGCCGCGCCAAGTGATCGGCGAACGCGGTCAACACGCACTTGTGAACCGTCTCACGATTCGCCGGTTTCTCAGCGACTTCCAATCCTACGCGCTCGGCAATCTGGAGGAACTGTTGAAACAACGGCCCGACCTGCCGGGCCGACTGCGCATGAACGCCGAGCCTCCGACACCGCTCAACATTGAAACCGTTCCGCTCCGCGTACCGGTATGCCCGCATCAACACGAACAAGTCCGACTCGGTCTCGCCGCCGAACAATTCCTCGCGCGCTTCCGTCACCGACTTCCCCTGCCCACGCACCAACAGGTCGCGTCCCTGTGTCAGTGCCGCAATCAGCGCCGCCTGTCGGACGCAGCCAAAATCCGCCGCTGCAAGCAGCATCCGCGAGTATCGCGGATGTAATGGGAACGCCAGCATCCGGCGACCAAGACTGGTGATTTGTGATCGGTGATCGGTCGCGCCTAAATCCTCCAACAACATTTCCGTCCGCTCCAGCGCCTTCGCCTCCGGCGCTTCGAGCCAACGGAACTTTTTCACGTCATCCACGCCGCTCGCCTTCAACGTCAACACGACCTCGGCGAGATCAAGCCGCTTCACCTCCGGCAGCTCCTGCGCCGGACGCATCTCGTGTTCGCGCTCCGTCCACAACCGCAAGCAAATGCCCGGCGACGTTCGCCCGGCGCGGCCTGCGCGCTGGTCCGCCGATGCGCGGCTGATTTTCTCGACGAGCAATGTGTTGATGCCGCGGTGCGGATCGTAACGTGGAATCCGCGCCAAGCCGCTGTCCACGACGATCTGCACGCCGTCAATCGTCAGCGAAGTCTCCGCGACGTTCGTTGCCACGACAATTTTCCGTTGGTCATAGCGCGCCACTGCCGCGTCCTGATCGTTCACCGCCAAGTCGCCGTGCAACGGCAGCACAATGAACGCGCTACCGAGACGGTCCTGAACTGTCTGTACTGTCCGGCTGATCTCGTAAGCTCCCGGCATGAACACCAGCGCATCGCCTTCGTGCCGCCGCGTGAGTTGTTCGAGAGCTTCGGCTGCAAGTTCCCACACCGGCGTATCACCGGCAGGCTTGCGCAAATACTCGACACTGACCGGGAATGTTCGACCTTCCGACGACAACACCGTGCACGGCGCAAGATATTTCTCCACCGCCGCAACGTCGAGCGTCGCCGACATCACGATGATGAACAGGTCCGGCCGCACCGTCTCCTGAATCTGAAGTGCGCGAGCCAGCGTGATGTCGCCGTACAGGTGCCGCTCGTGGAACTCGTCGAAGATCAACGTGCCAACACCGTGCAACGTCGGGTCCGAAAGCATCTGGCGCAGCAACACGCCTTCCGTCACGTAGCGGATCCGCGTTCGCGGCGAGCTCACGTCGTCGAACCGGATTTGGTAGCCGACTTCGTCGCCGAGTTTCACGCCGCGATCTTTCGCGACCCACGCTGCCAACATTCGCGTCGGCAACCGTCGCGGCTGAAGGATGACAATCTGGCTGTCGTCGCGAAACAACATCTGCGGAACCTGCGTTGATTTGCCTGAGCCGGTCGGCGCAGTGATGATAAGCCGCCGCTGCTTGGCCACAGCGGCAAGCAGTCGTTGCTCGATCTCAAAAATGGGCAGGTCGCGCATGTACGGCTCTGCTATACTCCAATCATGCGAAAACTGGCGAGAGAGTTCTACGACCGCGATACGCAGCTCGTCGCGCGCGAACTGCTCGGCAAGCTGCTCGTCCACGGCGAGCGCGTCGGGCGCATTGTCGAGACCGAAGCCTATCTCGGCTCGCACGATCTCGCCTCACACTCGTCGCGTGGCCTCACCCAGCGCAACGCGCCGATGTTCGGCCCGCCGGGGTTTGCGTATGTCTATATGATTTACGGAATGTATTTTTGCATGAACGTCGTGACCGAGCGCGAAGGACACGCCTCGGCAGTGTTACTGCGCGCGCTGGAGCCGGTGCAGGGGATTGACGGAAATACCAATGGGCCGGGATTGCTCTGCAACGCGATGGAAATTGACCGGCGGTTGAATGGACATGATCTACTGAGCGACGATTTCTTCATCGCGGAAGGTCGCGGCACTGAGGCCGCTCCCACTTTCAGGATTGTGAAGCGTCCACGAATCGGCGTTGACTACGCCAAACATTGGGCGCGGCGTCATCTTCGATTCTACATCGCCGGCAATCAGTTCGTGTCGCGACGTTAGGCGAGCACCCGTTGCGCGGTGCGGAAGTGCATCTTGGCAATCGTCGGCAGCACATCGGGACCGTGTTTGGCGACAGCTTCCTTACCGGCCTCGATGACCGCCTCGGACGCGCCTTTTGGCAGTTTGATGTCAAGTTCGCGTCCGAGCTTGATGAGTCGGCGGACAAATTCGTCGCGCGCGATGATCGAGGCGGCAGCCACGGCGATGTCGCTCTCGGCTTTGTGGCGTTGGACCAACTCGATCTTCTTGCCGCGTTCCATCAGAGCTTTCTCGATGATTCGTTTGTTGCCGAACTGGTCGGCGATGGCCTTCTTACAGTCGGGCACCTTCGCCAGCAGGTTCTCGATGATGCGCGCGTGGCCCCAGCCGAGTATGCTGTTGACGTTGCGCATCGAGGTGTGAAGCCGGTTGTAGGCTTCGTTGCCGATGGGCACGACGCTCCAGAGGCAGCCTTTCGTGCCGCGAATACCTTTCGCGATCTCGAAGATCCGCTTGTCGCTGGAGATCGCCTTGCTGTCCTTCACACCAAGCTCCGTCAACTCGGGGATCGCCGATTCGTTGACGTATACGCCGGCGACGACGAGCGGGCCGAAGAAGTCGCCTTTGCCGGATTCGTCAACGCCGATGCGCGGCTGGAGTCGCGACGGGTCGAGTATGTCCTCGTAGCCGAACTTCGCTTCGCCGAGCAGGACGGGTTCGAGATAGAACTGGATGAAATCGGTCGTGCCTTTGCCTTGGATGACGAGCTTGCCGCTCTTGTAAAGCGCGAGGCTGACTTTGTCGCCGCGATGTTCTGCGCCGAAGTGCGCGTATTCAACGTCACGGAACATATAGCCGCGTTCCGTGAGGTCGCGTTTGAGTTGCGCGACCTTGCCGGCGGGCAGCGGGCACGTGTAGGATGTGCGTTCAGGCATGGCCAGACAATTCCACATCGCACCGGCCACGGTCAACGCATTTCGGCGCGCGTTGCCCCGCTGGTATCGCCGTCACAAGCGCGACCTGCCATGGCGGCGAACGCGCGATCCGTACGCGATCTGGGTCAGCGAGATCATGCTCCAGCAAACCCGCGTGGAGACGGTGATACCGTATTATGCGCGATGGATGCGGGTGTTCCCGACCGTCGCGGCACTGGCGCGAGCACCCGCGAGCCGCGTGCTGAAGTTGTGGGAAGGACTTGGTTACTACTCTCGCGCCCGCAATCTGCGCCGCGCCGCGCAGATGGTTGTTGGTAGGGTCGCGCCGCTGGCGCGACCGCGTGGTTTTCGGACGAGCCGGCGGCTCGTCCCTACCACAGCGGTGGATCTGCGCCGTTTACCCGGCGTCGGTCGCTACACGGCGGGAGCGATTGCCAGCATCGCGTTCGATGAATGCGCTGCGCTGGTGGACGGCAACGTGGCGCGGGTGTTTGCCCGCGTGTTCAATATCCGCGCGAACGTGAAGCTACCGGCGACACGGCGTCGGCTTTGGAAGTTGGCGGAGGCGCTCTTGCCGGCGCGCGGCTGCGGCGAGTTCAATCAGGCGTTGATGGAACTCGGCGCGCTGGTCTGCCTGCCGGCGAATCCGCGCTGCGAGGGATGTCCGTTGCGCCGCGTGTGCAGGGCGCCGGGTGATGCGTTGCCAAACCGCGGCCCGAAACAGCGAATCCACCGTGTGACAGAGGACGTGATGCTGGCACAACGCGACGGCAAGGTGCTGCTGCGCCGGCGTCCGGCGTCGGGGTTGCTGGCGGGGATGTGGGAGTTGCCGCCGTACGACGGGCGGAGTGGTCGGCTGGTGTTGACGGTGCGGCACGCCGTCACAAACCGGCGAATCACGTTGCGGGTTTGGAAATGCCGGCTGCGAAAACCGCCGCGCGGTTGTTGTTGGATGTCGCCGCGTTCGCTGACAATGCCGTCAGCGCACCGGCGCGCGCTGGCGCTAGCGCACTGACAGACCTGCGCCGCGCTTTTCAGACCAGCGGCAACTGCTCCTCGCCGGCCGCCGCGACGGCGCCGCGCAACTGCGGGAACCTCGCGAGCAACTCCACCGGCGCCCGCGTCGCGGCTTCCGGCTGCGCGCGCGCCTTCAACTGAAGCGCGTTGGCGAACGCCTTCGCGTCCTTGTGATTGTTGAACACGGCGAACGTCCGCTGCGTCTTCGACGCCACGCGCCGCATCCGGGCCAGCAACTCATCCAGTTCCTTCTCGGCGTACAGATAATCGTAGCGCGCGCCGTACACCGTCTCTTCACGAAACCAGTTCTTCGCGTTGCGCCCGTGCAACCGGAAGTAGCCGGTGGCGCTGGTTGCAAGCTCCGTCGCGCCGAGACAGTGCGACAACTGCGGCTGGTCCACGTTGCAGTAGATGAACCCGCACCGCCGGAACGAAACCGGAACATTTTCCGCAGCCCACGAATCGTGTCGCACCTCGACCGCGACCGGCCAACCGGCAAATTGCTCCGCGATTCGACCGAGCCAATCGAGGTTGCGCGGCTCGTTTCGGAACGACCACGGAAATTGAAACAAGATCGCGTCCAAACGCTCACGCAAAGGCGCAAAGCCGCCAAGAAACAGATCCAGTTCCGCCCGCGACCACGGCGCGGCGCGCTCGTGTGTGAACCGCTGCCACGCTTTCGCAAGGAACCGGAACTGCGGACGGTGCGATGTCACGCGGAGCCAGTTCGCCGTCATTCGCGCGGTGGGCGGACGGTAGAAGGAACTGTCCACCTCGACGCAATCGAGACACTCGGCGACCGCGCGCAGTTTGTCGGCCGGCGCGCAACGCGCCGGATAGACTGCGCCCTCCCAGTCCGGATAACTCCAGCCGGCGGTGCCGATGAAAATCTCGCCGTTTGTCATGTTGACGCGGCATCATAGCACGCTTTACACTCGGCGCCGTGAGAATCATCGCTTTTTCAGATGTGCACGGACACTTCGACAATGTCACGTCGGTGCTGTCCGGCACCCGCGCGATGGACGCCGTTGTCGTGGCCGGCGACATCACGCAATTCGGGAAACCGTCGGACGTGGACGAGGCGATGGCGGCATGGCGGCCGCTGGCGCCGGTGTTGATGGCGGTCGCGGGTAACCTCGATTCGCCGGCGATCGAACGGCATCTGGAAGACATCGGCGTTTCGTTGAACGCCCAGTGCCGGAAGATCGGCGACGTGGCGTTCTTCGGTTGCTCGTCGGCCCCGATTTCCATCGGCACGCCGTACGAAATCTCAGAGGAACACATCGCGGAGCGGCTGCGCCGCGCCGCGCTCGGAACCGAAGACGCGGCGGTGCGCGTGCTGGTAACACACGCGCCACCGTGGGGTGTGTTGGATCGGACAACGAACGGCATCCACGCCGGCAGCGAAGCGGTGCGGGAATTCATCGAGCGCGAACAACCGTCGCTGGTGATTTGTGGCCACATCCACGAAGCCTTCGGCCAGGACCGGCTCGGCTCGTCGCTGGTGGTCAATTGCGGCCCCGCCATGCACGACCAGTATGTCGTCATTGAAATCGGCAAGGACGGGTGTCAGGTTCAGTTTTTCTGAGCCGGATTGTGCATCATGCACGAACTGATCAACCGACTCCGCGACGGCGGGAGCCTGTCGCGCAAGGACATCGCCGCGGCCGTGGCGGCCTTGCTCGACGACGGCACCGGCGAGGACGCGAAGGCGGACTTCCTCACGGCGCTCGCGCAGAAAGGCGAGACGGCGGAAGAGATCGCGGCGTTCGCGCTGGAACTGCGCGCCCGCGCGGTGGACCCGCAAATCAGCGGCGACCTGCTCGACGTTGTCGGAACCGGCGCCGACATGGCGCACACGTTCAACATTTCGTCGTGCGTCATCTTCATCGCCGCTGCCGCCGGCGTCGCGGTGGCAAAACACGGCAACCGGGCCATCACCAGCAAATGCGGCAGCGCCGACGTGCTCGCCGCGCTCGGCGCCAACATCGAGTTATCGCCAGCGGTTGCGCGCCGGTGTCTGGAGGAGACCGGGCTGACGTTCTTCTTCGCGCCGCTTTATCATCCCGCGTTCAAGAAGATCGCGCCGGTTCGGAAGAAACTGGCGGAACGCAAACAGCGGACCGTCTTCAACATCCTCGGTCCGCTCGTCAACCCGGCGCGTCCGACGCACCAAGTCGTCGGTGTGTTCGACCGCACGTTGGTCGAAAAATACGCCGAGGTGTTGCGATGGCTCGGACTGAAGCACGCGATGGTCGTGCATGGCGCCTGCGGCGCCACAGGCGCCGACGGCCTCGACGAATTCACAACGCTCGGCCCGAATCATGTCGCCGAACTGTGGGGGCGCCGCATCGAAGTCTCGGAGAAAACTTTCCCGTATCGTCCATCCGACATCCAGATTTCCGCGCCGTCGCTGCGTCACCTCGAAGGCGGCGACCCGGCGATGAACGCGCAAATCATCCGCAACGTCCTCACAGGCGACGACCGCGGGCCGAAGCGCGACATCGTGTTGTTGAACGCCGCCGCCGCGCTGGTGACGTCGGAGAAGGCGCCCGACTTCCCGACCGGCTGGACGCTGGCGGCGGAGTTGATTGACGGCGGCGCGGCGCGGGCGAAGTTGGAAGCGTTTGTCGCGGCGACAAAACGTTTGTGAAGGCATTCATTGTGTCAGCGACGGATTCGAACTGCGATTTACAAAACTGGTTCATGTGAACCACTTTTGTAAATCATTTTTCTGGCGGCGGGTTGGCGAGAGCAGTGCTACGTTGGAGACGTGCACGGCGCATTCGTCAAACCGCTGGATTGGTTCGCGATCAAGCTGGCAGCGTTGAGCGTTCATCGGAACGCCGGCGGACGCGGTCAGGCAAAAGAGGTGGAGGCGTTGCTGCACGAGCCGAGTTTCTTCTGCGACTTCGTGACGGCACCGAAGGATTTCCAACGGAAGCGCCGGAGGTTCCAGTTCACGTCGCCGGTGGTGTCGTCGTGGAAACGGAACAACACGGTGCACGGGCGGTTCTTCTCGGCAGCCGGAACATTTCCGGAACATGCGACGGTCGTTCTGCTCCACGGATGGAATCAGGAATTGGGATATCGGACGCTGTTTCCGTATCTGGCGCGGCGGTTGAATGCGGCGGGGGTGAACGCGGTGATGATCGAGTTGCCGTACCACTGCCAGCGGAAACCGCGGGAGCGCGGCGCGATTCGGAATTTCATCGCGGATGATTTGCGTCACGTGGCGATGGCGACGCACCAGGCGCTGGCGGATGCGCGGGCGTTGGTGGCGTGGCTGGAGAAGGAAGGCTGCGGGAACATCGGCGTGTGGGGAATTTCGCTCGGCGCGTGGCTGGGCGGGTTGTTGGCGTGCGTGGAGCCGCGACTGAAATTCGCGGTATTGATGACGCCGGTGGCGCGGATGGACCGGGTGATCGCGGAATTGGAATTTTGCGAGCCGATCCGACGGAGCCTCGGCGGAGCGACGGTGCGGTTGGAACCGTTGAATCTCATATCGCACCAGCCGAAGATGGCGACAGAAAATATTTTGGTGGTGGCAAGCGAGCACGATCTGTTCGCTCCGGTGGAGACAGCGGAGGAGTTGGCGCGGGCGTGGAAGGAGCCGGTGTTGTGGCGGATGCGTCACGGTCACATCAGCGTCATGTTGTCGGCGCCGGTGATGGAGCGGACAGTGAAGTGGATAGCGAGGAGGAGATGAACGATGAGATGGCTAATTTTCTTCTTGGCGGGGTTGAGCATGTGTGAGGCGGAGTCACGCCGGGATGCGATGGTGCGCGAGCAAATCCAAGCGCGCGGAATCACGAACGCTGTGGTGCTGGCCGCGATGCGGAAGGTGCCGCGGGAGGAGTTTGTGCCGGCGTCGAGGCGGGGGATGGCATTTCAGGATGGGGCGTTGCCGATCGAGTGCGGCCAGACGATTTCGCAGCCGTACATCGTGGCGCTGATGTCGGAGCTGTTGGAGGTGAAACGCGGCGACAAAGTATTGGAGGTCGGCACGGGGTCGGGTTATCAGGCGGCGGTGTTGGCGGAGATGGGCGTGGAAGTGTACTCAGTGGAGATCGTGGAGTGGCTGGCGACGAACGCTGCGGGGCGGTTGAAGCGGCTGGGGTACGGAAACGTGAAGGTGAAACGCGGCGACGGTTATCTCGGTTGGAAGGAGCACGCGCCGTTTGACGGAATCATCGTGACGTGTGCGGTCGAGCCGGTGCCGCCGGCGCTGGTGGAACAGTTGAAGACAGGCGGCCGGCTGGTGGTGCCGCTGGGGGAAGCTGCGGAGACGCAAATGCTGGTGGTGTTGAAGAAGGACGCGAAGAGCAAGGTGAGCCGGCGGGATGTGACGCCGGTGTTGTTTGTGCCGCTGGTGCGCGAGGAGAAGAAACGTTAGAGGCCGGAGTCGAGGACCTGACGAACGATGCTGAGGAGGGCGTTGGTATTGTACGGTTTCTGCAGGTACGCAAGGCAGCCGTGTTGAAGCATGCGCTGGCCTTCGAGTTCCTGGCTGTGTCCGCTGGAAACAATGACGCGGGCGTCGGGATTGATCTCCTTGATCTTGGCGAGCAATTCGGGGCCGCTCATGTGAGGCATGACCATGTCGGCAATGACCAGCGCAATGGTCGGCCAGTCGCGCCGGTAGCGGGCGAGGGCGGCCGCGCCGTCGGGGGCCGCGATGACTTTGTAGCCTTCGGATTCGAGGGCCATCTGGGCCATTTCGCGAATGATGTCCTCATCCTCGGCGAGAAGAATGCACTCGGTGCCACGACGGGGTTTGGTGTCGGCGGCGGTCGCGGCAACCGGCAACGGTTTGGTGGTGGCGGGCAGGTACACTTCGAAGAGAGCGCCTCTGCCGGGGGCTGACTCGACGCGGATGGCGCCGTTGGCGGCTTTGACGATGCTCATCACCAGCGAGAGACCGAGGCCGGTACCCTTGCCGGCGCGTTTCGTGGTGAAGAACGGCTCGAAGATGCGGCGCTGGGTGGCTTCGTCCATGCCGTGACCGGTGTCGCTGAAACCGAGGACAACATAATCGCCATCGGGTAGTGTGATGCCGGGCGAGCGGGCCGTCTTCGTTGTGAAACGGACATTGCAGGTGGAGACGCTGAAGATGCCGCCATCCGGCATGGCGTCGCGGGCATTGACGGCCATGTTGAGGAGGATTTGCTCGAACTGGGACGGGTCAATCTCAACTAAGCTGACATCGCGGGTAAGATTGCGTTGGAAGAGAATGGTTTTGTCGAAGCTGCGTTCGAGAAGCTGGAGGATTTGTTCGATGTTATCGTTGGGGTTGAGAACGCTCTGGCGCGGCCCTTCGCGTCGCGCGAAGGCGAGCAGTTGTTTGGTGAGCGCCGCGCCGCGGTGGGCGCTCGATTCGGTGGCTTCGAGGTAGCGGTAGTTGGGGTCGGACGGCTGCGTGTGCTGTTTGACGTAGCTGGCGCAGGCGAGGATGGCGGCGAGGACGTTGTTGAAGTCGTGGGCAATGCCGCTGGTGAGGCTGCCGATGGATTCGGCTTTCTGTGCCTGAACAAGGTCGCGGTAAAGCTCTTCGGCCTGAAGGGCGCTGGCGATGACATTGGCGAGCACGTTCATCTCGACGGCCAACGACTGGGAGATGGTGATCGGCTCGCGGTAAAATATGCCAATGAGGCCGATTTGTTCCTGGCGACGCAGGATTGGGGTCAGGGCGGCAACGGTGATGTGTTCGCGTTCGGCAAAGGTGGCCAGCGCGGGGGAGAGTTGACGCGGGGCGTCGCTGGCGATGTGTTGTTGGATCGGTTGTTGCGGGTCCTCGAATTCGGGCAACGACCACGGGGCGGCCTGAAGCTGGTCGGCGGTGTGGGCGTTGAGGCCGAGGACGCCGCGCAACAGGAACCGGCGCAGTTCGCCCGGTTGAGCGAGCCAGACGGCGACAAGGTCCGCCTCGAAGAGTTGGCGTGTTTTCTCAAGGACATCTTCGGGCACCTGACTGGTGTCGAGCCGGTCCATGAGGGAACTGGTGAGTTGGGAGAGAATGGTCTGGCGCTGGTAGGCGAGATGTTGCTGGAGCTCGACCTCGCGGGCGCGCGCGGCGAGCATGTCCTGATGGTGCTGGCGGAGGCGGCAGACAAAGAGGTACGACTCGGCGCCGGAAAGGCCTATCACAAGCACCGAGGCGGCGCTGAGCGGCAGATTGATCTGGGCCCAGACGCGGTCGTTGCTGCTCACGCTGCCGATGAAGAGGTACACAAGCGTGACCACGATGGCGAGGAGATACAGTTTGGTCCGCAAAAGCCAGTGCTGCAATGTCCAACGGGGCTTGGGCAACGCGTTGTCGTGGGGCGGTTGGGCGTCGGTGCGTGGCATGGGCAGTGATGATTTCATCACGAAACTGTTTGTCCGACAAGTTAATCCTGTGGAACATTCATCGCCCGGAATCGAGGACGGAGCGGACGAGCCGCTGGAGCGCCTGAGTGTCGTACGGTTTCTGGAGATAGCCGAGACAGCCGTATTGGAGCATGTGCTGGCCTTCGAGTTCGCGGCTGAATCCGCTGGAGACGATGACGCGCACGTTGGGATTGATTTCTTTCATGCGGGCCAGCAAATCCATGCCGCTAAGCCGCGGCATCACCATGTCGGCAATCACCAAGTCAATCTCCTTCCAATGTTGTTGGTACAGCGCCAATGCCGTCACGCCGTCGGAGGCGGCGGTGACGGTGTAGCCGTGCGATTCGAGCGCCAGTTGTGTCATCTCACGGATCACTTCTTCGTCCTCGGCCAAGAGGATGCGTTCGCCACCGCCGTCGCGGGTCTCACTGACAGGAGCTGCGCTGGCGGCGGGCAACGGTTTGGCGCTGGCGGGCAGGAACACCTCGAAGAGCGCACCATGGCTGGGGGTGGAGTCCACAGTGATGTCGCCGCCGGCATTTTGAATGATGTTCTGGACAAGGGACAAACCGAGGCCGCTCCCTTCCCCTTGTTTCTTGGTGCTGAAAAACGGCTCGAAGACGCGCTGGCGAACCGCCTCGTCCATGCCGAGGCCGGTGTCGCGGAAACCGAGAACGACGTACTCGCCGTCAGGCAACGAAAGTCTGGCGCGTTCCGGGGCGCCGTCATCGAGGCGGAGGTTGCGGCTGGAAATGGTGAGTGTCCCGCCATGTGGCATGGCGTCGCGTGCGTTGAGGCAGATGTTGAGGACGACTTGTTGAAGCTGGGCGTCGTTGATCTCGACGGGGCGCAGGTCGGGCGCAAGGCGGCGCTGAACTCGGAGGTTTTTTTCAAAGCTGCGTTCGAGCAGGTTCAGCGTTGTCTCAATGGCCGAGTTGGGGTTGAGAACGGTGGTGGGCGGACCTTCGCGGTGGGCGAAGGAAAGGAGTTGTTTGGAAAGCGCGGCGCCGCGGTGGATACTGGCCTCCGCGGCGGCGAGGTAGCGGTGCGAAGGACTGCTGGGGTCGGTGTGTTGTTTGACGTAGCTGACGCAAGACAGTGTGGCGGCCAGGATGTTGTTGAAGTCGTGCGCGATGCCGGTGGCGAGGTTGCCGAGGGAGTCAATCTTCTGGGACTCGGCGGCATTGCGGTAGAGTTCCTCGGCCTGCACGGCGCTGGCGACGAGGTTGGCGACAGTTTGCATCTCAGCGGCCAGCGGCGCGGGAATGGCGCGTTTCTGCCGGTAGAATGCGCCGACGATGCCGACGATGGCCTCGCGGCAGACAATCGGGGTGAACACGGCGTTGGCCAAGCCTTCGCGCTCGCAAAACGCGGCCAGCGGCGGCGCGGTATCGCGGCGAAAATCGGCCACGATCAATTGCCCGGAGTGTTGGAGCACTTTCTCGAAACAAGGCGACGCGTGCCCGATGGCGCCGAGTTCCTTGGCGACGGTGTCGGGCAGGCCGCTGACGCCGCGCGGGATGAACAGCTCCGGGGCACTGCGCTCGGAAAGCCAGATCGCAACCACATCGGTCTCGAACAGAATCGCGATCTTCTCGACGACGTCGGGCGGCAGTTGTTTGAGGTTGAGTTTGTCGAGCAGGGTGCGGGAAATCTGGTTGAGGATGTTGCGGCGTTGCTCGGAGAGCTGCTCACTGAGTTGGATCTCACGGGCGCGAGCGGCTTGGAGGTCGTGATAGCGCCGCTGCAGGCGCTGGATAGCGAAAAATGCTTCCACCCCCGCCAGCCCCACCACCAATACCGCCGACGCGCTCAACGGCAGGTCCACCTGCACCCACCTCTCGTTCTCAGAACTGAGCCGACCAATCAACAGATACGACAACGCTACGATCAGCGTCAGGCCGTAAAAACGCGCTCGTATCCGCCATCGTTTCACTTCGGCAACAGCAGATTTTCCGTCCATAAGTTCATTCTCCAGCAGGCAGTATGCCGCAATGCCACCATCCCCGCAAGGTTGTTTGCCAAGCGGCACGGCCTTCGATACAATGTCCGCCATCGCCATGACCCGACACCGCCCCAGTTCCAGCGCCACTCGCCGCCGCCTCGCCGAGCGCCTGCGGCGGTTTGAACTGCTCGTGCGTGTCGGCCAGGTCATCAACTCCTCGCTCGAACCGGAGAAACTGCTGCAACTGGTCGTGCGCGAGGCGGTCGCCGTCATGCGCGCCAACAGCGGCTCGCTCGTGCTGATTGAGCCGCACACCCAGCTTCTGGAAATCCAGACCGCCATCGGCCTCAGCCCCGCCGCGCGCCGCCTGAAGTTGCCCATCGGACGCGGCGTCACCGGCTGGGTCGCCAAAACCAGCCAACCGCTGCGCGTGCCCGATGTCCGGGCCGACGCGCGTTACGTTTCCGTGCGGCGCGACGTGCGCAGCGAACTGGCCGTGCCATTGATCGTCAACGAGGAGCTCATCGGCGTCCTCAACGTGGACTCGACCCGACGCAACGCCTTCAGCGCCGACGACGAGGCGCTACTCGTCGCGCTCGCCAACCACGCCGCGCAAGTCATTCACAACTCCTGGCTCTACGCCGCCGTCGCCTTCAACGCCCGCCGGCTCGAAGCGCTCTTTGCCGTCGCCCGCGACATCATCTCCTCGCACGACCTCGAAGACATTCTTCAGCGCGTCGCCCGCTACGCCTGCGAGTTGATGGAAACGAAAATCTGTTCGCTCATGCTCCTCAACGCCGCCCGCGACCGGCTCGAACTGCGCGCCTGCCATGGCGCCAGCGACGATTACCTCCGCAAACCGTCGCTCTCCGTTGACGACAGCCTCATTGGTGGCGTCGTCCGCCGCGGCAAACCGGTCCAGATCCACAACGTCCAGCAACACGACGCCTACCGGCACATCGAGCTGGCCAAACGCGAGGGTCTCGTCTCGTTGCTGTCCGTGCCGATGAACTTTGGCGACACGCCCATCGGCGCGCTCAGCGTCTATACCGGCGCGCCGTACCGTTTCTCCAACCAAGATATTGCCATCCTCTCCGCGCTCGCCAACCTCGCCGCCATCGCCATCGAAAACGCCCGGCTCCATCGCCGCGTTGTGGACGTCGAAGAGCAACTCCGCCGCAACGAACGGCTCAGCACGCTGGGACTTCTCGCCGCCGAGGTCGCCCACGAAATCCGCAACCCGCTGACCGTGATGAAAATGCTCTTCCACTCACTCGACCTGCGCTTCGACGCCGCCGACCCGCGCGCGCGCGACGCCGAGGTCGTCGCTGAGAAAATGGATCACCTCAACCGGATCGTGGACCGGCTGTTGAGCTTCGCGCGCTCCAGCGAACCGAGCTTCGAGCCGCTCAACGTCAACGCGCTCCTCGAAGACGCGCTGTTGTTGACCCGCCACAAACTCACGCAGCACAAGATCGCGTTGCGCACCGAGTTCGCCACCAACTTGCCGAGAGTCCGCGCCGACCGCGCGCAGATCGAGCAAGCCTGCCTCAACCTCATCCTCAACGCCGTGGACGCGATGCCCGACGGCGGCACACTCACTGTCCGCACGTCTCTTCTTCCTTCCTCCTTCCTCCTTCTTACTTTCGCCGACACCGGCGTTGGCATGACCGAGGAACAACGCGCCCGCCTCTTCGAGCCGTTCCTCACCACCAAAGCCGGCGGCACCGGCCTCGGCTTGGCGATCGTTCACCGCATCATCACCGAAGTCCACCGCGGCCAACTCGAAGTCGAGAGTGCCGCCGGCTGCGGCACGACCTTCCACATCCACCTGCCGCTTTGAGCAGCAGCAACTTTTCAGAGGGCTACCCCCGCCTCGGCGAAACCGCGACGAATCTCTTCCAGAGGAATCATGTAGCGCAAATCATAATCGCAATTCAGAAGAATCGCGCGATTCTTGAAACCGACGACTTGTTGGATCCACTCCAGATACCCGTCCAATACAAATCCCTCCGCGCGCGCATGGATTTGCACGACGGAACAAGCAGGTTGACAAAACACTGCATTGGTAAAACCGCTGCCGCCAATTCCTGTAATCGCTTCGGCTTCTGCAAAGAGTTCCACCTCCTGCCGAAAACCGAGTTTCTCCAAGTCCACCAAAGCCCAACCGCGGTCAGCAAAAAACCGTTCGACCTCGGTGATGTTGAGCGGCTGGCGCGCTTTGCCGGCGCGGCGAATGAAAAATTTTTTTGGCCCGGAAAAAGATCGGTCGCGGTGCGGCAAATAGGCGCGGCGAAGAAACTCCACTCCATACGGATTGTAGCAGGCCAACATCGCTGTCGGTGCGCTGAAGTAATAATGTTCGAGTTCGAGATGATGCTCCGAAGTGAACCGGCACCGCTCCAACAACCCCAGCATCGCCAACGTCTCTTTTTGATACTCGGCCAGTTGATTGGGCACGAGAATCCGCGTGTCAGGAGGAAATTCCGACACCAACGCCAGTCGCGGCAGCGCGTCCAACAACCAATGGCTGTGATTGGGAATCACCGTCACGGTCGCGCGGCTGTTGGCCGGCACCCAGCGTGAGACGAGGCTGGTCCAGTTGCCGGCCAACTGCACCGGCGGCGGCAGGCGGAAAAACCGGCTTGCCGGGTCCGCACGCAACCGCGGGTTGTGATAGCCGTGCAATCCGTAGACCGACTCGACACAGAGACTCTTGCCTGCCCCCAACAACGCCAAACTTTCCGTGACCAGCCGCGCTGGGGACTGTTCACTCCAGAAAATTGGCCACGGTTGTTCGGCGTACTGGTTGAACCCGCCGCGAACCATCCAAGAATCTTCCGAGACAACAGGACTGCCTTGATCGTGCAAGACAATTCGCCCGCGCGTCTTGGGATAACCACAGCGCAAGGCTTGATAGACCGAGAAGATCCGCTGGGGCGGCCCGAATCGTTCACAGCCACCCCACATCCAACGGCTGAATTCCAACACCGCTTCGCCCACGGCACGCCACAAGGTGCGCCGCAGCCATTTTGCCAGCCGGTGCGCCCGTTCAATGCGCCGCAGTTTCATCGCGCCGGCTGAGATCAGCAGTTGAAGCGAACGCCGCATTTTCATCAACAGATTTCTACCTAACAACGCCGCCCGGTGTTGTCAAACACTTCTTCCATCGTTGATTGCAAGCCGCCACGCGGGATGCGTTACCGTGAATGTCGTCCGCTCTTGCGGATCCGCGAGCGTGTACACAGCATACTGAAATGGTTTCTGCCGGTAACAACCTTGCTGCCATTTCGCCAGCCGGTGGCGCGCCACCCACAACGGCCGCAACGCCCGCATCCACAATGGCGCCGATTGCCGCAGCTCGCGTTTCTCCCGCATCGCGTTGGGCAGGAAATTCATGTTCTTGCCGGTCTGCGTGAACGCGGAAGTGTACCGCCGCAATACGGCCACGTGGGCGTCTTCTTCCAGCACTCGCAACACCCAAGTGGCATCCGCCACATCTCGCAAGCGAGAATCGAAAAACAATCCGCGCCGCTCGATGATGCTGCGCCGGAAAAAGGTCGCGCAAGAGAACACCGGCAGATGACACACCCACACATGCGGTCGCAGTGGCAGCACCGCCTTGCGGTACGCGATGAATCGTCCTCCCTCGTCCACCACCACCGCGTCCCCAAAAACAACGTCCACGTCGGGATGCGCCACGAAGAATTCCTTTACTGCCGCCAGCGCTCCCGGCGAATATTGCTCATCGCAGTTCAGGTAAGCGCACAGATCACCCTGCGCCCGGCGCAGGCCGCGGTTGATGGCGTCATACATCCCGCTGTCCTTCTCCACGAAGGCTCGCACCCGCGAATCGTCCGTTAACCACTCTAACGTCCCATCGTCCGACCCGGCGTCCTGCACAATGTGCTCGTGGCTGACGCCTTGCTGGTCGGCCACGGAGGCGATGCACAGCTTCAGCCACGGGCCGTTACGGAAACTCGGTGTGATGATTGAGAAATCCATCGTCGCCACTTTATCATAACGACGTGTCAGGACAAGCCATTGACTCGACCACGCAGCTTGTGCTACCGGAGACGAGACATGGCTGAAGCACCTCGCAAGAAAATCTTGCTGTTCGGGTACCTGCCGCCGCCCTACTTCGGGCCGAGCGTGTCCTATCAGGCGCTGCTGCGCTCGACGTTCGTGCAACAGCGGCAGGTGACATTCATGGACATCACTGTCGTGCGGCGCGTTTCGGAACTGGAGAAGTTCCGGCCCGGCAAGCTATTGAAGCTGGCGGGGTTCATCCTGACGGAACTGCGTCACCTCTTGACGAAACGCTTCGACCTGTGCTGTTACCCGCTCTCCTACAACCGGAACGCCTTCCTGAAAGACTGGATGCTGCTCGGCTTGGCGTCCACTTTCCGTCTGCCGGTCGTGCTCTACGCGCAAGGCCGCGGCCTGCCGCACTTCCGCCAGAGCCTCTCGCCCGGCCTGCGCCGGCGATTCGAGGGGATGGTTCGACGTGCCGCCGGCGCCATCGTCATCGCCGAGGACATCCGCGCGGACTTCAACGGCCTGCTGCCGCCGGCGAAAGTCCAAGTTGTCACCCACGGGGCCGAACCGCAACCGGAATTCGACACGCCGCCGGCACGCGCATGCGGTGGCTTCACCGTGCTCTACCTCGGCGCGCTCTACCGTCGCAAAGGCTTGCTCACGCTGCTGGAAGCGTTCCGTCAACTTCGCCAGCAACGGCCCGACGCCCGGCTTGTGCTGGCTGGCGATTGGTTTCCCGCCTCGGAACGCGAACCGTCCGAGGAATTCCTCCGAACCCACGGCCTCGCCGACGCAGTCCGTCTGACCGGCCCGGTGGATGGCGACGCGAAATGGACACTCTATCGCGAAGCGGACGTGTTTGTTTTCGTTCCCGAACCGGACTACGAGGCATTCGGGATGGTGTTGTTGGAGGCGATGCACGCATGGCTGCCCGTCGTTGCAAGCCGCGGTGGCGCCCGCAACGAACTGGTCAGCGACGGCGTGAACGGCTTTCTGGTGCCGCACGACAATCCCGCAGCGGTGGCGGATGCGCTGTCGCGTCTGGCGTCTGATCCGGCGTTGCGCGAGCGGATGGGCCACGCCGGTCGCGAGCGGTTCACTGCGTTTTACACCCATGAGCACTATGGCCGGCGGATGATCGAAGCGTTAGAGGCACTATGAAAGAGCGCCTCCGAACGCTCGGTTGCCTGCTGGCGCTCGTCGCGCTGGTCGCGGCGTTTTTCGGGCCGACGCTCTGGGGAGGTTGTTCGCTGGTGCCGGCCGACATCCTCCACCAGATCATTCTGCCATACGCCAACGATGTGAAATGCCCGCAGGTGCAGAATCATTATGCTTACGACCCCGTCATGATTGATTATCCATGGGCACGGTTCTGGCAGCAAACCGTCCGATCCGGGCAGTGGCCGGTGTGGAATCCGTTCATCCTCGGCGGTCATCCGCACGCCGCGGAAGGTATGCCGGCCATCTGCAGCCCTTTCAAACTGCTGCTGCTGGCATTGCCGGCTGAACGCGCCCTCAGCCTTGTGTGGGTCGCGCAGTTGGCGCTCGCCGGCCTTTGGATGTTCGGGTTCCTGCGCGAGCTGGGGCGGTCACGTCCCGCGGCGTTTGTCGGCGCGTGTGCATGGTCGCTGAACAGCGCGTTCCTGATGTGGTATTGGCGGGCGCCGGCGGTGTTTTGCTGGGCCCCGCTGGTGTTGTGGCTGATGGAGCGCAGCGCGCGACGGCAATCGTGGGGACACGCGTTAGCAGCAGCGACCGCGCTTGGCGTGGCGTTTCTCTGCGGCAACATCCAAGCAGCGGCGCACCTCATTTTTCTGTGCGCTGGGTATGCGCTGTTGACGATTCCTTGGCGTGACCGCGCGATGCGCCGTCGGCTTGTGGCCCAGTGGGCCGCAGTGTTTGTCGTGGCGGGGTTGATTGCGGCGGTGCAATGGCTGCCGACATTGGAGTTGATGGGGCGTGAGGCATACGGCTCGGTGCAGATGCGCGGTCCGCGATTCAACCTGCGCAACGCGCTGCTGGGTCTGCCGGCGCTGGTGACGTTTGTATTTCCGGCTGTGACAGGTTCGACGGAGACTTTTGACTTGTTGAAGGCGGCGGGGGCATCGCGCGGTGATTTCACGGGATACATCGGGCTGGTGCCGGTGGGGCTGTTATTGGCGGCGGCGGTGGCGGATCGCGGGACGCGGACGCGCGCGATGTTGTGGCTGATGGCGGCGGTGACGGTGCTGTTGTTCACGCCGTTGGCACGCTACCTCTATCACCGGTTCTTCATCGTCGCGGTGTTCGCAGCAACGGTGCTGGCAGCGCACGGATTGGATATCGTGCTGGAACCGTCGGAGCAACAGCGGCGCGCCATCGGACGAGCGTTGGCCGGGCTACTGGCAGTGAGTCTGTTTATGTTGGTCGCCGTCGGAACAGTGCAAGCAGTGATCACTTGTCGTCGCGAAGCGGTGACGGCGTCGGCGTGGCGCTTCATCCAAGACGAGGCTTCCAAACACCCCTTTGGGCATCAACGCGATTGGATGCAGCAACGGGTGGGTGCGTTCTTGGATCATTACCGCGTCAGCAACCCCTCATTCTGGCTGCCGGTGGCGTGCTTGGCGGTGACGGCGCTGGCATGGCACGCGTATGCGCGGGGGCGGTTCCCGCGTGTGGGGTTTGGGTGTGTGGCGGCGGGGATGACCGTGTTGGATTTGATGGTGATGGGACGGCCGCTGGTGCCACAGGTGGACTTGCGGAAATATCCACTGCAAGCGGAACATCCCCTGCTGGCACCGGTGCTCGCTGACAACAGTCTGTTCCGCGTACAGGTCTGGGAATCCCCCGGCACGGCATTCTTGCTCCCGCCGAACTGGCTGCTGCGCGCGTCGGTGCAGGATGTGCGCGGAAATTTCTCACTTGCGCCGGAGTCGCTCGAACAATTGACACCGCGAGGGGAACAGAAAGCCACGCCCTTGTTTCACCTCCAGAACGTGAAATACTTGATCGCTGACGACGGAGTGGACATTCCTTCCGACACCTTCGAACTGGCGGCAAGCCAGGGACGGTTCCGTGTCTGGCGCAACCTTCGTTGTCTGCCACGTGCCTTGTGGGTGCCGCGCGCTGAGACGGTGATTGACCGAAAACAACTGCTGGCGCGAATGCGAACAGAACCGTTCGACCCGCGAGCGGTCGTGCTGTTGGAGGAGTCGCTGTCGGTTTTGACGAACGGGACTACCCCGGCAACGGGCGAGGCGCAGGTCGCCGAGTACACACCCACACGCGTGCGGGTACGAGTGCGGGCGGATTCGCCGGGCTGGCTGTTGCTGGCGGATAACTGGTATCCCGGCTGGCAGGCGACAGTGGATGGCCGGCCGGCGAAGTTGTATCGGGCCAATTGGGTGTTGCGCGCTGTCTTCGTGCCGGCTGGTTTGCATGAGGTGGAGTTCCAGTTTGCGCCGGCCACTTTTCGCGCAGGGCTGGGAATCACGCTGGCAACACTGGCCGGCTTAGCCGTGGCCGGCGCGACTATTCGCTTGGTGCATCGGCGCATATGAAGTATAGAACAACCATGTGCAAGAGCGCGAAGAACGCATGGACGGCGGTGTTGGTGGACGCGGAGCGGCGGCTGCCGACGGGGCAGTGTCTCGCGCAGGAAGCGTTCACCACCGAGCACGACCGGCCTGTCCTCGTCAAACTCAATGAACTGCAGGCCGACACTTTTTATTGGTTCAACGCCATGACCGCCAGCGCGCTCTTCGACGCCGTTGTCGAGCGCGCCGTCCAACTCGGCGGACGACTCACTGTCTCCCACGCCGCGTCCCGCCGCCTCCAACACATCGCCGGCAAACTCGATCAGGTTTGCATCCTCGTTGACGGCCGTCCCGGGAAAGAACTGCTTCATGGCACGCGCCTGCAATGCCGGAACATTGCCGGAACACCGCTCGCCGCGTATCGCGTCGCGCTCGTCGAGGGCGACGCGCCGCTGCTGTTCATCGCCCGCGAACAACGCCGCCGCTGCCTCGGGTTTCTCACCAGTGACGCCGACATCGTGGGAGAAATCGCCGATGACGTCGACGCCTTGTTGCGCGGCATGGGCCGCCGGCTCGACACCTTCGAGCGGCTGCAGAGACTTCACCAGACCACCCAGCAGGTTGCGCGCGAACTGGAGAGTTACACGCGCCGCCTGCAACTGGCCGTCGCGCGCGCCCATCGCCGGCCGGAACTGCTGACGCCGGCCCGCTTTGAGCGGATCGTCGCGCAGTCCATCGCCAAAATGGAACAACTCAAGGAAATCCCGCGCCGGGCCTTGCGCACGATGGGCAAAAGGCGCCGCTGACCAGCATGGACTTCCTCAACTCCGGCATCCCGCTTGGCCGTTTCTTCGGCATCAACGTCCGGCTGCATTTCACCTTTGTCCTGTATGCTCTCTATCGCGTCCAACAGTTCAATAATCTTCTGTACGGCTTCGCTTACATAGCCGGGCTATATCTATGCATTCTGTTGCACGAGTTCGGCCATGCGCTGGCCGCCCGCTGGGCCGACGGCGATGCGGAAGACATCTTGTTGTGGCCGCTTGGCGGGTTGGCCTATTGCCGGCCCGCGTGGCATCCGACAGCCCACCTGATCTGCACCGTCGCCGGGCCGTTCGTGACGTTCCTGTTGTTCGCCGGATCGTGGGCGGCGGCGCTGGCGTTGCATCCGTGGGCCGACCAGAGCGCATCGGTTTGGTACGCGCAACATTTTCTCAGCGAGATGGCGGTGTTGAATCTGTGGCTGCTGATCTTCAATCTCATCCCTGCTTTCCCGATGGATGGCGGACGGATTTTGCGCGACGCGCTCTGGCACTGGTTGAGCGCCGAGAAGGCCACCAGCATCGCCGTCTGGACGAGCCGCGGCATCGCCGCCGCGGGCATTCTTTGGGCCGTCGTCAGCCAAGACTACTGGCTGATTCTGTTGGCGGGATTCATCCTATGGCAGGCGCAAAGCGAGTATGCCTTGCTGGCCTTCGAAGCCGGCGGCCGCTACGGGTTCTCCCTGTGGGAACGCCTCCAACGCGGCCGACGCCAACGCGACTTTCATCAAGGTGTCGCAGCCCGTCAGGCGGAGGAGACCGTGGCCGCGTTTCATCGTTGCACCTCCTGCGGACGCACCGAGCACGACGATCCGCACTTGGATTTCCGCGTCTGCACCGATTGCAGCGGTGGTCAGGAATACTGTCGCGACCATCTCGACTCGCACCCGCACGTCTGAGATGCGCGACGTTATCGGGGCAGAAAGCGCGTGAAGTCGGGGTGGTTCGGATTGAGGCGGTCGGCCTCGGCCAAATGACGGCGGGCTTCCTCGGTCTTGCCTAATTGGAGGTACGCGCCGGCCAAACAGGCGTGGGCGTTGACGTATCGGGGCTGGTAACGAATCGCCTGCTTCAGTTCCACAACGGCTTCGGGAAACCGTCTGGCGAGGAACAAGGCGAGACCATAATTATAGTAAAGATCGGCCTCGCGCGGTCGGAAGCGGGCCGCCGCCTCAAAATGTCCGATGGCGTCCGCCAATCTGCCTTGGCGAATCAGAACCTTCGCCATGTTGTTGTGTCCCTTGTAGTAGTCCGGCTCCCATTGGACTGTGGCGGCGTAATGTTTCAGCGCCTCGTCATACCGCTGAAGTTTGTCGTAGTGGACTCCCAAATTGTAGTGCGCCCTTGCCGCCTGCGGATTCCTGGCAAGCGTGTCGGTCCAGAACTTCACCGGTTCTTCGTAACAGGTCGCCCGCTTTGCGCTCAGGATTGCCAGCGCGCCGACGATGACGATGGCGAGGCCGTTGCCAACCATGCGCGGCAAGCTCATGATCCCCGCCACGACCAGACTGATGATACCGATGGTGGCGAGATATTGAAGATGGTCTGTCACGACGGGTGAACGCCCGATGTACGGCGCATTGAACACGCCCAGCACCGGAACCAGCATCACGCCAAAATACAGCAGCGCGAACAACACGCCCCTGCCCCAAGTCGCGCGAAACCACCAAACGATCCCCGTCACCAACGCAACCCACAGCGTCGGCGCCCAGAACAATGGCGTCAGCTTGTCAAACTTCCACAACGGATACACCGCCATCAGATTCACTGGAACCAGCGCCTTTCCCACGTAGAACCAGAACGCATGCCCGGCCGCGCCGAGGCGGAACCACACCGGACGTTTCACAGAGAAGAGAGCTTCGCCGCTCGCTGAGTGCCACTGTTGGGTCGAGATCGCCAGCAAGCCAGCCCCGGCCGCCAACAGGAAAAAAGGCGCGACACGCAACAGGTCACGGCGATCAATTTTGTTTCGTTGCCACCAGACGCACAGTAACAACACCGCCGGCAACGTCACCCCCGATGCCTTGCTCAACAACGCCGCCAGAAACGACGCCAGCGCGCCCCAATACCAGCCGCTCTTGCCTCCGCCATCGAAGCGCAGAAACGCCAGCACCGTCAGCGCGTAGAAAATCAGTGACAACGTGTTCTTTCGTTCCGCGATCCAAGCCACCGACTCCGCATTCACGGGATGAATCGCGAAAATCATGGCAGCCCACCAAGCCCCGCGAATCCCGAGGCGTGATAACACTCGCCACACCAACAAGACGCCCACCGCGTGAAACAGGATGTTGGTGGCGTGATAACCTTTCGGATTCATCCCCCACAACCGCCATTCCAGCCAGAACGACGTCCACGTGACCGGGTAATACTCGGACTCCAACGAGTACGTCCAAATCTCCTGCAGCCCGCCTGCCGATTGAACGCGCGGATTGTCCGTCAACAGCAAGTCGTCATCCCAGATGAACCCTGCCTTCAACGCCGGCAGGTACACGATGACCGTCACCAACACCAGCAACGCCGCCCAGCCCCATTGTTTCTTATCCGGCAGGTTCACGCCGCTCACACGCGCAACGTCGCGCTCGGTTCGTGCTGGCTCGAAACGGTGATCTGAACGTGCGTGGTGCCGACCTGGTGGAGTTTCCCGGCCACGGTCTTGTGGGCCAGTTCCGGCCGGTTGCAATCGCGGCTGAGGTGCGCGAGCACCAGATGGCGAAGCCGCTCGGTGGCAATCTCGCCGGCGAGTGTGGCGGCGTCCTCGTTGCTGAGATGGCCGTGCCGGCTCAGGATGCGCTGCTTCGTCGCCCACGGACGGTCGGGATTGTCCTGAAGCATTTTTACGTCGTGGTTCGATTCGAGCACGAGCGCGTCGAGCGCGCGGAGGCGGTCGGCCACCAAGCGCGTGGCGTGACCGAGGTCGGTGACGAAACCGACGGAGGCGTTGCAGTTGTGGATGACGAAACCGACCGGGTCCTGCGCGTCGTGCGGCACGCTGAACGATTCCACCGTGATGTCGCCGACCTCGAAGCTGCGGCCGGTCTCAAACAGCCGCCACGCGGGACGCGCCCCGGTGTCGTGCGCGACGGCCTCGGCGGTGAACCGGTTGGCGAACACGGAAATGACGCGGTC
>CAZNOK010000007.1:0-51360 GCA_964574605.1 uncultured Verrucomicrobiota bacterium
GAGCACGCTCATGCGCGACGGCGCGCAGAGAGAGACTTGGCAGTAGCTTGCGGTGAAGAGCGTGCCGCGCGAGGCGAGCCGATCAATGTTCGGCGACTTGATCCACGACGCGCCGTAGCAGCCGAGCAGCGGCTTCAAGTCATCGACGACGATGAAAAGGACGTTGGGCTTTTCCACATCGGCGGCGTGGAGCGTGGCCAACTGCGCGAGCAGCAGGGCGGCGAGGAGCGTGAGGGTGTGTTTCATGGCTGGGTCCTTCCTGCATTTTTATGGATTGCTCTTGAAGTGTTCGGCTCGGCTTCGGCCGGAGGCCTTGGATTGATCGAGCAACACCTTCAATTCCTTCACGATCTCTGGTCGGTCGAAGTAGAGGTTTTTCGTCTCACCGGGGTCGGCTTCGAGATTGTAGAGTTGGCCCGGCGCGACGGGCGCGGTGTCGGGAAGCGCGAACGCTTTGAGTTGGACGCTGTCATAGTTGTTTCCGCCGGAGCCGCGGTGGTCCAGATATTTCCATGGGCCTCGACGAATGGAAAAGACGTTGCAGGCTTGTTGCACCGTGTAATCTCGCGCCGGCTTGATTCCATCCCCGTTCAACAAGACGGGAAGCAGATTGCAACTGTCTGGCGCGGCGTCCGCCGGCAGTGTCGTGCCGCACAGCGCGGCGCAGGTGGCCATCACGTCGGTAAGAGAAACGGTTTGGTTACTCGTGCTTCCCGGCTTCACCTTGCCCGGCCAACGCACGATGAACGGCACCCGGTGTCCGCCTTCCCAATCGTCGCGTTTCATTCCGCGCCACGGTCGCGCGCCGTCGTGCCCGTAATCCGCGCGCATGCGCACCACCGACGTGACCTCCGGGCCGTTGTCGCTGGACAACATGACCAGCGTGTTGTCCGCGACGCCCAGTTTCTCCAGCGTGTCCAGCAACTCGCCCACGATCCAGTCGAACTCGTGGATGTAATCGCCGTGCGGTCCCGCCTTGGTCGCGTTCCGAAACTGGCGTGCCGCAAACGACGGCAGATGCACCGCAGCGGTGGCATGATAGAGGAAGAACGGCTTGTGCGGCTCGCGTTTTACGTGCTCCTCCAGAAACTCCTTGCTCTTTTTCAAGAACACCATGTCCACTTCCTCGATGTCGTAGTCGGGCGCGATCAATCCCGGCCGATTGTCGTGCGCGTACGGGTGCTTCGGCAGTTTGGTTTTGTCGAGCAGTTTGGTGGGCGGCACCGGAATGCGGTCGCCAACGATGAACGCATACAAATGGTCGGTGCCGGGGCAGCAAGCCGTTCCAAAGAACCGGTCGAAGCCCCGATGAATCGGCGCATCCGGAATGGCGCGCGTGAAATCAATGCTCTTCACACCTTCCAAGCCTTGATCGGCAATCCGCACGCCGTTGACATCAAAAAACGTCAGCCCGACGTGCCACTTGCCCGTCATCGCGGTCACATAACCCCGGTTGCGCAACATCTGCGGCAGCGTTAGCTGTCCCTCCTTGATCAAACACGGCCCGCCTGCGCCGGTAAACACCGGCACGCGCCCCGCGCGAAACGGCATCTGCCCGGTCAGGAAGCTATACCGGGTGGGAGTGCAAACCGTGCTGGGCGAATGCGCGTCGGTGAACCGCATGCCTTCGCGGGCCAACTGGTCAATGCGCGGCGTCGGCACCTTTGATTGCGCGTTGTAGCAGGACACATCGCCGTGGCCGAGATCATCAGCGAGGATGAAAACGATGTTCGGTTTCCCGGCGGCGAAAGAATAACCGCAAAGAAGCACAAGAAACACAAAGAGAATGCGAAACGGTTTCATGGCTGGAGTTGTATCAGAATCCAGCCCTACGACCAACTGTTCTATCTGTCCTTGGCGACCCCAAAGACTTCCCGGATGGCTTCGAGATATTTCATCCCGTTCCGCTGGTCCGGCTCAAGGTAGCTGCCTTCGGTCCATTCGTTCCAGCAGTTGATGTTGAAGATGCGCGGACCGCCGGGCTTCGCAAGGAGACGACGCTTCGTCATCGCCTTGCTGAACGCGCTGGCCGCCAGTGTCATCGTGGGAACAAATCGTCCCATGTGTACCGGATGAACGGCTCGTCGCATGCCGGGCGATGTCGCGAGGCGTGCGCAATCCACAACGTCAGCGCCGACGGCTCGAAAATCGCGTCGTGCAGGTTCGATTTCATCGCCACGCCGCGGGCAATGATCTGCTGCATCTCCTGCGGGCCGATCCGGCCGTGTAGTTCGCGAACGCGGCGGACAAGCTCCTTGTAACGGTCGCCCCCGCTCAGCAGCACGGCGTCTTCCACCGGCTCCGGCAACTGCGGAACGGCTTCTGCGGGGCCGATCACTTGAAACTTCTCCGGCGTCGCCGCCACGCCGCGCGCGGCGCGCGATTTGCCGTCGCTGACGACGTAGTAGTATTCGCATGTCCGCGGCCGGCGGCGCATGTAGTCGAGCGCCTCCTCCAGTGTGTCGCAGTTCTCCAGCGCGCCGCGCAGCAGTTGCGCCATTGGCGTGCCGTCCCAGTTCCCCTCGCCGCGACCGCCCATCTCGCCGATGGCGACCTGCTTCTCGTTCATGCCGGTGACGCTGCCAATGAAGCCCGCGTAACCGACGTTGACAAACCGGCACGCGCCATCGCGCGCAACGGCCATCGTCACCGCCTCGTCCTGAAGACCGACCTCGGTCATGTAATCGAGCACGCGTGCGTGCAACAGCGTGCCATCACGCGTTGCCTTGCCGAAGACCGCCACGCCGCTGCAATGGAAAAATTCCGGAAAGATGTTCGCTGCCTGTATGGTTGCCAGCGGCAGCCCCGCGCCGTCGGCCACGCCGCGCATTTCCTCAAAATACTCCGGCGCAATGTGCGGTCGCTGCCGTTCCACCAGTTTCGCGGTCTCGTCGAGGAACCATTGTCCCTTCTCGATCGAGTAGTAGAACCCGACGCCGTACACGATGCGTTCGCATAGTCGCCGGACGTTCGGCGCCAACAGCCGTCCGTGTTGGAGGCCGATCTCGTAAGGTTTGCCGCGCAACCGCAGCACGCGCCGGCCGTTCTTGATCTCCAGCGAACCGTTCTCCTCGCGCCGCAGCGAATCGGCTTCGCGTGACACCTCGACCAACTGCAGCGTCAGGATGCGCACCGCAGCAGCGAGGCTCTTGTCCAAATCACGCGCCTCGACGCGAACCGATGTTGCCGTTGGGACAGCGGCCCGAGACCCGCGAAAGAACGTCACCAGCAAGCTCCGGTAACGAACTTCGCGCGGCAACCCATCGCCGCACGCTACGGCAACCCGGCCACCGTTGAACTTGATGTTCCAGCAACGCTCCCCCTCCACGTTCGTCACACCGGTCACGAACGGATGCAGCCAGACTCCGGCCAAGAATCGTTTCCACGCTGGCAGCGCGCGCGCCATACCGGCGAGCGCCTGCCGGCTTTCCGAAAAATCGCAGGTCCCGGCGACGAAGCTCGCCTTCGACTTGGTCGCCGTGAGGTGCGTTTTGTCACTGAGGGCCAGCTCGAAGAGACGATTGTCGTAGTTGACTGCCAGAAGGAACGGCCCCGAAAACAAATTCCCGAGCCGGTCGCAGCTCGACCAGACGATCCAGTTTGCCGCCGCCCAATCGAGAACGACTGCAGCCAGCACGACTGCGGCACCGATGACAATGCGACGTTTCATGCGAAGGCCGACATCAGCGACGACCTGTTAGAGGCGC
The DNA here is from genome assembly GCA_964574605.1 of uncultured Verrucomicrobiota bacterium. Classification (GTDB taxonomy): domain Bacteria; phylum Verrucomicrobiota; class Verrucomicrobiia; order Palsa-1439; family Palsa-1439; genus CAIKAP01. The sequence continues at coordinate 3,708 of CAZNOK010000007.1, forward strand.
GCCGGCGATGCGGAAGAAGTTTTGCAGCAGAATCTTCCCGTGCGGATGCTCGTCGTCGTAAATCTCCGGATGAAATTGAGTGCCATAGACGGGGCGGTCCCGGTGTTTGATGACCTGCACCTTGCACTCCGCGGAACTGGCGAGCAGGTCGAACTCCGCCGGCAACTCCTTGCACTCCGCGTAATGGCGCTGTGGCATGATGATCTCGTCCGGCAGGCCCGCGAAGATCGGGTCGCGCTTCACGATCCACACCGGCAACTCGCCCCATTCCTTGAAATAGCCGGGATAATACTTCGGATTCGGGTCGTTCTCGCCGGCCTTCAGCTTGCGCATGACGCCGCCCTTGCCGCCGTAGGCGAGGTAGATCATGTGATGGCCGCCGCAGAACGCGATGAACGGTTTGCTCGTCAGCTTGATCAACTCGTTCAGTTCCTGCTCGTGGAACTTGTCGTCGCGCGGTTTCCACGCTGTCATCACGATGGCCTTGATATTCGGCTTCTCCAAGTCGCGCCGCGTGATCTGCATATAGCTCACCAACAGACACGGCAGGCCCGACAACTCTTCGATCCGGTTCCGAAGCTGCAAGACCTTCCGCAATCCGTGCGGCAGCCCGTCGGCGTTATCCTCGGGCTTTAGCGGACGGCGTAGAACCTTGCCGCCGCCGGCTTGTTTGACTTGGTCGCGCAGCTCGTCGGCGTTCTGCGTGTTGATGAGAATCACTGTTGGCGGCGACTTCGCGTTGAACTGTGCCCAGCCGCTGAACAAATCGCCGGTGCCGTCAAGCGATTCTCCGGCCGCGGAAACAACCATCGCAGCCATCGCGGCAACCACGCCGGTTAATATCAGCTTGTTCATGGATTGATGACTAGCTCTTTCGACGCTGCATTGTCCATTCCATTCGAAACCGCCAAGGATGGCCGTCGCGCGTGCTGCCAAGAGGAGAAATTACGGACTTCGCGAAGTCCGTAATTCTTCCAGCAAGACCCAACGCGCCCGAGTGGCTGGACTTTCGTCACACCCGTCGCTAGAGTGGGCCGCATATTGATTATGGCGTGGCGGATTGACAGGAACGTGGCGCGCGGCGAACTCGACAACCGGCAACGCGGCATCGTGCGCGGCACGATCTGGTTGGCGGGTCGGACCGAACCGCTCACGCTCACGCTGCGCGGCAACGGCCACCGGGATTGGGCCGGCGGGGTGTTGCGGTTTGTCAATCCTGCGCCGCACGCCGCAGCACTGGACGGGTTGCAGCCCGCGCAAGAGGGAATTGTGGGCGACATCACCGCCTCGCGCAAGGTGCGGGTGCTGGACGTGCCGATCGAGGAAGCGTCGCGGCTGGCCAAGGCGGGACTGCCGGTGCCGGAACATCGCGGCAACGCGCTGTATCTGGAATGGTTCAGTGACGCCAATGGCCGGGTCGTCATCGAGACCGCAGACTATCAGATCAGCGTCACCGACATCGTTTGGCGGATGTCCGCGTCGGAACACGCGGCTCAACTGGCGGCCAATCAACAGGCGATGACGGAGTGGATGGAACGGTTGGCGTCAGCGATGGATCAAAAGCGTGAAGAAAATGACAGCGATGACGAGCCTCCGCTGGATGAGTTTGGGTGGGAGACGTTCCTCAAACAATCGGATGCTCGCACCGCAAAGTATGGCGAGTTGTTGGAGAAGTACGAGGGTCATCCCGATCAAGATCGGCTCGTGGCGCGCGAGATGGGTTGGACGTGGCTCGAAGAAGCGCTGGAAGCCGAGGCCAAGGGGGCGTTGCCGGAGTCGCCCGCGCCCGACGACGATGACCTGCCGCCACGTGAACCAGATCCGTTGACCGAAGGCCGTGACTGGGTGCGTGGGGCGGACGGCAGCATTCATCATCCGCTCCAACTGCGGATGTTCGAGGTCGCGCAGGCGATGTGGCATGAGTGCGACGAGCAGGGACTGCTCGGCGAAACGGGCGATGCGGACTTGCATGAGATGATTTCTCAGGCACAATGCACCTGTGCGAAGCTGGCCGGCGCGCTCAACTCGCTGGCCTACGAAACCGGCCCCGATGAAGCGGGCATGGTGGTGGCGCTGTTGAAGCGGAGTCTGGTGTTCCTCAACGAGTCGCTGGCCAGCGTCGAACGTGTGGCCGGCAAGAATCTCGTCCCGGCCACGCGGTTGGCCGGTTTCCGAAACGATTTGCTCGCGATCCGCGAGGACATCCTGGCCTTGATGGAACGCTACCGTCAGCAGATGGGCTGACAATGCCGGAGTTCTTGACTCGCCGTGTTGCCGCGCTAAAATCGCGGCCATGAACACGCCTCTCATTCTTCTCGCCTCTTGTCCGATCCTGCACCCACTCGCCAGCATGATCGTCTTTGCCTTGGTTGGCATCGGTCTGGCGATCCTCGGCTACAAGCTGTTCGACAAATGCACGCCCGGCGACCTCAACAAGGAGATTGTCGAACACAAGAACGTCGCCGCCGCCATCATCGCCGGGGCCGTCATTCTTGGCGTTTGTATCATCATTGCCGCGTCAATCGCGGGTTGATCCCCGGTGAAACGCAGCCGCCACGTCAAACTGGTGCTCCTTGGCGGCCTCTCGGCCGGCGCGCTCGCCGGCTGCGGGCCGAACGCCGGAGGACCGCCCGCCGTCAGCACCGACGCCGTCTATACCAACAACCTCTACGTCCCCGGTGCCGGCTACTATCACGCGCCGTTCCGCGCCTGGTATTCAAAGCCGTACAATTATTACGATCCGCAGACGCGTTCGTACTACTACGGCGGCCAATGGGGGGCGCAACCGCACCAAAGCATCACCAACATCTCCTCACCCACGGCGCAGGCGGTCAGCCAACTCGCCCTCGTCCGCACCGACGTGCGGCGCAGTGGCTTCGGCAGCACCTCCCGCAGTCACTACGTGTATTCCTAATGCAACGACACCGTTGCCAACCGCGCCCCGCGTGGCGCGAGAAAGTCGAGGAGATCGGCTTCACCTTTCACACGCCTCCAGAAGGCCCCTACTGGGACGAGTCGGCCTGCTACGAACTCACCGCCGCCGAAGTGGACGCCCTCGAAAAAGCCGCGCACGAACTGCACTACCGCTGCATTGATGCCGCCGAGGCTGTCATCGTCAACAACTGGTGGTCGCGCCTCGGCATTCCCGAAATCGCCGTGCCCGCGATTCTCCATTCGTGGGAGCGCGACGACTTCAGCCTCTACGGTCGCTTCGATCTCAGCTACGACGGCAAGCTGCTTGAATACAACGCCGACACGCCAACCTCGCTCATCGAGACATCTGTTGCCCAATGGTTCTGGCTCCAGGACACGCGCCCCGGTGCCGACCAATTCAACTCGATCCACGAACGCCTCATTGAAGCGTGGCGACGGTTCGCCGGGCAAACGATTCACTTCAGCAGCATCAAGGAACACGACGAAGACCAGCAGACAGTCCTCTACATCCGCGACACCTGCGAACAAGCCGGCGTAAAGACGAAACCGGTTTTCATCGAGGACATCGGCTGGGACGAGAAACAATCTTGTTTCGTTGACCTCGACAACGAGCGGATCACGCGTTGCTTCAAACTCTACCCGTGGGAGTGGCTCTGGCACGAGGAATTTGGAGAATATCTCTCGCGCGAGCCGGTCCAGTTCATCGAGCCGACTTGGAAAATGCTCCTCAGCAACAAAGGTCTGCTGCCGATCCTCTGGGAACTCTTCCCCGATCATCCAAATCTTCTCCCGGCATACGAGAGCGCCGCGCCGCTCGGCGGCTCGTTTGTCCGCAAACCAAAACTCAGCCGCGAAGGCGCCAATGTCGCTTGGTTCGAGGGCGGCGTCGCCGTCGAGGAAACCGACGGCGACTACGGCTGGGAAGGTCACGTCTTTCAAGCGCCGGCGGCGATGCCGGAGTTCGACGGCAACCGGCCCGTGTTCGGCGTGTGGATCGTTGACCACGAACCGGCTGGCCTCGGCATCCGCGAAGACACACGCCGCATCACCGGCAACCTGAGCCGGTTCATCCCGCACTTTTTCCAATGAAATTTCACTCCAAAGAACTCTGTGGTCACGGCGCTCCGTCGCCGTGTGGGGAAGCGCCCCGGCAGAGCGGGGCGGCTACAGTTCCTGACCCTCTGACCAAACACTTTTTCCCATGAGCACATTCGACAATCCCACTGCATTGACCGTCGGCAAATCCGGCAAACTCTGCGGCCTCAACTACCGCGTCATCGGCCGCGTCGTGCTCGGCGTTGACGTGGACGGCGAGACCTACTATTGGAACGAATACAATCTCGTGGACGACTCCGGCCAGAACGCCACGCTCGTCTTCGAGGAAGTCGAGGAAGGCCCCGAGTGGAAGCTGTTCATCATGTTCGAGCCTGTCGAACCGATGACCGCCGCCGAAGCCGCCCGCAAGAAAGTTGGCGATCCCGTCAATCTGAACGGCAAGTCCATCGCGATCACCTTGGTCGGCCAGTCCCGCGTCTATCACATCGAAGGCACCGCGCCGGAAGGCGTCGAGGTCGGCGATGTCGCGAACTATTTCAACGCTGACACCGGCGTCGAGATGCAGGTGGCCAGTTGGACCGGCAACGAAATCGAGTTTTACCGCGGCATTGATGTCAGCGTGGACGACGTCGCCAGCGGGTTCAACCTTCCCGTCGAGAAACTCACCGGCGGCGGCCTCGCGCTCGCCGAGACCGGTAGCGACGCGGAAACGAGTCCCAGCATCGTTCCCAAGTTGATCCCCGTGATAATCCTCGGAGTGGTGGGGCTGATTATGTTTACCAGCTACTCGTCGTCGAGGAAACCGCGGTTGGTCCCCGTTCCACAGAAACAGCAGACGCCGCCTGCACGTCTCAGCGCCGGCGCCTCCGGCACACTCAATGGCCAAGTTTGTTCTGTAACCGGCCATGCCGTCGTCGCGATTGCCCGCGTCGGCTCGCGTTACGACTGGCACGAATACACGCTCAGCGACGGCGCGCTTCTCATCAACAACCTGACCGGCAACGCTTCGCAATGGCATTTGTTGAAACCCGCGCGACCTCCGATGCCGTTGACGCCAAAGGAGGTCGCCGCCTTGCGTGCCGGCAGCCTGCTGATGCTGGATAGCGTCGGATTGAGCGTCCGCGATGTTTTTCAAGCGCCAACGATTGGAAAGTTTGGCCTACTCGCGCAATCCGACAAGGAATGGGCCGTCGTCCGTTGGACCGCTGACAACGTCGAGTTCTATCTTGGCCGGGCGTTGACCGAGAAGGAAGTGCTGGCGAGCTTCCGGTAGCCGCGCCCTTTACGGGCGCGCTTTCCCCGCAGGCGATGGTAGGGGCGACGCGCCGGGTCGCCCGCCGGACTGCACGGCAACAGAGCGGACGAGCCGGCGGCTCGTCCCTACCGGCCACTTTGTTGTGCGCCTACATCTTTCCGGCCGTCCACCGGATGACACGTAACAGGATTTCCTTGTAGTTCGGGTTTGTCCACGCTTGGTTGTCGTGGCCGAAAATCAGATAACAGACGCGGCTCTTGCCGTATTGTGTCGTCCACGCGATCTCGCGGGTGCACTTGGGATGATTCGTTGTCAACAACACGTGCGACGACGGCGCCACGTAATATCCGCCATAGGTTTCATCGTGGATGGTGAAATCCGCAAGCCCCTTGGTGATGGGATGCTTCTTGTCAACAACCGTGATGCGGATGTCTTCGTCGTGGGAATACGTGGATCGTGGATACTCCTTGCCGTCAATGGTCGTCGGCTTCAAGAGATACCGGCCGCCGATGATCTTGGTGTACTCAGTCCAGTTGGTGTGTGACGCAAGGCTGTGATGCGTGGCGACGAGACCGATGCCCTTGTTCTTGAGCAGTTCAGAAAACGCCTTCTGTTGTTCCGGTGTGATTTGCCGGACCATGTCGTACAACACGATAGCGTCGTATTCCTTCTCCAGCCCCGGCTTCAGCATGTCGGCGTCCTTTGGCAGTTCGCATTTCGTGTACGTCACGCCCGGCAGCGCATCCCAGAACGCGAGAAACTCCTTCTGCTGGAACCCGTGCCCGCCATACGTGAACAGTACGCGCAACGGCTTCGTTTCCGCGTTGGCCGCCAACACAGCCAGCAACAGACAAACGACAATCATCATCTTCTTCATGGTTCAACTCCTGCCGCTCAGAATACGGTGTCCCGGCTCTCTGTCCATACAAATTGCAGGCGGGCTACTCCGGCTTCGCTTCTCGTTATCCCAATGACCAAACCGGTCTCCAACAAACAGGGAAAGACATTGCGGACTTCACGAAGTCCGCAATGTCTCCTTCTGCAAAGCTGAGCGAACGATTCTCAGCATCCGCCCGTGAATGGGTGTCTTGGAATGCGCAGCCAACTGGAACACCAATCCGGTCATGCCCTCCCGAGAAGCGAGAAGAATTCCGCGGCGGCGCAGTTTCGTGGTCTGGCGGCTGACGGCGAATTCGGACATCTTGAGTTGCGCGGCCAACGTCGCGCCGCTTGCCTGTGCATGTGTCCCCAGATAGTCGAGCACTTGCACGCGCCGCAAATCGGTGAAGGCAGTGGCAGCCTCGAAGATGACGGTATGTAGTTTTGCGTCGCTGGGCGGGGCGGATGGCGAATGTGCTTCCTTGACTTCTCCACTGGTTGCACCCGGTGCACTTCGTAACAGGTCCCTGAGCCAAGCACTCATATCGCCGCTGAGCGTGTTTTTGGGGTAGCGGGAGCGGAACTCGTAGTAACACCGCGCGGCGGAGCGACGGCCGCTGATGAGGCCGACGGAAGCGAGCGTTCGCAGATGATGGGACACCACATTCAATGGCAGGCGCAACTCGTGTTGCAGGACGGTGGGGATGGCTTCGCCGTGTTTTGCGAGGCGCGAAAGGATGCGCAACCGCGGACGCGAAGCAATGGCGCGACACAGCCGAACAATGATCTCATGCATAACTGTGCTCCTGAATAATTGCGAACTTCGCGAAGTTCGCAATTATTCTATTGGTCGTTTGGCGAAATGCAATCGGAAACTCAGCGGCGCAAGGAGAAGGCGTTTCGTCATTGCCCCTTCCAAATCTCAACGCCCTTCCGTCGTTCCGGCGGCGTGACATTCAAGTTTTCAATCTTACCGTTGCGGACGCGACCGGTTACGACTGTTTGGAACGGCGCGTGGAGCTTGAACGCGCAGTCCCAATCTCTTGGCCACGCGGGCAACAGATAGATTTTGCGGGAATCTGTTTGCATCAGCATTGTCTGCAACGTCCGCAACAGCACGCCGCCGTGGTCTTGATCGGGCGTCCAGTCGTAGTTCGGTCCCCAGAACGCGGGGAAGCGCGAATTCTTGTCGTGACGCTTGGCGCGAGAGACGACGTTGCTGCGCGCCTCGTCGGCCAATCCGAGGTATGCCATGAACAAATCATCCTGACGCCAGCCGAAGCTGCCTTTGTTCCAGCGGTGATGCAACGCCTCGACACCCCACTCGATGTTCGGTTTGCCGATTGCGATCAGGCGGAACGGGAACACGGCGTACAACTCCGGGTTCTCGATGTTGTGTTTCATCTCGAACCTCTCGGCAGGTGCAAGCGCCTTCTTGCCGTCAACATCGCGCAGCGGCAACGACGGCAGCTTCGCACGGAACTGACGGTAGAACACGCGGGCGTCCGAGACAGACGCCACTACACCAACACGCGGTGTAGCAGCCGCCGTCCCGGCGGCTTCGGTTCGATCCTGCGATTCTGCCAACGCCAACAGGCGGTCCGTCACCGCGATGCAGCCGGCAAGTTCCGGCATCGGGTTCGTGCAGTCCCACCACGTTTCGAGCGCTTGCGCCGGGTACATCACCAGTTCGCCGTCGGCGCCGGTTTTGTAGTGTTGGTCGAAGAACGTCAGGATTTCGCGGCAGAACGGCAGCGCGGTCTTCTCCAGAAATGCGCGGTCGCCAGTGTGGTCGCAGTAATCGAGCATAAGCCAACAGAGTTCGAGGCCGCCAACCCATTCCCATTTGTGCCAGCCGCTCTCCTGCAACTTATCCTCGCGCTGCTCGAACGGCGTCCAGCCGTACGTCTCGCTGAACACCGCGCCCCAGAAGTAAATGCACTCCGGGAAATACGCGCCGTCGTGGCCGCAGTAAAGTTTCGTCCGGTATTTGCAGAGCGGCAGCAGTTGATCGGCGTACATCCGGAACAACGGCTTCATCATCTCGAAATCGCCGGCCGCGCACATCGAGAGATACGGTAACCGCGTGTTCTGCCACCAATAACCAGGCCCCCAGCGCCGATAGTCCGGGTCGCCCTCGTGCGGCACGGTGAAGATCGAGCCGTTGAACTTGATCGGGTACGCACCGCGCCCGGCACAGGCGTTGATGAACCGCTGGAGCGCATACATCTGGCTGACATACGCTGCCTCGTCGCTTATCGCCGGCTCGGTCGCGTCAATGACGGTCTTGCCGTTGACGCTCACGCGCCAGCCGGTCGCGTCAACCGCCGCTACAATCTTCGCCCACTGTCCTGCCGGCAACGCGTCCTTCACACTCTGCGATGTCGAGCCGGATATCAGCCGCAGACAATTTCCCGGATGCGCGTCGAGCAGAAAACCGTCGTGCTTGCCCGGCGTGATCTTGTCGAAGATGCGGCCCTTCTCGCCACGCGCCGGTTTGACTTCGGCTTCGAGGGTGAACGCGCCGGAGAAATCGGTCGGCACTTTGACGTTGCGGATTTCGCCGGCGAACTTGCTGTGGCCTTTTTGGTCTTCACCGACGCGGAGCGAGTATTTGTTTTCGGGAATAGCGGTAACGGTGATCGAAAGCGCATTGGTGTTTCTTGTCGCGTGAATCCAACTGCGATTCCAGAAATCCGCCCACCAACGTTTGTGGGCGTCGAAATCCGCTCTGCCGGTGCGGCGAATCAATGCGTCCATGCTCGCGAGCCACTTGTGCGGCGTCGAGGGTTGCTCGGTGAGGACGAAGATGTCGAAGCCGGTCTTGGTTTTGACGACGCGCCCGCCAAAGGTGCGGTGGAGAATCGGATCGGGTTGCTTGAAACCGGTCAAGCCTTGGACTTTCGCGGTGATTTCGGGGCCGACGGATTTGGTGTTGTGGTGATACCAAGTGGTCGCGTTGACGAGCGTGTCCGGCTCGACGAACTGCGGTTCTTCCTTCTGGCCCGGCTTCTTCCGGTTCAACATGATGTCGCTGACTTCGAGCTTGGCGATCTCGTGGCGGTTGGTGCGCCAGAGTTCGATGCTCGCCGTTGCCGGTAATTCGGTGGTGAGGTGAATGACCGGATGGTTGGCGTCAACCCACAAACGAATCTCGTCTTGGAAAAGAATCGAGCCGGTTGGGAGGTCGAGTTCCTGCCGGAATTTTCCGGCGAACGTGTTCGGGTTGAAGCGGACGACGACTTTGCCGACTTTGACGAGGCGCGAGTTGTCATCCCACGCGTCGGTCTTGCTGATGAGGAAGTGAAGTGTGCCGTCGGCCTGCGCCCAGGCGTTGAGGCCGATGTCGCCGTTGCCGAGCGGCATGGAACCGTTGTGGTCGGTGCTGGGCGAGTCCCAGACGACATTGTATTGCGCCGCAGCGGCGAGGAACATGGCTGTCAGAATCGCTTGCATGGCCATTGTTTACCTATTTCGCCGACACACTTCAATCGCGTGTTTATCTGGTTGAAGTGGAGAAACAGTGACGATATGGTCACCATCCAACCAACCATGAAAAACAAGAACAGTATCATTCTCTGCCTCGCGGTCTGTCTGTGCCTGTCGAACGTTGAAGCGGCCAACAAATCGCTCAACGTGTTGTTCATCGGGAACAGTTTCACCGGCCGGCACAATCTTTCGCAGGTCGTCAAGGCGATGGCCGAAGCCGGACAACCGGGACTGACGTTCGAGGTGACCACTGTGCTCTACGGCGGTCGGACGCCCAAGGACCACTGGCGGCTGGGAACCCAGAACTTCGTGAAGCTGGCGAGCCTCACCGCCTCGGAGGAACAGGCCACGATCCGGTCATTGCGCGGCATGATCGCGAAAGACCCGAAAGACCGTTATGCGCCCGGAGCGTTGAAGCGGCACGAGGAATTGGCCAAGTCGCTGGACAAGCCGCGGCGCAAGTGGGACATCGTGGTGTTGCAGTCGTACCGCGATGACACGACGGGTGAACAGTCTCCGTACGTCGAGTATGCCCCGAAGTTCGCCGAACTGATCCATGCGCAGGGCGCGCGAGTCGTCTTGTACGAGACCACGCCGGCCACACAGAACGAGAAACCCTTGACCGCTCCGCCGGACCCGGCGCCGGTGCTCGCGAAGGAGCGGGTCATCGCGGCGTTGGCCAAGCGTATTGATGCTACGGTCGTGCCGATGGCGATGGTGGCGCTGCATTGCCAGACGGTTCGCCCTGACTTGACGCTGCGCTTTGTAAACGATGCGCATCTGAACCAGACAATGGCTTACTTGACCGCGTGTACGTTCTACGGGGCCTTGTTCAACCGCAGTCCCGAAGGATTGACGGTGGACTCAGTGACTGACACGCGCTCTCACGACAAACACAAGGACAAGGACCGCGACGGCGGCCCGATCACTCGCGTCTTCAACGCGAAAGATCGCGCCGACCTCCAGCGCATCGCGCGGGAAGGCCTGCAGAAATTCAAGGCTCTGGCTGGGGGAAAATAATACCCACCAAGCTCATTGGCTGCCGACGCCGCGGACGCGCATCTGCAACGTATAGACGCTCACGCTGGCGGTGATAAAGAGGGTGCGGCGACCTTTGCCGCCGAAACAAATGTTGGCGGTCCAGCGTTCGGGCACCTCGATGTGCTCGATCTGTTTGCCGGTCTTGTCGAACACCAACACGCCTTTGCCAGTCAGATACACGTTGCCTTCGTTGTCAATCGTCATGCCGTCGGAGCCGCTCTCGCAGAACAACCGCTTGTTGGTCAGCGCGCCGTCGGGTTGGATGTCGTAGGCGTACGTCTTCTTTGCGCGAATGTCGGCCACGTAGAGCGTCTTGCCGTCGGGTGTGCCGATGACCCCGTTGGGTTGCTCGAGGTCAGTGGTAACGCGCTTGAGCGTCTTGTGGTCGGGTGCGAGATAATAAACATGCTGGCCGTCTTGCTCGATTGGGCCGCGGTTCCAGTAGTTGCGCTTGTAGAACGGATCGGTGAAGTAAACCCCGCCGTCGGGACGCAGCCAGAGGTCGTTCGGGCCGTTGAGCAGTTTGCCTCGGTAATCTTTCACCACGACGGTGACGTTGCCATCGGGCGCGATGCGCCAGAGTTCGTTCTTCTCGTCGGCGCACGCCCACAGATTGCCTTTCCTGTCGAAACAGAGGCCGTTGGAGCGACCGCACGGTTGCTTGAACGTCGTGAGCTTGCCGTCGCTGGCGTTCCACTTCACGATCCGGTCGTTGGGCTGGTCGGTGAAGAACACATTGCCCGCGGCGTCGCAGGCGGGACCTTCGGTGAACTTGTAATCGCTCGCCACTTTCTCCAGCTTTGCGCCCTTTGCGATGACGGTGGCTAACAAAATGGCGGCAATGATGTTCATGGAGGCTCTCCTTTATTCGGCGATGACCAAAACGGTGGCGTCCTGCACTGGCGGCGCGAGTTCTTCCAGTGGGCGTTTCGAGTTGGAACGCGGCGCGACGAGCTTGCCGAGCGCGTCGGGCACCGATTCGAGGAACGCGAGCGCGTAGCTGGATTTGACGGCGTAGTTGACGTTCTGGGGCAACACGCCGCCGGTGCGCTCCACCGTTTGCATGTTGCCGTACGTCCGCGCCAACACGCCGATGACGCCGCCGCGCGAGTTCACCAGCGGTCCGCCGGAGTTGCCGGGCTGGATGGCGGCGTTGACTTGAAAGTAACGCGGGTCGTCGAGTTCGCCGGCCAGTGAGTTGACCGTGCCATCAGTGAGCTTCGGCGAGACGCCCATCAAGTTCGGGTTCGGAAATCCGACGGTGAACACCGGCTCGCCGAGCCGCACGTCGCGGCTGCTTGCCAGCGGCAACGGACGAAATTTGCCGCCGACCTTCAACAGCGCCAAGTCATTCACGGCGTCAGCTTTGACCAACGCGGCCAACATCGTTTCCCCGCCCGCCCGCACCGTGATCCGGACGGCGTCCTTGACGCAGTGCTGGCAAGTGAGGATGTAGCCGTCGGTCGTGATGAAAAAACCGGTGCCCATTTCCATGCGTGTTGTCTTGTGTTCCTTCAAGAACACATCGCCGGCGCGCTGCGCTTGTTCCTTCTCCACTGCCGTCAGGCGCGCCCCAATCCTCTCGGCGTTCTCCCGTGCCGGCAGATGGCCGCGACGGGCGGAGATGTAAAACCACTTGTATGCCTCGACCGGGTCCTTCGGCACGCCGCGTCCTTCGTTGAACATGATGCCGAGATTGTTCTGCGCAAACTCCGAGCCGCGTTCCGAGGCCTTGCGGTACCACTTGACCGCTTCCACGTCGTCCTTCGGCACGGCCAATCCGGCGGCATACATCGCGCCGACGTTGTTCAAACCAACGGGATGATTCTGCACGGCGGCTTTGCGATACCATTGCAACGCGGTGTTGTAATCAATGGGCACACCGTTGCCCTTCTCGTAGGCGTAGCCGAGGTCGCACTGCGCGTTTGCGTCGCCCGCCTCCGCCTTCTTGCGCAGTGCCTCGATGTCAATCGCCGTCGCGTTGGCCGCAACGAGCACGGCCAAAATCAATCGCAAGCTCATGGCGCTGCTTATATCGCAATCGCCGCACCGAGGCAATGTTCCGGTTTTGTTCCGGCGGCGTTTGTGGTAGATGTGCCGGCGCGATGAAACCAATTCTTCTTTCCGTCGTGCTGGTTCTCGGCGTCTTGCCGGCGAGGGCAGACGTCTTTTTCCAGACCAACAACGTCGCCGTTGCACAAGGCACAAAAACATTCCGTCTCCCCGTTGAGCGGATGCGCGGCTGGACCGTGCGCGGCTCGGCGATGGTCAAGGCCGAGAACGTTTCCGCAAAGCCGAATCCGTGGAACGGCATCAAGGTCATGCTCATCATCGAGTCGCCCGACGGCAAATCGTATCCGCAGGCGCCGCTCGATGTCGGGACATTCGATTGGAAGCGGGCAACCTTCGCTGTGCGAATCCCGACCAACACTGTTGCCGTCTCGTTGGTGCTCGGCTTGGAAAAAGTCACCGGCAATGTTTGGTTTGATACCGTGAAAATCTCCGGCGCAAAACCGCCCGTGACGACGAAACCCAGTCCGGTCGCGGGGCCGATGTTCAAGGGACATTCGCTCCCGCGGTTGCGCGGCGCGATGATCGGGCCGCGCATTGACGAGGAGGGACTCCGCACGTTTGGCCGGGATTGGAATGCGAATCTCGTCCGCTGGCAGTTAATCCGCAACCGCCGCACATCAACCACCGGCGACTATGACCAGTGGCTCGAAGGCGAACTGCAACGGCTCGATGCCGGGCTTCCACTTTGCGAGAAATACGGCCTGCTGGTAGTGATTGATTTGCATTCGCCGCCGGGCGGCAAACCGACGACCAGCGGCTATTATGGGACCGACAACGAATTGTTCACGAACCGCAAGAAGCAGGACAAGTTCGTCGAGATTTGGCGACACATCGCCACGCGATACAAAAACTCCAAGGCCGTTTGGGGCTACGATCTCGCCAATGAACCGGTGGAGGAATTCGTCGAGGACGGCTGCGACGATTGGCACGCGCTGGCCACACGCGCCGCGAAAGCCATCCGCAAGATTGATCCGGTGCGCGCCATCATCTGCGAAGCGCCGCCGTGGGGCGGGCCGAGCAGCCTCGCCGAGTTCACGCCCATCGCGGTCTCCAACGTCGTCTATAGCGTCCACATGTATGTTCCCGGCGAGTTCACACACCAAGGCGTCCACAAACGCGACGCCGAGCCGGTGAATTATCCCGGCCTCATCGGGAAGAAGATGTGGGACAAGGCGGCGTTGGAGAAAGTGCTCCAGCCGGTTGTGGATTTCCAGAAAGCGTACAACGTCCACATCTACCTTGGCGAGTTCAGTGCCATCCGTTGGGCGCCCGATGGGAGCGCGTGCCGGTATCTCGCGGATTGCATTGAGATTTTCGAGAGCCACGGCTGGGACTGGAGCTACCACGCGTTCCGCGAGTGGGATGGCTGGAGCGTCGAACACGGCCCCGACCCGAAAAACCGCCAACCGAGTCCAACCCCCACTGACCGCGAGAAGCTGCTCCGCTCGTGGTTCTCGAAGAACCGGAAACCGTAAATCGCTGGTAGGGACGAGCCGCCGGCTCGTCCGTGCCTTCATCGGGCGACCCGGCGGGTCGCCCCTACCTCGATTGCTGTTATTCTTTCTGCTCGCCGAGGAACCGGTAAATCACCGCGCCGATGGCTCCGCCGACGATCGGCGCCACCCAGAACAGCCAGAGTTGCGCGAGCGCCCAGCCGCCGACGAACACGGCCACGCCGGTGCTGCGGGCCGGGTTCACGGAGGTGTTGGTGACCGGGATGCTGATCAAGTGAATCAGCGTCAGCCCCAGTCCAATCGCCACCGGAGCGAATCCCTGCGGCGCGCGTTTGTCGGTCGCGCCGAGAATGATCAACAGGAACATCGCGGTCATGACAATTTCCGTGACGAAGCCGGCCGCCATCGAGTATTTGCCGGGGGAATGCTCGCCGAACCCGTTGCAGGCGAATCCACCGGCGAGACTGAATCCCTCCTGACCGCTGGCGATGACGTACAACACGCCGCCAGCGGCAATCGCGCCGAGCACCTGCACGATGATGTACGGCAACAGCTCCTTCAGCGGAAACCGGCCACCGACGCATAACCCGACGGAAACTGCCGGGTTGAGATGACAACCGGAAATATGGCCGATGGCGAATGCCATCGTCAGAACCGTCAACCCAAACGCAAGCGCGACACCCAGCAAACCAATCCCGACGTTTGGAAAAGCAGCCGCCAGCACCGCGCTGCCGCAACCGCCCAACACCAACCAGAACGTACCGAAGAATTCCGCGCCAAGTCGTTTACTCATCTGGTCTCCTTTGCTCCCGCCCGCTTCTGGCAGGCGGGTTGTTTGAGCCGACATATAACCACATTCATCTCGAAAGTCCAACCCGAACCGGTTACCATCAGGCGCATGAAACCCCTCGCATTGTTCCTCGCCAGCACGGCTTTCGCCGCACAGAAAGATTATCCAATCCAACCCGTGCCGTTCATCGCCGTTCACGTCGCCGACAGTTTCTGGACGCCGCGCATGGAGACCAACCGGCAGACGACCGTCTGGTACGACTTCAAACGCTGCGAGGAAACCGGCCGCATTGACAACTTCGCCAAGGCCGCCGGCCTGATGAAAGGCGAGTTCAAAGGCATCCCATTCGACGATTCCGACGTTTATAAAGTCATCGAGGGCGCCGCCTACTCGCTCGCGCTTACGCCCGATCCGAAGCTGGACAAATATCTCGACGACCTTATCGCAAAGATCGCCGCAGCGCAGGAACCCGATGGCTACCTCTACACCGCGCGGCGGTTGTTTCCGCCGGAGAAGATGCCGAAGATGTCCGGGCCACAACGCTGGTCGAACCTCCAGTCCAGCCACGAGCTTTACAACGTCGGCCACCTCTACGAAGCCGCCGTCGCCTACTACCAAGCCACCGGCAAGAAATCGTTGCTCGACATCGCCACCAAGAACGCCGACATGCTCTGCAAGGCGTTCGGCCCCGGCAAACTTCAGGAGCCGCCCGGCCACGAGGAGATCGAGATCGGCCTTTGCAAGCTTTACCGTGCCACCGGCCAGCAGCGTTACCTCGACCTCGCCCGTTACTTCGTCGAACTTCGCGGTCGCGAAGGGACGCACAAACTCCGCGGCTCCGGCCAGCAAGACCACAAACCAATTTACGAACAGGACGAAGCCGTCGGCCACGCTGTCCGCGCCGCGTATTACTACAGCGGCGTCGCCGATGTGGCCGCGCTGACCGGCGACGCGAAACTCGTCGCCGCCATTGACCGCCTCTGGGAAAACGTCGTTGGCAAGAAACTGCACCTCACCGGCGGCATCGGCGCAACGCGCCACGGCGAGGCGTTCGGCGCGAACTACGAACTGCCGAACAAAACCGCCTACAACGAGACGTGCGCCGCCATCGCCAACGCGCTCTGGAATCACCGGATGTTTCTGCTGCACGGCGACGCCAAGTATCTCGATGTTCTCGAACGCACCATCTACAACGGTTTCCTCAGCGGCGTCGCGCTCACCGGCGACGAGTTCTTCTACCCGAACCCGCTCGCCAGCGACGCGCGCTACAAACGCAGCCCGTGGTTCAACTGCGCCTGTTGTCCCGTCAACGTCGTCCGGTTCATCCCATCCATCCCCGGCTACATCTACGCCACGCACGGCAACAACCTCTACGTGAATCTCTTCATTGCCGGCAACGCCAAGGTTGCGGTTGGCAGGGCTGCCGTCGAGTTGCGCCAGCAAACGCGCTACCCGTGGACCGGCAAAGTCACCCTCAGCGTGACGCCGGCGAAAAAAGCCGCCTTTACGCTCCACGTCCGTATCCCCGGCTGGGCGCGCAACGAGCCGGTGCCGAGCGACCTCTACCGCTACGACGACGGTTTGAAACCCAATGTCAAACTCGCCGTCAATGGCGAGCCTGTCGCGCTCGTGGTGAAGAAAGGTTTCGCCCAGATCAAACGGATGTGGCAGCCTAATGACACTGTGACGCTGGAGTTGCCGATGCCCGTCCGCCGCGTGGTCGCCCACCCGGCAGTGAAGGAGAACGCAGATCAATTCGCCGTTGAACGCGGCCCGGTGGTCTATTGCGCCGAGGGCGCCGACAACGACGGCAAAGTGCTCGCCAAAGTGCCCGGTGCAGACGTTCGCTTCGACGTGGAACCAGAAAAGTTCTCGGAGCGCGGCATCGCCAGCGTGAAGATTGTGCCGCAAAACACCGGCGATGCACTGACGCTGATTCCGTATTGCCTCTGGGAGAATCGTGGCCCGAACGAGATGAGCGTCTGGTTCCGCACCAAACCTGCGCCGCCCGAACCGTGGGCAGCGTCGTTTTGTTTCCCGAACGACAGCGTCGAGGCGTGCTTTGACGGCCTGTTGCCGAAGAACTCCGACGACCACAGCATTCCGCGCATGACGTGGTGGGACCACAAAGGCACCGCCGAGTGGGTCGAGCGATACTTCGACAAGCCGACGAAGTTTTCCGTCTCTGAAGTTTATTGGTTCGACGACTCCCCGATTCCGAATCGGGGCGGCTGTCGGGTCCCGAAGAATTGGAAGCTTCTCTACAAATCCGGCAACGACTGGAAACCCGTCGAGACGACTGGCAACTTCGGCGTCGCCAAGGACAAGTTCAACAAAGTCACCTTCGCGCCCGTCACCACCACCGCCCTTCGTCTCGAAGTCCAACTCCAACCCAAATTCTCCGGCGGAATTCTGGAGTGGAGGATGAGCGAGTGATGGGAACCGCGAAAGGAATTTCCAGTTGCAAGAGTTGACCCCAATGACCCAATGATTTTGGCGGCAGCATTCAAACCGGAGGCGTGACATGGCAAACAAGAAACATCTGACACTTCTCAATCTGGGCGCGAAGGCTTGGAATTGGTGGAGGCGGATAAAAACTTCAATCCTCCCAGACCTCAGCGGGGCAGACCTCAGACGGGCGAACCTTAGAGGAGCGAACCTCATCGGGGTGAATCTCAGCGGGGCGAATCTCGACGAGGCGAACCTCAGTCGGGCGAACCTCACCGACGCGAACGTCAGGGAGGGGTATGTCTTTCTGCCGAACCTCAGCGAGGCGACTCTCTCTTGGACGAACCTCATCGAGGCGAACCTCAGGGAGGTGGATCTTTTCTGGGCGAACCTCAGTGGGGCGAAGCTGAACAGAGCGAACCTCAGCATGGCAGACCTCAGATGGGCGAACCTTAGAGGAGCGGACCTCACCCAAGCGGACCTCCGCTTTGCGAAACTCATCGGGGCAAACCTCAGCGGGGCGAACCTCAGCAGGGCGAACTTCAGATGGGCGCACCTCTGCGGGGCGAACCTCAGCAGGGCGGACCTCAGCAGGGCGGATCTCAGCAGGGCGAACCTCATCGGGGCGGACCTCAGAGGGGCGGTTCTCAGCGCGGCTGACCTTTTCTTTACGGTATTCACGGCCACCGACCTGAGTGTTGCCAACGGACTTGAAACCGTGCAACATTATGGCCCCTCAACAATCGGGCTGGACACCATTCTCAAGTCCAAAGGCAAAATCCCGGGAGTTTTCCTGCTCGGCGCCGGCGTTCCTGACATTTTCATCAAGTACATGGCCTCGCTGACCGGCCAAGCTTTCGAGTTTTACTCCTGCTTCATCAGCTATTCAAACAAGGACCAAGAATTTGCTGAACGCCTGTTCGTCGACCTTCAAAGCAAGGGTGTCCGCTGCTGGTTTGCCCCGGAGAATTTGAAGATTGACGACAAGTTCCCCACGACCATTGGCGAGACGGTCCGGGTTTATGACAAACTGCTGTTGGTGTTGTCTGAGCACTCCGTCCACAGTTCTTGGGTGGAAAAAGAGGTTGAAATGGCGATGGAAAAAGAGACCGAGCAAGAGCGCCCCGTGCTATTTCCTATCCGCCTCGACGATGCAGTGATGAACCTCAAGACCGGCTGGCCGGCGGACATCCGCCGCACCCGGCATATCGGGGATTTCCGGGATTGGAAAACTCACGACGCTTATCAACAGGCGTTGGACCGGTTGCTGCGTGACCTGAAAGCGGAGATCAAAACGGCCACAACCTGATGCCCACGTAACCGGAACATTTGGTCATCAGAATTCTGGCGTGGAGGGTGAGTGAGTGATGAGAACCACGAAAGGATTTCAAGTTTCAAGAGTGCCCCCTTCGCGCAGACATGCAACATCATTATCCGCTTGACAGAGGGTGTAATGTCGCACCGATGCAGATGGACATCATATTCCTCGACATTGACGGTGTGTTGAATCCTGACAAGGAAAGTTACGACAACATCTTTTCCCCAGAGTGCGTGATGCAGTTGAAACGAATCCTCAAACACCATCCGAAGGCACACGTCGTATTCTCCAGTTCTTGGCGCACAGGTTTCTCCGCTTTCACTCTCGGGTGGTTATGGCGACAACATGATCTGCCATTGAAGCGGGTTATTGGCAGCACTCCCCATATTGGAATCGAATCACGTGGCATGGAAATCCGCCAGTGGTTGATGGATGCCGCACGTTATCGTCGAATGGACAAAGTACGCAACTACGCTGTTCTTGACGATGAAGTGGAGTCGATTTTGGAACACATTCCTAAAAACACCGTCTTCACCTGCAATCCGGAGCATGGCTTAACAGAGGATATTGCCGACCGGGTGATCGATCATTTCTCTGCGCCGTCTGTGAATTTAGAACTGAAGAGCGCAAAGCGAAACAGGAGTGCAACGCTTGAAGAAGAATAAATGCCGTTGACTAGGCTCGGTTAGAATGGAGGAACAATGACTGTTGCTGTATGTTTGAAATGTGGAGCGATGAAACACGGAGCATTTGTACCTTGCCCTAAATGCAAACATCAGCCACGAGATTCAGAAGACGCGGCAAAACATTTTATGACGACGGATCACTATTTTAGCCGCAGTGATCTCGATTCAATCGCACTGCAAATCCAAAGCGGACAGGAGATGCGTTTTGATCCGAAGAACGTGGCTGACATTGTCGCTTTACTTGGCAAGACGCGTGACACGGCTGTCCGCCAAACTCGGTTTGATCGATACTGTGCCGCGACAGTTGTTGTTTTGCTCATGGCTGTAATCGTTCTCGGAATCTATTTTGCCGTGCGGTCCTTGAGCAAATGACCGTAAAGAGAATCTGCAACCAAATCTTAGGCAATCTTAGGGGAATCTGGGGTCAACTCCTGAAACTTGAAATCGCGAGGTCAACTCTCCACTCGACACGCCGGTAGCCGGAACAAAACCGGAACATCTCACGGTCTCGAAGTTTACGGAGGTTATCAGTTATCAGTGCTCAGTGCTCAGCCGTCAGCGGTCAGCCATCCGCACTCGGCACCGGGGCTTGTCGGCAAGGCGGCGGCGTGATAGGTTTAGGCGCATGAGCAGCACCACAGCAGAACTCATTCAAGTCTGTGAGGCATTGCCGCCGGAGAAACAGGCGGAGGTGGCGGATTTCGCCCGGTACTTGCTGGCGCAGCAAGCGGACGAAGCGTGGGAACAGCAGATCGCCCACCCGCAACCGCGTCCGCGCCTCGACCGCTTCTTGCGCGAGTCCGCCGCCGAAGGCGACGAACCGCTGGACCCGAACCGGCTGTGAATTCGCGCACGCGACCGAGTTTCTGGCGGGCCTATGCGAAGTTGAGCGAGGCGAATCGTCAGGCGGCGCGCCGCGCGTATGCGCTGTTCGCAGAGAATCCGGAGCATCCCTCCCTCCGCTTTAAAAAGCTCGCCGGTTACGAGCACGTCTGGTCGGTCCGGATCAACGAACAGTACCGCGCCATCGGCGAGCGCCAAGGCGACACGATCATTTGGGCATGGATCGGCACGCACAATGAGTTTGACAACCTTTTCGGCTGAGTAGCATTCGGCGGCCGGAACAAGGGTGGAGTTTTGGAGTGGCGGATGAACGAATGCGGGAAACCGCGAAAGGAATTTCCTGTTTCTTTTCGCCTCACGTTGCCTTTAAGAGACGGCTGGGGTTGCAATTCTCGCAGGAGACATCGGTGAGACATTTGCCGCAAACCGCTTTGTCGGGCGAGGCTTTGCCGGCCATGACTTTTTTGGCGCAGATGCGGACGGAACAAGCTGAGTCAGACAAGACGCCGAGGGTGAAGGCGACAAACCGGAACATTTGACCATCAGTTCAGCTTCTCGACGCTTCAACTTTTCGGATTCGAGTCCACACGAAATAGACCGGCACACCCGCCAGCGTGAAATCAGCAAAGCCGCGAGCAGGCTCGCGGCTACAGAGGATGCTTGCGGGATTTGGGGCTTGTGTTCACAGAGGTCACGGCTACGATGCGGACAGGATTCGATCAAGCCATGCAAAATAACAAACTGGCACTGCCGAGAGTTTTACTTCTGATTTGCGTCGCGCTGCTTCTCGCTGGGGACAACACGCGCGCAGACGATAGGCCGTGTTGCAATATCTTCTCCGTGAACAAAGCGGAACTGACCGGTGACGTTTACTACTTCGTCTGCGGCCGGGAATGAGGATGGCCTTCCGTGTCGCCACTACCGCCAAGACCCTGTTCTCCGCCGGCCAAGTCACGCATCCCTTGGATCACAATCAAGGACTTGCTTTGGTTGCTGTATCTATATCCGGGTCGTTGGCTGGCGAGACTTGGTGTGTTGAAGCTAATACAGCGCGCAGCGGAAACCATGTTTCAGATAATCGCCCGGCCGCGAAAGCCGGAAGTCATGCGCCGTCTGGTTCCCGCTTTTGGCCCCGCGGCGCCGCTTCCCGACCTGCAGTCTGTCGCTGATCGCTTTATCGCAAATGCTGTCCGGCAGGTTTTCGACGACCTTGCGTTGGCACAAACTGAAGGCTTTGTGCACTGTCACGCCTTCAAGGGGCGTGAACATCTCGACGCGGCGCTGAAGGCGGGCAAAGGCGTCTTGTTGGCTGGACTGCATTGGTATGCTGGCCGCGCGGGCAATCGGTATCTGACCAGCCTCGGCTATCCGGTGATGTCGGTTCGCAACGAAGAACCTCTGGACAAGCGCATGGGCCGTGTCGGACGGCGGTTGTTTCAGCCGAGATACGTCCGATTCTTGCATGAGGTCATACGGGATGAAGTTTTCATTCAGGACCGTGAATGTTCATTGAAAATCCTCGCCCGTCTTCGAAAGGGCGGCATTGTCCACGTTCTTCTGGATGCCTTTCTTTCGCAGCAGAATTTGGAAGTTCCTTTTCTGGGTCAAACACGCCTATTTCCAGCCGGTCCGCTGCATTTAGCCCGGATCTCAGGCTGTGCTGTTCTTCCCATGTGCGCACTCGGTCATGCTCAGGCTTTGGAGATCCTGATCGGCCCGCCTTTGCCGCTTGACTACAGTCTCGATGCAGAATCCTTTTGCCAAACACACCTGCCTGCTCTTGTTCGCATTTTGGAGTCGTATGTGCTTGAACATCCCGACCAGTGGGAACTCTGGACGAAGCTTTGAAACGAACCGCAACGATGACCACTTCAGGAAATGCCAGTATTGTGAACCGCATCTGCGCCGTGTTTGTGCGGTCTCTTGCCGTAAACGTGGACACACAGAATCTTCCCGTCGTGCAGGATTTAAGCTCCGTGACCGGGCTTGATTCACTTGCGATGCTCAGGTTCGTCGCCGGTTTGGAGGAGGAATTCGGCGTGGAAATCGAACCGGAACGGCTCAACCTCCACTTCTTGAGTAACCTGCAAGCGTTGACGGAATATTTCGCGCAACGTCTGCCCGCTGCTCCCGAAGAGGGAAAACGCATCCCGTGAAGCTTCCGGATACGATCATCGGCCGTTTTTGCGAGCTTGCCTCATGGCACCCGGACCGCTTGTCGTTAATCGCAGGGGAAAAGCGGTACACCTACCACGACCTTGCCTGTCTTTCTTCGGCGTATGCAAACTGCCTGAGGGAGAGTTTTTCGCTCGCCCCGGGAGACATCCTCGTCGCGTGGCTCAACAACGGGCCGGAATTTGTGGCTTCCTTTCTTGCCGCGGCTGCGAGCAACGCCATCTTCTTTCCCCTCAACATCAATCTGCGTCCCGCCGAACTGCGTTGGTATCTGGACCGCCTGCCAATCCGCAGTGTGGTCACCAAGCAGGCGCTTCTAGCTCCGTGGGAGGCGCTTTCCGACCGCCTCCCGCCGTCTCGCATCGTCACGGTGGATCATTTGCTCACCGGCACCGATTGGCTTGCGACATCGGGAATAGACTCGTTGACACAAAACATGGCGCAGGTATCTCCATCTCAGCCGGCCATCTATTTCAGCAGCTCAGGCTCCACCGGCGCGCCGAAAATCGTCCCTCGATCACACCTCAACACCATCGCAGGCGCTGAAGGCACGGCAAGGGCGCTCGGACTGAGCGACGGTTTGCGGTTCTTAAGCGTCGTGCCCTTCTACCACGGCAACGGGTTCGACAATTCATTGTCTCTACCCCTCTTCTCCAGTTGCACTCTCGTGTTAGAGCCTAGTTTTGTGCCATCTCGCTTTTCTGCGGCACTGACTGGCCACCAGATTCAAGTTTTGGTCGGTTCCCCCGCCATCTTTGAACTTCTGGTTCAATTTCAAATGGACGCTCATTGCCTTGACTCGCTGCAACTCTGCGCCTCAAGCGGAGGACCAATTGCTCCGCAGACCTCAAACGAGGTGCGACGACGCTACGGCAAGGCGATTCGCCAGGTTTATGGTTCGACCGAGACCGGCGTCATGGCGATCGAACCGCCGGATGGCTCTCCCGCGGCGGTCCCTGTTCCACACGTGTCGCTTAGCGTCAACGATGCAGAAGGCCGTTCTGTTCCACAAGGCGAGGAAGGGGAAATCGCGGCCCGGGGGCCGGCGGTGGTGAGCGGCTACGTAAACGACCCGGAGTTGACTCGCAACGCGTTTTTCGACGGATGCTTCCGCACCGGCGACCGGGGGCGGCTCGACTCTGCCGGTCACCTGACCATTCTTGGGAGGATTCGCCCCGTCATCAATCTTTCAGGAACCAAAGTGGATGCGGTGGAGATAGAGAACGTGCTCCGACAGTTGTCGGATGTCGTCGCCTGCCGGGTGTTTGCTGATGACGGGCCGCAACAGCAACAAGTGATCAAGGCTGTCATCGCAGTGCGCGAGAATTCAACGCTCACCCGCGCCGAAGTGATCGCGCATTGTCGGCAATGCCTGGCGGAATACAAAATCCCGAGGATTGTGGAGTTCGTGGAGGCGCTGCCTCCTGACCTGGCGGGCAAGCGACAAGTCCCTTGGGTCCGCAGCGAGGAGTGAATGCCACCAAATCGTTTTATGAAAAAGCTCTCACATCGAAACAACAAGCTGTGCCGGCATTCGATCCGCCTGCTTGAGGAAAGGTCTTCATGAGCGCACCTGTGCCGCCGAATCACTCTACAAAAGGAAACTGGTGGGGCGACCGAACCGTCGGAAGGGCTTTGCGTCTGGCGCAAATGTGTGTTTTCCGGTGGCGAGGAAGAACGCGCTATCGGCAAACGTTTTACAGTTCTTCGCTGCGTGAAGCACTCGGCAAATCCACATCACCGTCGCACATATCCGACCACTTAAGTTCCCTGTTCTTCTTCACTCTCGACGCACGGCCCCGTTTGATTGTGGAGCTGGGCACCGGTGGCGGAGAGAGCACCCGTGTGTTTTTGGCGGCGGCCTCGATTGCAGGCGCTATTGTTCTCAGCATTGACAAGAAGGACTGCAGCCATTTGGAACTACCCTTCAAGGAGCGATGGCACTTCGAGCGCGCTGACGACGTAGAGTTTGGGAAGACAAGGTTTGTGGAGTGGTGCAGGCGTCACTCCATCGAGCCTGAAATTGATGTGCTCTTCATTGACACATCGCATAAATACGAACACACGAAGCAAGAAATCGAAACATGGAGCTCCTATCTGTCAGATCACGCCACGTTGCTTTGCCACGACACCAACATGGGAACAGGACCGTATGGCCGATTGGATGGCTCCGTCGGTTTCGGCTACGATAATCAGAGAGGTGTGATCCGAGTCCTTGAGGAATTAGCCGGCCGTCGTTACAACGAGAGCACTGTCTTCGCCGATTTCGCGGGAGGCTATCTGATTTTGCATCACCCCAACTGTAGCGGCTTGGCCATCCTCAAAAAGGGTTGTTCGCAGCGGTCCCAACCTGCCGACAGAAATGCCACTGGGGAAAAGCCTCCGGGAGCCACGCTTCACAATTCCGCGAAGGCGATGCCGTGATTCGCGGTCGGAATTCCGTGCTTGTGTTCGCGGAGGTCACGGCTACGATGCGACACTCATGCGAAACAACACACTGACACTACCGAGAGTTTTAGTTCTGATTGGCGTCGTTTTGTTTCACGCTGGGGACAACACCCGCGCGGACGACAGGCCGTGGTGCAACATCTTCTCCGTGAACAAAGCGGAACTGACCGACATCGGCAAGAGCCGATACTTTCCGCTTTGGCCGGGTTACCGGATGCTGTTGCAACACGGGAAAGACACGCTCACCATCAGCGTTCTGGACGAGACGAAGATCGTGGACGGCGTGAAGACGAGAGTGGTCGAGGAGCGCGAGACCAAAGACGGCAAGCTCATCGAGGTCTCCCGAAACTATTTCGCCATCAGCAGACTGACCGGCGACGTTTACTACTTCGGCGAGGACGTGGACATCTACAAGAACGGCAAAATTGTCAGCCACGAAGGCGCGTGGTTGGCGGGAGTCAACGGCGCGAAGTTCGGCTTGATGATGCCCGGCTTGCCCGCTGTTGGGGACAAGTATTATCAGGAGGTTGCCCCGAAGGTGGCGATGGATCGCGCGGAGATCATCAGTTGCAGCGAGAACTTCACCACGCCGGAAAAGGCTTTCGAGAAGTGTCTTCGTGTGCGGGAAACCAGTGCGTTGGAAAGCGGCAGCAGTGACAAACTCTACGCGCCCGGCGTAGGCCTGATCAAAGACGGCGAGTTCCTGTTGGTCGCGCTGAATCGCCCGACCTTGAAGGGCAAGAAAACTGAGCCGGCTGCTCCGTCAAGATGAGTCAAGCCAGCCGTAGTTGTCCGGCAGGATTCTGAAGTGGCGGAGGAACGAACGACAAGGAAGATACAACGCGCAAGCCTGTGGTTTGCACATTTATTATACTTGTGGCCGCTGGTCAGCCGACAATAATGCCGACGGAACTACCGATGAGGACGATGACAGAAACAACGGAATTGTCGCAACGCGAGGTGCGAGGTTTTGGCCTTGGTGACCTGAAATCAACATTCCTATCCTTCATAGCCGTGGCGCTGGTCTTGCCAACCGCAGGGGCAGAGAGTGTGCGAAAGCCTGCGGCCCACCCGAGCTGTTACAGCGTGAGAGACTACGGAGCCAAGGGGGATGGTACGACGAAAGACACGGCCGCCCTTCAGAAGGCCATTGACGCCTGTCATGCCGATGGGGGCGGCGTCGTGCTGCTACCCGCTGGGCGCTATCTGTCCGGCACGATCTACTTGAAGAGCAACGTGGAGTTCCATCTCACTGCCGGTGCGCGACTGGTGGCCAGCCCGGACCGGGCCGACTACAATCCCGACGACGCCTTTCCGGAGAACCGCGCCATACCACACGAGCGCGTATCGGGCGCGCATCTGATCATCTGCTACCGCCAGGAGAATGTCGCGCTGACCGGCCAAGGAACCATTGACGGAAATTCGGAGGCGTTCTACAAGCCAGCCCGGCCCGGCACCTATGCCACCTTCCGTTACAAGAATGGCACCCGCGGGAATGACGTCGATTGGCGTCCGTCCCAGTTGATCCACTTCTGCATCAGCCGCGGAATCTCAGTCCGTGATGTAACCATCGTGGATGCCCCGTTCAGCAACCTGTTCCTCCAAGCGTGCCGCGACGTGCAGGTCCGTGGCGTGAGAATCTCTCAACCACCCGCCTCGCATAGCGATGGTATTGTGGTGGATTTTTCCCGCAACGTGACGATCAGCGACTGCTTGATAAGCACCGGCGACGATTGCATCTGCATTTTCACGCGCTTCCGGACCGGGCTTGGCGAAGAGGCTGTGGCCTGCGAGAACGTGACTGTCAATAATTGTATCCTCCGCACGCCCTGCAACGCGTTTCGCGTTGGCGTGGGCGATGGCGATATCCGCAACTGCACGATCAACAACATCATCATCCCCGAGGCCCGCACGGCGATCAGTATCGTGGCCCGCTACTCCGAACGCGTCGAGCACGGTGCAAGCATTGAGCGGGTGCTCTTTTCAAACATGATCGCCGATGTGTGCACGCCCATCGTCATGGACGTCGGTCCGGGCGCCACGCGGCCCGCCGCAATCCGCGACGTGAGTTTCTCACGCCTTCGCTTCCGGGCTTGGGCGGGCAGTCAACTGGTCGGTTCGCCGGAAGTTCCGCTGGAGCGAATCGACATCGCGGACGTGGACTGGGAGATCCGGGGTGGGACGGACAACCTCAGTTTTCTGGAGCAATTGCCCAAGCGAGTCTCGCGACTGGGATACCACGGGATGAACGGCACCCCGGCGCTGCCGTGTGTCCTGTATGCAACGCACGCCGAGGATCTCGTGTTGGAACGGATTCGCGTCCGGTGGGGTGAGATATCCAAGGTGTGGCGTGATGGCTTGTTGATCGAGAACTCGCGCGACGTGATGCTGTCCGACCTACACTTGCGGCAACCCCAGGAAACGAATGGGGCCGCAGTGCGCAGCCGGGCCAATGCCGGCGTAACGGTACGTCATTGCCGGGCCGCAAGGGGAACCGGAACCTTCCTGCTGGCAGAACAATCCCCGCCGCAGACGAGCATCCGCTACAGTGGAAACGACATGAGCGACGCGCGCGTACCGGCGAAATGCGACGCGCCGCTGCAACCTTTCCGGGATTTTCAGTCAATGGATCCGCGGCCTTGAAACCCGCATCTTGTAAAATCCCGCCCTGAATTATGAAAACAACACGAGCCGTTTTCCATGTCGCAGCCTTTCTGGTGCTGGCTGGAGCGACCGCTGGCTGGTCACAATCCAGCACGCCGCCAGTTCCACTGATCCAAGCTCACTCCCACAACGACTACCTGCGCGCTCGACCGTTGCTTGATGCGCTCGACCACGGCTTTTGCAGCGTGGAGGCAGACATCCATCTGGTGGACGGACAACTCCTTGTCGCGCATGACCGGGACAAGACCCGCCCCGACCGCACACTCCAGTCGCTTTATCTCGATCCGCTCCGGGAACGGGTGAAGCGAAACGGCGGCCGCGTCTATCGCGACGGAGCGGAGGTGACGTTGCTGATTGACCTCAAACAGGACTGGCAGGTGCTGTATCCGTCCTTGCGCGCCGTGCTCACAAACTACGCGGATATCCTCACGTCATTCCGCGACGGCAGGAAGGAAACCAACGCCGTCCTGGTCATCGTCAGCGGCAACCGGTCGCGCGAGATATTCGCCGGCGAAACGGTGCGTTATGCAGCGTTGGATGGTGGTCTGGCCGATCTGGATTCCGATCTCCCGGCTAATCTGGTCGCGTGGATCAGCGCGCAATGGGGCCGCACGTTCAAGTGGCGCGGCGTGAACGCGATACCGAAAGAGGAATTGGCGCGGCTCAAACAGATCGTGGCGAAGGCGCATCAGCAGGGACGACGGGTCCGGTTCTGGGGCGCACCGGACCAGCAGAATTTCTGGGCGATGATGCGCGACGTGGGTGTGGACCTCATCAACACGGACGATCTTCCCGGCCTGCAAGAGTTCCTGTGCGCCTCGAAACTGTCCGTACCGTGACAGGACTTTGTACGAAACCGAGCGTGTTGCAGAAATGTTCCGAAGCGTCAGGTCAGCGGCATTCCGCTGGCGAGGAGCAATGTTTCCTGCACGGCCAGATCGTGGGCGACTGAGAAGCCGAACGATTTCTCTCCACGGAGAACCTTGGCAAGGTCAGCAAAATCGCCGTCATAGCGACTGACGCGCGGGAACGTCACGTCTTGATAGCCTTTCTTGTAGTCGCCGCGCCGCTGGTCGAGAGCGAGACGCGCTTGCGGCGGTTCGATCGGACGAATGTCGAACGTTCCTTTCGTGCCGCAGACGACAAACTGACGCCGTGCGCCGCCTTCGATTTCCTCGAGCGCGATACGGATGGCGACAGTCGCCTTCGGGTATTCGAGGACGGCGAGTTGGTTGTCGGCGAGGCCGTCGTTCAACGGCGAGGACTTGCAGCGGCACTCGGTGACTTTCGTCGGGCGGCCCATGATGTTGATAGCAGCATCAATCATGTGACCGCCCAACTCGAACATGCCGCCGCCGGCGTAGGAGAGCAGCGTCTTGCGGTCGGCGGCACTGACGAGTTTGTTCATGGCGGCGTCAATGGAGAACACCTCGCCGAGCCAGCCGTCGCGAACGAGTTGGAAACAGAGTTGGAACGCCGGTTGTAGCGGAGCATGTAGCCCATCTGCACGATGAGTTTCCGTCGGCCAGCGTCGTCGAGCAATCGCTTGAACGCCGGGAGCGATTCTCCGCCGGGTTTGTCGAGGTGAAGATGTTTGCCGGCGGCGATGCAGCGGGCAGCGATGGGCACGAGGTCTTTCACCTCGGTTTCCACGGCGACGGCTTGGAGGCCGGGCGCGTTGAGCAATTCTTCTTCCGTCATCCACTTCAAGCCCGCGTAAGTTTTGTTTCGCGTGGCAGCGGCGCGGCGGCTCGCGTCGGGTTCGACGATGCCGACGACTTCAAACTCGTCCGAGTGCCGCATGGTGTCCATCTTGCCTGACGCGTGGGCGTGGGCGGTTCCGATCTGGCCGATGCGGATTCTCGGTGGTTTGGTCTGCGCGTGAATCGCTGGCACAGCCACGAGGCAAGCGGCGGTGGAAGCGCGAAGGAAGTTGCGTCGCGAAAGTGTGTTCATGGTGCGGCCATTCAAGCGTGCACTGAGTCGCCGTGGGAACCATTTCTTCGCGGCACGATTCTGCTCTTGCGTTCGCGAAGGTCGCGACTACACTTTGATCCCGCCATGCGAGACGACATCAACAGGCGTACGTTCCTAAAGACGATGGCAGCGGTCGGTGCCGGCGTCGTGCCCCTGACCTCGTGTGTCACACCATCGAAATCGGCATCAACCCGGCTGCGAGCCAATCCGTGGCGCAAACGCGGCGTGGTGCTGACTTCGGATGAGTCGGGCTTAGTAGGGAACTTCACGAATGTCGTTGAGCCGCTCGACGGCGGCGCGTGGCGTCTGTGGTACTCGATCTCTGGCAAGAATGTTCCGTTCAACGTCGGCCTCGCGGAGGGACGACTCGGCCAGCCGATGACGCGCTACTTGGCCGTGCTGAGTGAAGGCGAACCGGCGGATGCGCCGCTGGCGATTGGCAACCTGCCGCGCGACTGGCGTCCGGTCCAAGCCGTGTATGTTCGTCTGTCCGGAGGCCGGCACCGGCTGTACTTTTGGGCGCATGCTCCGAAGATTGTCCGGTATCTGGCCGCCGACAGCGACGATGGCCGGCGGTTCCGGGTGCTTGATCCGCATCGGCCTTGCCTCTATCACCCGAATGATCGCGCCGTGGACGGCCCAACGGCCGCCGAGGCTGGGTTGACTCGTTTCGCAAAGAAGGTTGCGACCCGGCCAGACAACGAACCGCCGGCTCCCGCCCGTCTCGTGTCGAACGACGCCACAAATGTTTACCGGCTGTCCGACGGCACATTCGAGATGTACTCGGTGGCGTTGATGGAAGTGGCCAAGGACGATCCGCGATACATCGCCCATGACAACGCAGCCGGTTGGGTCCGCGTGATTGACCGCTACACCAGTGTGGACGGACTCGATTGGACGAATCGCCGGCGCATCTTGGTGCCCGATGCCAAGGATCCCGTTGACCAACAGTTCTATTACCTGTCTGTCACGCACACGCCGCGCGGACGCATCGGCATGCTTGGCCACTACCGCGTCCAAGCCCAAACGATGGATTTGGAAGTCTGCTTCTCCGAGAACGGAATCACGTGGCAGCGAGATCAACGCTGCGCATGGATTCCGCGTGGCGAGCCAAGAAAACCGGACAGCTACGGCATCTACGCGCCGCACGCGCTGGTCCAACGCGACGGCCTGTGGCATTTGTTCTACACCGGCGTCAACGACGCGCACAACCACAAGCACTCACACGGTCCGCCCACTCGAGTCGTGATGCACGCCACATGTGATAGCTTGTGGGAGTGACCGTCGTTCCGTGCTTGTGTTCGCAGAGGCTGCGACTAAGATGCCGTCGCAGTTCGAGCAAGCCATGAACGACAGCATCAAGCACACGTTTCTGCTCGCATTGGCGGCGTTGCTTTGCGGCGTGGCGTCGGGCGCACCGTCCGCCAACCGCTACGATACGGATTTCGCTGCCTTCCTCCAGGAAATCGAGAACACCTATCCCTTCTTCGAGTTGAAGGGAATCCGCAACAACTGGCAATCGCTGAGCCAGCAATTGATGCAGAAAGCGCGGGGCTGCGCTTCTGATGCGGAGTTTCTCAAGTTGATTGTCCAAGCCGTGGAATGTCTGCGCGATGCGCACATGGGCATCGTGGAATCGCGGGAGAAACTGCCGCCACCTCCGCCGGAGTATTATCCCGGCATCAGTTTCCTGCCCGCCAGCTCGAACCGGGTCGTGGTCATGTATCCGCCTCCCGGCGGCGACGCCGCTCTCAAAACGGGCGCACTGGTGACGCGAATCAATGGACGGGAGGCTCGCGCCTTCTTGGATGAGCGCGGTCAGAAAGCCTGGCAAAAGGGCGGTTGCTTCTCCAGCCCGCAGCGGGCACGTCTTTTCGAATATTGCATCCCCTTGCACGGCGCCAAGGGCGACCGTCACACCATCATCGTCGTCGCCGGCGCCGGCACGAAGGAAATTGCTCTCTCTTGCCAGCACGAAGCGCGAGGTTGGCCGCATACCTACAACATGCCCCGCAACCTCACTGCGGCGGGGCGTTCGTGTTCGTTTGGGAAACTCGCCAGCGGCGTGGGCTACGTCTATCTGCGGCGCGTGGACGACAGCATCGCGCCCGGACTCGCGAAAGCGTTGGCAGCACATCCCGACGCAAAAGGCTGGATCGTGGACCTGCGCGGCAACGGCGGCGGCGGTTACGACGACGCGCTGTTGCGGCAACTGAAAACCATTCCCCGGCCTGTCGCCGCGTTGATTGATGCCGGTTGCATCTCGGCGGGCGAGACGCTGGCACGCGACTTGGTGCAACTGTCCGGCGCGCGGTTGTTTGGGAGTCGCACCGCCGGCGCGTCCAGTTCCAAGCGGCGATGGAAATTTCCCAGCGGCATCGCCACGTTGTCGCTGCCGGTTCGCAGCCGCTTCGGGCCGCAAGGCCGCTGCATCGAATACCACGGCATCGAACCTGATGAGGTCGTGGAGGCGGAGCCAGAGGAGTTGCAGCGCGGCTTGAACTCAGTGATTCTCCGCGCCGAAAAATACCTTCTCCAATCCGCGAAACCGGGCGCCAAGGTGCAGGACCTCATCCGCCAAGCCGGTAACGCCGAGGATGACACGACGCAGTTGCAGTTGCTCCGCCAACTGCAGGAGACACCCGACCTCGATCCCGCGTTGAAGGCCGACGCGGAGAAGATGGCGGCGTTTGTCGAGCGATGGCTGACGGAGAAATCGCTCTGGAAATGGTTCGACCGCGAGATTCGCAAGACGCTGGATTACGACTTCAAAATCGCGAAGGACTCCCCGCTCCAGCCGTTGGCCTGCTTCTATCGCGGGCGGATGCTCGTATGGGTCGCCAACGAATACGGCAACATCCTCGGCTACCACGAAACGCGCCGTCCATTTTTCGACAAGGCAGTCGCGCAGTTCCGGATCCCCGCCGCGGCGTTCCCGCAGAACCGGATCGCCCGCATGTATCTCGGTGAACCGTTGCCGTCGGCGAGGACGTATCCCAACGAGCCGGACGCGCCGCGTTGGGCCGCGCTCCAACGCGAATGTCTGGAACGGCTCGGCGATGTCATCCTGTGGTGGATCGAACATCGCCTGCAACCCGACGGCCAATACGGCGGCGCATGGGACGACGACTGCGAGATGTGGCGCGCGTGGGTGCCGGTGATGATCGCGTTCGAGCATCCGCGGATCACCAAGGCCCAAGCATTCTTTTCCGACGCGCTGTTGAGCCAGCCCTACATGAAGGACGGCTACACCTCGCACCTGTACGACGTGGAGCACACCGCCGAGCCGTCGAGCGACACGATCCTGCCGATGATGCATCTCGCGCCGGACGATCCTGCATGGAAAAAACGCGCGCTGCGGTTGGCGGAGTTGATGGAAACCCTCTGGACGGGAGTGAACCAGCG
Organism: uncultured Verrucomicrobiota bacterium; assembly: GCA_964574605.1. GTDB lineage: Bacteria > Verrucomicrobiota > Verrucomicrobiia > Palsa-1439 > Palsa-1439 > CAIKAP01. The sequence goes on from CAZNOK010000007.1 coordinate 36,643, forward strand.
CGGCCGGCTCCAGTTCAAGAGCACCTACTTCAACGCGACGCGCGTGGACGACAACCCCAAACGCGCCTGTGACACGCCCTACAGCACCGTCGCGATTCCACCCGCGTTGTTGTTGTGGCAGCGCACGGGCGATAAGAAATTGGGCGCGTTGTTTTCGCGTTGGATGGACACGTGGGTGGATGCCGCCGCCCGCGAGGAACACGGCAAACCCGCGGGCATCATCCCCGCCGCGATCCACTGGCCTGACGGTGTGCTCAAAGGTCCCGGCGACGAGTGGTGGGACCCGCGGCACCACGACGAACCGCGGCTCTACGAGTGGCCCAGTGCTGTGGGTCATCTCATGGATGCGCTGCTACTGACGTGGCACATGACCGGCGACGAGAAGTATCTGCGTCCTGTCCGTTCCATGGCGGCGGCGCGGTTGCGTTGGCTGCACGAACAGCCCGCCCGCGCGCCCGCCGGCTCCGAAGTGTGGTGCGGCGGCAAACTGGGTGTTCTCGCTGGCACACTCGCCAAATACACACTGCTCAGCGGCAACGGGGAGTTCGATGCCATTTTGGCCAAGGACGATCCCGGCGAGAGCATTGCCAATCGCGACCGGCTTGCGGAGACGTTGCAGGCGACCGCCGAGGCATTGCGGATCAACTTCCCCGCCTACACCAGCGAGGTCCGGTTCACCGACCGTGTCTTCGCCTTTGCGCGGTTGTTCAAGGAAGACTTCATGTTCCCGCACGCCGTGCCCGCGAACGCCAAGCAACCCAACACGCGCTTGCTCTACGCCACCGCGACCGGCGACCGCGGCGAGTTCAGCGTGTTCCCGCTCAACGCCGTGCGTTGGCTGACGCTGCCGCAGGACATCGCGGCGCTCGTGACGCGCTCGTCCACCAAGAGCTTCGAGGCCGAGCTGTTCCACTTCGGCCGCCAGCCGCGCCGCATGGCGGCGGAACTCTACCTGCTCGCGCCGAGCCGATACACCTGCGAGATACGCGACGCCGGCGGCGCCCCCATCGCAGAGCCTGTGCCGGTTGCCGTCAAAGGACCAAGGACGCGAATCGCCTTCGAGTTGCCGCCGAGGAAACTGTGCGTCTTTCGTGTCGTCGAAACCAAACGAGAGAGAGGTCAACCATGATTTCCGCTGATTTGTTGCCAGCCTGCCGTTTGTTTCTATTCGTATTCGTGGCGTTCGTTTGCGACGCCGCGCCGAGCACATGGAAAGCCGGCGTCGCCAAAGTGACGATCACCCCAAGCGAACCGATCTTGATGGCCGGCTACGCTTCGCGGAACAAACCTTCCGAGGGCGTCCGCCAAGACCTGTTCGCGAAGGCGCTCGCCGTGCAGGACAACACCGGCAAGCCGTCTGTGCTGGTCACGCTTGATTTGGTTGGCATCGAGCGTGAGATGGCAGACGCGATTGCGGAGCGGTGCGCGAAGCAATACGGCGTCACGCGAGACCGGTTGCTGTTGAATGTCTCCCACACCCACAGCGGCCCGCTGGCTGGCATATCGCTGATGCCGCTTTACACACTGACGCCGGAGCAAGACGCCGTTGTGCGCCGATATACTGATGGGTTGATCAACAAAGTGGTCGGCGTCGTCGGCGCGTCGCTCAAGGACCTCGCACCGGCCACCTTGCAGTTCAACCAAGGATTGGCCGGCATCGCCGTGAACCGGCGGCGCGTGCGGAACCGCTCGTTGCCGGGGCCGGTGGATCACGACGTTCCCGTGCTGAAGGTCAGCGACCCGGCGGGAACGTTGCGCGCCGTGGTGGTTGGTTACGCGTGCCACGCCACTTGTCTCGGTGATTACCAGATCAATGGCGACTGGCCCGGTTACGCGCAGGAAACAATCGAGAAGACGCATCCCGGCGTCATTGCGCTCTTCGTGCAAGGCTGCGGGGCCGACACGAATCCGCTGCCGCGCCGCACCGTGGAGCTTGCCATCAGTCACGGCCAGACCCTCGCCGTAGCGGTCGAGGAAGTGTTAGGGCAGCGGATGACGCCACTCACCGGTCCCCTGACAACGGCTTACGAATGCGTCCCTGTCACTTTCCAAACGCTGCCGAGCCGCGAGGAACTTGAGACTCGATTGAAGGACAAGAACGTCTATCGCCGCAATCACGCCCGGTACTTGCTCGACATCTTGAACCGTGACGGCAAGTTGCCTTCCAGTTATCCTTGTCCGATCCAAGTCTGGCAGTTCGGTCCGAAGCTGAAACTGATCGCGCTCGGCGGTGAGACTGTCGTGGACTACTCGCTGCGACTGAAGTCGCAACACGGTTGGGACACCACTTGGGTCGCGGGCTACTGCAATGATATCCTTGCCTACATTCCTTCCGTGCGAGTGTTGAAGGAAGGCGGTTACGAAGGCGGCGACGCCATGATCTATTTCGGTCGTCCCGGCCCGTTCACCGAAACCGTCGAGGAAACAATTGTCGAGAAGACCGCCGAACTGGTGAAACGCACCGCCGCGCTCCCGGCACATTGAACTTGACCCCAATCACCTTCCTCTTTGCGCTCCTGCTGTTTGTCAACGGCTGCGCCACAACTGTCAGCATGAACATCAAGGAAAGCGTCGCGGTCGGAAGGCTGAATCCGGTGATTTATTACACCGGCTACTCCGGCGCTCTCAGCCGCGAGCAGGTGGTGCTTTTCGTCCGCGGCACCGGCCGGTTTCCGGCTTCCCGCGATTTTGGCATGGGCGCCGAGGCCGTCCTGATCGGCTTTTCCGTGGTGTATCCACAAAAGTCCTACGTGAATGATGAAAAACAATATTACCTCCACGACCACCGCGGACAACGCCTGCATGACCTTTGCGCCATCAGCGACGACTTGATTGCGCAGGGCACAAAGCGCATCCTGCTGCTGGCTGACTCCGAGGGCACCATGCTGGCTCCGGAGATTGCCGCGCGCTATTCCCGGTATGTGTGCGGGTTGGTTTGCATGGGTGGCAGTGTGACCACGTTCGAAGAGGACATCCGGTTTTGCAACGCGAATGGACGCGGGATTTTCGGGCAATCGCAGGTTCAGGAGAAACTCGACGACATCGCGAAAGAACCGGACAACGCCCGAAAGGATTTTTGCGGCCATTCCTACAAATTCTGGAGCAGCTACCTGCGTTACGATCCCGTGTTGGACTTGAAATCTCTCGCCTGTCCGGTCTTATACCTGAACGGCGAGAATGACGACTTGGACTTGGCCAAACAACGACAGCGCATTCAGCAACTGAGCGACGGTGGTCTCAATATCGGGCAGAAGATCTATCGAGGAGTTGGGCATGAGTTGAAGAAGGTGGCCAAGAGCATGGCCCGCGATATCCTTGAGTGGGCCGAGAAAAACCATATCGGGAGCCGGGATAAACAGAGGATGTGAAAACCGGTTTCGAACGCGCTGGTGTGAGCAATCGGATGATGCCTGGCACTGCTAGGCATCGCCGTTCATCGTAACGGGCAACCAAGCGCGGTCACGATGTTGTGTTCCGGTTTTGTTCCGGGCACGCCGGTGCAGAGGGAGATTATGCGCTTGCTCGACTGTTGTTGCGACCTACAATGACGGAGAGGTTCGATCACGCCATGCAAGACGACATGCTGACACCGCGTCGAGGGGCCAAGGCCAGAAATCCAGCGCTTCAACGCCAAGGCGTGAGACTCTTATGTGTGCTCACCGTCTTGCTTCCGCTTGCTTGCGTCGGCGCGGAGCCGCCGTGGCCGGGCACCTATAAACTGCGGCCCACAGAAAAGGAAAAACTCACGCCAGCAGATTTTCCGGGTCCTGACGGCATCGTGTATCCGGACTGGACCTACGCAGGTGTGCCGGGCGGCATTCCGAATGTGTCCGTCGTTGCGAAGATCGAGGACTTCGGCGGTCGAGCGGATGATGACCGGGATGACGCGGATGCGTTGGAGCGCGGCGCGGAGGAAGTCGGCAAGCGCGGTGGCGGTGCGTTGTTGCTGGGCGCGGGCACCTATCATCTCAACCGACCGGTGATGATCACGCGCGACGGTGTCGTGCTGCGCGGCGCGGGCGCTGGCAGGACGAAGCTCATCTTCCGGTACGATGTGTCACCAAACGGCGTCGCGTTCTTTCAACCGAAACCGAACGCCACGGTCACGCGCGACACGTGGATCGAACTGCATTGTCAGCCGAAAGACCTCGTTGGAATCGAGATTCGCGTCGGCGACCAAGTGATTGCCGAGATCAAGAAGCACGCGCACTGGGGCGCGACGTTTTCGTTGCGGACGACGGGCGTGGCCATCGCGGGCAAACGATTGCTCGGACGCCAGACGCTCACGGGCATCGCCGAGTATCGCGACGGCAGCAAGCGGACGACACAAATCGAGGTCACAGTGAGCGACAAACGAACGGGAGTCGAGGCCCGGCTTCCGCGCGACATCGCCGCCATCATGTTCGTCGGCGGCTACGGCGACCACCAACAATGGCCGCTGGCGCAGGACGGCAAGCGGGGTGATACGGTACTGGCGCTGAAAGACGCGAGCGGGTTGCGCGCCGGCGACCGCGTCACGTTGCGCGCGCCGCGCTCCGGTCTCTGGATGGGCGGGATGAACGAGAACTGGCTGATTCTGTTCAATCGTTTCCTCGTCGGCGGCGGGCCCGGCCTGTTTGCCAAGACCGCCAGCTTCGACCACATCATCCGCGGCAACGTCATTTGTCTGGCCAGCGACAAGGAACCGGCGCTGCACCTCGCCACGGCGGACTGCATCGGCGTCGAGTTCACCGACAACGTCATCCATGGCGGCAGCGCGCAATACATCCGCAGCCCGGTGGCGCTCGCGCTCGACCAACGCAATCGCCGCGAAACCGCCGCCAACTTCAACCATCCGCCGCCGCGCCCCAAACCGGTCGTGCCTTCGATCTTCGAGTGGCAACGCCAGCAAAAGGCACGGGCACGTTGATCACCGACGGACGCTCTGCAATTCCGGCAAAATGACATCCTCGATGGCGTGATGGGAAATCATGTGGCTCGGGCCGACTTCGTCAATCACCAGACGAAAGTTGCCAACAACATTCCGCACCCGGCGCTCGTATTCGCGCATCGCTTCGGCGTAGGGTTTCCCGATGGCTTTCTCGTCGTGCTGGCGCTCGCCAAAACAGCAGTTGTCGTGGCGAACGAGAATCTGAATTTGTTTGCGTCCTTTCCCGTGCGCGCCGAGGACATACAGGTCCGGGTAACCGGCGATGGCATAGAAGGTGGATTCAAATTGCTCGCGGTCGCCCACGGAACCGCCGCGGCGCAAATACAACGGAATGCTTCCCGCCACCGGAAAACTGTATTGAATGCGCGGATCAATCGCCGCATACACCGTCGTCGTCCATCCCCCGCCGGAAAGACCGGCCATGTGAAACGCGCGGTATTGTTTTCTCAGATAATTCAAACCGGTGGCGGTAGGCTCGAGAAAGAACCGGATCGGGCTGCCGACGACATTGGTCATCTGAAACATCGCATCGTGGCCGCCAGTGCAGTCGCCGGGACGCTTGTGCGGCATGAAGACCGCCAGCACACCGTAGCCTTCGCGCAGCAGCGCAGCGATGGTGCGCTGTAAACCAAAGCCAACGTCTTTCGGTCCCGGATCGTCGTCGAATGTGCAGCCGTGACCGTGGTGCAACACCACCAGTTCCCTGTTCGGATGCTGCGCGATGAAGTGGTAGGCCAGTCCTTGCAGCCCCGGGGCCATGTTCAGCCGGAACTCGTCCACGCGCGCGAGGTCAGCCAGCATCTTTACCGGGCTGGGCACGTTCGTCACGACGATGTCCGGCAATCGTCGCGCGGGAAATCCGTCCGCGCCCCAGATGTATTTGATCAGCGCCTGCCGCTTCGCTCCCACGTCGAACACGGACCGAACAGTGATCTCACGGTCATCGAGAAGTTGCGCCGGAGCAGCGGCCTGAGCCGCAGCCACGCAGAGCCACGCGAACAGCAACAAGCACTTTTTCATTTCGAGGCGGCATGGTAGTCTCTGTTCGTGATGCGAACAATTGTTTTATCGGTCCTGTTATTGGCGACGGCAGGAATCACTTTGGCTGCGGAGCCGCTTCAAGTGTCGGGCATCTACCCACACCTCGCGACCTACAACAACGAAGGCGAATGCGGCACCGGCGCGGTCGTGCCGTGGGCTGACCGGCTCTGGCTTATCACCTATGCACCGCATAAACCAAAGGGTTCGTCCGACAAGCTCTACGAGATCACACCCGACCTCCAGCAAATCATCCGTCCCGAAAGCATCGGCGGCACGCCCGCCAACCGGATGATCCACCGCGAATCCAACCAGCTTCTCATTGGGCCATACGCGATTGACGCCCAGCGCAACGTCCGCACGATCCCGTACACGCAGATGTACGGTCGCCACACCGGCAACGCACGCCACCTCACCGATCCCACCGGCAAAATCTACTATGCCACGATGGAGGAAGGTTTCTACGAAGTTGACGTGAAGACGCTCGCCGTCACCGAACTCTGGGCCGACGAACAAATCAAGCAAGGCAAACACGCCGACCTGCCCGGCTATCACGGCAAAGGTTTCTACTCCACCCAGGGACGCATGGTGTACGCCAACAACGGCGAGCACTTGAAAAACTACATAAACTTCGACGTGCCGTCCGGCTGCCTCGCCGAGTGGGACGGCAAAGCCGACCAATGGACCATCGTCCGCCGCGCGCAATTCACCGACGTCACCGGCCCCGGCGGCATCTACGGCAACGAACATCCCGACATCGATCCGATCTGGAGCATCGGCTGGGACAACCGCTCGCTCATCCTCATGTTGCTCGACCACGGCCAATGGCACTCCTATCGGCTCCCGAAGGCGAGCCACACCTACGACGCCACGCACGGCTGGCACACCGAATGGCCGCGCATCCGCGAGATCGGCGAAAAAGATTTGCTAATGACCATGCACGGCACGTTCTGGCGGTTCCCGAAAACATTCTCTGCGAGAAACTCCGCCGGCATCGCGCCGCGTTCGACCTACCTGAAAATCATCGGCGACTTTTGCCGCTGGAACGACCGCATCGTCATGGGCTGCGACGACACCGCCAAAACCGCCGCCGGACCGTCTGCGTTTTCGCTCAAGGACAAGGAGAAAGGCAAAGCCACGTTGCCCGGCCAATCGCAATCGAACCTCTGGTTCGTGAAGCCGGAGCAACTCGACCAACTCGGCACCCCGCTCGGACGCGGGGCCGTCTGGGTCAACGACGCCGTCAAGGCCGGCGAGCCGAGTGAACCGTTCCTCTTCGCCGGCTACGATAACCGCGGCGTCCATCTCACTGCGGACACACCGGTTACCTTCACCTTCGAGGTTGACGCCAAAGGTAACGGCCAGTGGAAGAAACTTCGCGACATCGCCGTGCGCGACTACACATGGATCGAATTCCCGCCGGAACAAAAGGGCGTTTGGGTCCGGGTGCGTGTCAACCGCGATTGCGAGAAGGCGACCGCCTATTTCCAGTATGCCAACACGCCCCGGAACATTTCCGGCTTGCCGGACATCTTCAACGGCATCGCCAAGCCGGGCGACCGGAACATTTCCGGAGCTTTGCTCTACGCTCGCAGCGAGAACAGACGCACGCTCGCCGTCGCCTCTGACGCCGGTTACTACGAACTCGACGCCGAATTGAAGTTGCGCCGCGTGGACAACGCTGCGACGGCAGCGACAGTCCGGCAAAAAACCGCCATCACGCCGAACCTGCTAAGCGAAGATGCCGCGTCGGTGGTGTTTGAGGATGCCCAGCACCAGCGTTGGCGCCTGCCCAAAGGCCAACTCGGCGGCGAACGAATCTACCGCGAGGTGGTGACGGAGCGCACGCTCGCCAATATCGCCGGAACATTTTACGAACTCCCGGCGAATACCTCCGGCGGTTTCCCGCGTATTCGCCCCATCGCGACGCACAATCGCGCCATCAAGGACTACTGCTCGTATCGCGGCCTGCTGTTCATCTCCGGAATCTCCGGCGACGGCCCGCACATCATCCGCAGCGACGATGGCAAAGCTGCACTCTGGGCCGGCGCGTTTGACGATCTCTGGCAGTTCGGCAAACCGCGCGGCAACGGCGGTCCGTGGAAAGACACCGCCGTCAAGGCCGGTGTGGAAAGCGACCCATATTTGATGACCGGCTACGACAAGAAATCGCTGACGTTGTCGGCGGATGCCGCCGTGAAAGTGCGCGTCGAGGTTGACATCAACGGCCTCGGCCTCTGGCGAACGTGGCAGACGCTGGAAGTCGCGCCCGGCAAACCGACAGAATACCGGTTCCCCGATGCGTTCAACGCCTACTGGGTGCGCGTTGTAGCTGATCGCGACTGCACCGCGACAGCGCAATTCGTTTACGAATGAAGAACCACCAGATGAGCGAGTACGAAATCGTCAACACCAATGCTGGAAACATCAGCGCTTGCGCCTTCTGTGGCAACAAGACAAGCGAGGGGCATCACCGGAAATCAGAGTGGCTGAAGAAGCGTTATGCGGAAGGCCTGAGGTTCAAGGTGCTCCGCTCACGAGAATCCGGTGAGGTTGGGATGATCGAGTACACCGTGGGTAATCAGGCGTGGCGACCGGTGAAGGCGAAGGGTTACCTGGTCATCCATTGCTTGATGGTCAACTTCCAACACAAGGGGAAAGGACTTGGGTCTCTCCTCTTGGACAGTTGCCTCCGGGACGCAAAGAAGAACCATTGCCGAGGAATCGCCGTAGTGACCAGTTCCGACAGTCTCATGGCCGGAAGTGACTTGTTTATCAAAGCGGGTTTTGTCTTGGTGGACCGCATCATCGGCAGCAGTGAGGCATCCGAGGCCTCCTATGAACTGCTCGTCAAGAAATTCCAGAAGACAGCCCCGGATCCGCGTTTCATCGTCGCACGGAAGCGACTACTGAAGAAGTACCGCAAGGGCCTCACGATCCTGGCGACCGATCAGTGTCCGTATGTTTCACAAACGGCGGAGAGGATTGCGGAGGCGGCGAGGACGTTGGGGCTGAAACCGAAAGTGGTTCAAGTCGAGAGCGCCAAGGCGTCAAGGGAGCTTCCGACGCCCTATGGCGTGTTCAGCATCATTTACGATGGCAAGCTGATCGCGCACCGTCCGATCAGTGCAACGCGGTTCCTGAGCATCATGACCAGCGGTTGACTGGCAAACCGTGGACGCCGCCGGAACAAAACCGGAACATTTCACCGGCCCGGTGGCTGCGTTACTCGTCCCTTTCACAGGACTATCCCCGTTTTTTCCAACGGAATCGCAGTTTCTCTCAGTAATTCAAGCATTTGCCGGCCTCGGCAAGTAGGAAACTGCATTTGAAAAACGGGGATACTCTTTCCCCTGTTTTCCATCGGGAGTTGATGGCTTCGATCTCTGTTTTTCAAAAACCGGGGAAAGTCCTGGTCCCTTTCAACCTTGACGAAGCCGACGGAATAGCGGTATGGACGCGCTTCGGAATGCGGTGAAGCGACCGTTTACCAGAACAAATGCGAGGACAAAATGAGCGACATCAGGTTTGCGTGCCCTAAGTGCAACCAGTCTTTGGAGGCACCCGAAGACATGAAGGGCATGACAATTGAATGCCCGACATGCAAAGAGTCCCTGATAATCCCCAACCCGGCATTCAAGAAGTGCCCATACTGTGCGGAGGAAATCAAATTCGATGCCATCAAGTGTAAGCACTGTGGCGAAATGCTGAACCAGCCAAAACAGGCGCCTGTCATGCCTCCTCCATCTTTCTCAACTCCTGTCCAAGCACAGCCGCCGACGTTTCCCATGGCCGCCAGTGCGCCACCTCCTCCAAAGGTTCAAACGATCGAGTTGACATCAAAGAAATACAAGGCTCAGGGCTGTTTAGCTGCTATCCTCCTCATGATCGCCGTCATTCTTTTGGTCGCAGGCGCATCCACGGAGAGTGGCGGTCTGATGGCGTTCTCTGGTTTCCTTATCTTTGTATCGCTCGTCTGGAGCATCGTCGTGCGCATTCTGGTGTGGTGGCATCACGAATAACGCTTGACCATCATTTAAACCTACAACTCCTTGTGACCTGTTGGTTCCTCAGACGAGTCTGCAACCGCTGAAGACGAGCGTTAGGCTACTGTTTCTCGATCAACTCGCGGAATTGGTCGAAGAGGTAGCCGGCGTCGTGGGGGCCGGGGCTGGCTTCGGGGTGGTATTGGACGCTGAAGACTTGCGAGGCGATTAAACAAACTTCGTCACGCCCGGTTGCGGCGGCGGGGTCAGTTCGATCTTGGTGTTCCAGTCGAGTTCGTCGGGCAGGAAGTTGAGTCTGTAAAACCGCGTCAGACGAGACGGCGCAGTGCGGGTCGTCATTCCTCGTCAGGTTCTTGATAGACACGCACACGACCCGACTCGACAATCCAGAGCTTGCCGGTCATCGAGTCGTTGGCGAGCGCACGCGCGAGGGTGTGCACGAGATTGGCGAGGTCGGTTTCGCTTGGCTTGGATGGAAGACGCAACACCGCAATGCCGGGATAGCCGCTGGGCTTGAAGCGGAGCGGATTGGCGAAATCCAAGTCGAGACTCACCAAGGCGCGTTGTTCACGGCGGCACTGGTCAATCAGTTCCTCGTCGCTGGCGCCACCCAAGCGTTGATGAGCGACAGTGGAAATGTCGTGTCCGGCAACTTCAAGAATGGATTGTCCGCGCCTTCCGAGGTTCTCGTCGAGCTTCAGTCTCATGTGCCAACGGGTTCAAGTGGAACCGGGACGTATCGCTCGCGGGACATTTCCGATCCGTAGGCAATGCAGGCGCGGATGTCTGCTTCCGTCAACTCAGGATAGTTTTCAAGAATCTCGGCCATGCTGCTGCCGGAAGCTAGGAGATCGAGAATCAGGGAAACCCAAATCCGGTGACCCCGGATGCAGGGCTTGCCACCACACCGCGCCGGGTCAATCCAAATCCGCTTCAGAAGTTCGTCCCGTGTCATGGCTCAACCATACTCCGTCAGACTATCACACTCAAGCCTGTTTCTTTGCCTCCTAAACAAACTTCGTCACGCCCGGCTGCGGTGGCGGGGTCAGTTCGATCTTCGTGTTCCAGTCCAGTTCGTCGGGCACGAGTTGTTGCTTGGAATTGAGCGCCTGTTCCCAAGTGATTTCCTGGCCTGTGTAGGCGGCCATGCGGCCCATGAGCGCCATCAGGGTCGTGTGCGCCATGCGACGGCCATCGTTGATGGGACGGCCTGAACGGATTGAGGCGAAAAATTCGTCGTGCTCGACTTGGTGCATCCGGGTTCGTTTTCCGGTAAACGTCCACGGATTCGCGCCGTTGATGACGGGGGCGGGACCGCGGCCAATCGTGCAGACTCCCGTGGCGCCGATGATGTAGTCGGCGTTCTCGCGGTGACATCCGTCTTGACTGCGCACTCCGAGGAAGCCACGGACACCATCCGCATACTCATAGTTAATCTCAGCGTGGTCGAACGTGTCGCCTTCGCCGGGGAACTGTCGTCCGCCGACGCCGACAGCTTTGACGGGCATCACGTCGTTCAGCCACCAAGCCATTTTGTCCACACTGTGGCCGCCGGAGAGGTTGATGCAGAAATCGCCGCCGAGCCAGAGGAAGTCGCCCCAGTCGCGAATCTGCCATTGCAGGTCGGTCCACTCCGGGCGGCGTTCCTTGCCGTAGTATTTGTTGAAGCTCTGCCGGTAATACGTGGCATAAACCGCGCGAACCTTGCCGATGGCCCCGGCACGAATCTGTTCGAGGGCTGCGCGGGCGGAGTTGTCGTAACGCCAGCAGAAACCAGAGAGAATACCGAGACGCTTGGATTCGGCCAACTCCGCCGAACGCAGGAACGAACGGACGCCCGGCGCGTCCACAGCCGCCGTGCACTCGGCAAAAACGTGTTTTCCCGCTTCGATGGCGGCCTTCAGATGTTGCGGTCGGAACGCCGGCGGGGTGGCGAGCAAGACGACATCCACATCGCTGGCGATGACTTTCCGGTAGGCGTCGAAGCCAAGGAAGCAACGCGACTTGTCCACTCGCACCCGGTCAGGCGCGTGCTTTCTCAGCGTGTCGAGGCTTTTCTCCATCCGATCCTGGAACAAATCTCCGAGCGCGACAACTGCGGTGTTGCTGTCGGCGTTCAACGCTTCCTTCGCCGCGCCGGTGCCACGTCCGCCGCAGCCGATGAGTCCAATGCGCAACGTCTGGGTGTTGGGCGCGGCGGAGAGGATGCGAGGAAACGCGAGCGCGCCCAACGCCGTGGCGCCGGATGTCTTCAGGAAATCACGACGACTGGTTGTGTCGTTCATAGAAATCACCGTTCTGGTTCGGACAGGAATTTTTCGTACAGTTTCAATGGCTGCGACATCTCCGCATCCAGCGGCGTCAACACAAGACGGACATCCGCCGTGCGGACATCGCCCGGCAGGAGGTCATCGCCAAACACGAGGAAATCCACCGCGCTGTACGTCGTGGCGCGGTCTTCCATGCGTTCCGCGAAGTAACGCGCGCTGATCGCTGAACAACTCGACCGCCGCATCATCAGCACGACGGCGGTCTTCTTCTCCGGATCAGTCATGAACGTCACCGGGTGCGCGTAGTGCCGGACCGGAAAGAACGGTGCCGTGGGCATCTTGAACTCGCTGCGTTCCCAGCGTCCATCCAACGGACGCCGCGCCGCATGAGCATCGCGCGGGAAAACGAGGCAACAGCCGCGATAGACCTCGCTCAACATCGGCACCACCAAGTCCGCAGCGGGTGTTTTACCGGCGCGTGCCCGTCCTTTCAGATAAACGTGCGGAATCATCGTCGCGTCGAAGTAATTCGGCAGCAGTAGTTCGTAGCCCGCGTAGGTGCCCTTGACGCGCAGTGTCAGTCGCAGATCAATCGTGTCCGGCCCGCTCACTTGGTAGCGCGCCGTGATCTCGCCTTGATGTTCGGGAGTGGGCGGCCACGTGATTTCGACGGCGGTGTCCGTCGCGCGGACTTTGCGTTCCATCGTGCGTGGCGTGCCCATACCGAGATTGACGGAGAAGAGACGGAACAGATTGAGCGCGCTGTAACGGGCATCGGTGAGTTGTTTCCCGGATCGTTTGTCCACCAGACGGGTCACGCCATGGTAACTGCCGGTGGTGCTGATGCAGCCCGACATGACCGGCGTGTCGAAGGCAAACGACTGCTCCGCCTCATTGCGAACGAGTTTCTCTTGAGCGAGGACGGTGCAGGTGACCGATGCAAAGACAACCCAAAACCCGATGTGGTTTGAGCGCATAGATGCGTTCCCTACGCTTCCCGCAGTTGAAAGTCAAGAATCGCAATTCCGTCGGACTGCCGGAACAAAACCGGAATATTTCACCGTCTCGGTGACTGCGTCGCTTGTCCTTTTCAACCTCGATGGCACCGGCGGAATAGCGATAATGACGCGAAATGGAATGAGGTAAAATGACTCTTTTGACAGAGAACAAAAACAGTTGGAGCAGAAGGACTGTCAAAGGTAACCGCATCTACTGGTTCTTGGCAGCGCTATGTTTCCCTCTGCTCGCTGCTGCTGTTGGCCCTTTCTTTGGGGTCGGTTGTGCGTGTGCCTACGGTAGCGCAAGAGCCGCTGCATATTTTCCGGTGATTTCGATCCTCTGGGCACGGCTTGGGATCGGGTTTGTTTTGGGCGAGGACAAGAGGAAGATCGTGACGTATTTGGTCATGCCGATCCTGCTGGGCGTGGTACTACTTGTCATCGGCAGAGTAATGGGAATCGAGGGGTAGGCATATACACCGCTAATCGTGCCGAACCTCAACGGGAGGCTACTGCTTCTCGATCAATTCTCGGAATTGGTCGAAGAGGTAGCCGGCGTCGTGGGGGCCGGGGCTGGCTTCGGGATGATATTGGACGCTGAAGACCGGCAACTTCTTGTGTCGCATTCCCTCGACGGTCTGGTCGTTGAGGTTGATGTGCGTGACTTCGACGTCTGACGGCAGACTCTTCGGGTCAACGGCGAAGCCGTGGTTCTGTGAGGTGATGGCGACTTTGCCGGTCGGTAAATCCTTGACGGGTTGGTTGCCGCCGCGGTGGCCGAATTTGAGTTTGAAGGTGCGGCCGCCGTAGGCGTGGCCGAGGATTTGGTGGCCAAGACAAATTCCGAAGATCGGCACTTTGCCGAGGAGGCCGCGGACGGCGGCGTGGGCATACGGCAACGCTTCGGGATCGCCGGGGCCGTTGGAGAGGAAGATGCCGGCGGGTTTGCATTTCAACGCTTCCTCGGCGGTCGTGGTCGCGGGGACGACTTGGACTTTGAACCCGCGCTGGCGGAGGCGTCGAAGGATGTTGTATTTGATGCCGTAGTCGAACGCGACAATCGGGATGTCGGCGGGTTGCAGTTCGTCGGTGTAGTGCATCTGGCCGTCGGCGCCGCGTTCGATCTTCCAGTTGCTACTGAGCTTGTCGTCGGGATCCCACGCGAACGGTTTCGGGTGGGTGACTTCCTTGACGTAGTCCACGCCGATGATGCCGCGCCAGTCTTTGGCGCGTTGGACGGCTTCCTTGTCGGTGAGGTTCTCCGTGGAGACGCAGGATTTCATCGCGCCTTTGACGCGGAGAATCTTGGTAAGTGCGCGGGTGTCAATGCCTTGGACGCCGGGAATCTTGTTCTCGGCGAGGTAGTCGGGCAACGATTGCGTGCTGCGCCAGTTGGAGACGACGGCGGAGAGCTCGCGAACTAGGAAGCCGGCGACGTGTGGCTTCCAGCTTTCGACGTCCTCGGGGTTGATGCC
>CAZNOK010000008.1:0-49738 GCA_964574605.1 uncultured Verrucomicrobiota bacterium
GTGGTGGCGGTGTCGTGGAAGACCAGCCCGTCGATCCACTTGTCGTAGAAGACCAGGTGGTCGGCCCCGGCGGACTGGAAGTCGCGGACCCACTGGTCGGCGTCGAACTTGTCGCCCAGGTTCTCCATCCACTTCTGGATGGTGTAAGGCTTGAGCGGCTCGTAGATGAAGCCGGTCATCACGCTCACGGTGGGCGCCTTGTGCCAGCAAAGACGTGGCGCGACCTCCGCGCGCAGTCTCGTGGCAGCCAGAATAAGACCGATCAGGACGCACGCCGTTTTCATCGCCGACAGGATAGAGATGCTGGCACTGGCGAACAACAAAAAAGGATTGCATCGCCACCTCCGCCGGCGTAAGGAAGGGGGCGCTATGAGATTCGGCATCAATACATTCCTCTATACGTTTCCTTTCACCAACGACAGCGCCAAGCTCTTCAAGACCTTCAAGAAATGGGGCTTCCAGACCGTGGAGATTCCCGTGGACGATCCCAACGGGTTCTGTCCCAAGTTCGTGAAGGCCGAACTGGATAAGACCGGGTTGGTTTGCGGTTCGGTGTGCGCCTGTCTCGGCCCCGACCGCGACCTGCGCGGCACACCCGAAGCGCAGCAAACCGCGCTCGACTACATGAAGAAGTGCATTGACATCATGGTCGTGCTCGATTGTCCGCGCCTGATTGGGCCGGTGTATTCCGCTGTTGGTCGTGCCGACGCGGTGGAGCCGGACGAGTACAAGAAGCAGTGGGCGACGGTCGTCAAGAACCTCAAGGAACTTTGCGCGTACGCCAAGCAGAAGGGCAAAGTCATTTGCATGGAGCCGTTGAACCGGTTCGAGACCGACTTCATCAACACCGTTGATCAAGCGTTGAAGATGATCAAGGACGTCAAGAGTCCCGCGCTCAAGCTGCACCTCGACACATTTCACATGAACATCGAGGAAAAATGCCAGCCGTGCGCCATCAAACGCGCCGGCAAACACCTCGGCCATTTCCACGCCTGCGGCAGCGACCGCGGCACGCCGGGCAACGATCACATCAACTGGCCCGGTATCGCGAAGGCGCTCAAAGCGGTGAAATACAAGGACGATGTCGTCATCGAGTCATTCACCAAGGACGTGAAGATCATCGCCAAAGCCGCCGCGATTTGGCGCAAGATCGAGCCGCGCCGCGAAGACATCGCCATCAAGGGCCTCGCGTTCCTGAAGAAGACGTTGAAGTAGGCGACGTGGGCATACGCGGCGCGTGCCTACGGAAAACAACCGTACACGTAGTCGGTGATATTGCCGGCGGTTTCGAGGTTGAGCGTTGCGGGCGCGAACAGAGGCGTGTTGGTCTTGCGCTCCGGCTCATCAGCAATCTTGATCGGCGGATGGTCTTTGCCGTTATCGTCCACGTAGGACATATAGAGCGCGGTGAGTTGGTTCTTGTCGCGGCGCGAACTGAAGATCAGCCAGTGGGAGTCCGACGACCAATCGTGCCACGAGTCCATCACGGTATCCTTGTTCAGCGACAGCTTGGTCACCGCATGGTCGTTGAGGGAGAGCAGATGAATATCGCTGTCCTTACGCACAAACGCCCCTTTGCTGGCGTTGGCGCGACAGAAGGAGATCCATTTGCCGTTCGGTGTGTACCGGGCGAAATACTGATACATACCGTTGGCGGAAGCACCGGGGATCGGAACCGGGGTGCCGCCTTTGCCGCCGTTGAACGGAACCTCGTAGAGATCCATGGATTCAACGACGTACACTTTGTTTTTCTTCTTCTCCACGGTTTTGTACCGGGAGAAAAGAATCTTCGTGCCATCGGGGCTGAACCACGGCATGTCCTCAACAAACTGGGGATCGCTCGCACCGGGTAAAGCCGCGACGGTGTCGGTGGCGAAACTGTAGATGTAAATGTCCCCGGTCTTGTACACCAAGTCGAACGGATCGCCAGAGTCTTTCCGTGTCACCAATTTCCCTGTCGTCTGCTTCACCACGGCCGCATGCTTGCCGTCAGGAGAAAGCGCAACAAAAGAGAACTCCTTGAATAGATGCCGGTTGAGACGGTAAACGCGGTCTTCTCTGTGCACGGTCACAGCCATGCGTGTCTTCTTTTTGGCGGAGTTGAAAATGGCGATCCCGTCAGCGTAGGCGTGACAACCAACGCAAGCACCTTGGACATGCAACAGCAGTTCAGCTTGCCTTTGGTGCAGGAACAGCAGTTTGACGGCAACCGGTTCGCCGGGGATGAAATACAGCGGCACTGCTCGAAACACAATCCGGTCCGTCACCGCCCGTTCCGAAACGACCAATCGGACAGAACGGCTCTTGGAGGTCTTTCCGTGACTCAGCCGATAGACGGTAACGACCACCTCCCGGTCATTCAGGAATCCCGCAAATTGCTCCCCCTCGGGTTGCCAGCGTAACCCTTTCCTCAGGAGAATCTCCAATGTCCTTTTGGAGGATCTCAACTCAACCAAAAATGCAGTACTGTAGTCTTCGGGCGACTCCCACTCGACAATAGGGTACAGATGATTCTTTGGGATGACGGCATTGTCTTCAACGCTTGTGATGCGAAGCCGCTCGTCAATGACTGCGCCTGCGCGGTCAAACCTTGTCACGGAGTTAGTCGAAATATTATCGAGCGCTACAATGTGAGGCCCGCCATATGTACCAGCGACAGGCAAAACCCACACGGCAATTCCAAAAAGAATCTTGCAGGTCATCTGCAATCGCATGCCGCCTAAACAACATGCACCCCGCCGCCGCCACGCGGGCTGGCGGGGAACGGGGCGCATACTCGAAACTTGCTATTGAGATTTCTGAATTAGAGCCGCTAACAAAACTCGTAGCCGCAGGCTTTATGTCTGCGTTTCCCGCGCAACCATGAAGGTTGCGACGACAGGAAGAACAGTTTTGTTAGGCGCTCTTAGTCAGTCGGACCCGAAATGATCATCGGCGGGGCTTCGGTGATTCTCACCAATTCTTCCCGCTTTTCCAGTGTCGGTTCGACGTATATTTTTTTCTGCATTGTTCGTGTCCTCCTAAACGCTTGCGCACCTCCGGAACAACCGCTCCGGACCCGGCCTCATCTCGGGTTGGAAATGAGCATTACTTCCCCTTCGACAACTTCAATAAGTTGTTCCTTCTTTTCCAACGTTGGTTCTACGTACGCTTTCCGCTGCATTCGTTCATTTCCTTTTCTCACACGGCGCAAAAAGCTTAATCGGATGAGCGGTTGATGTAAAGAACAATCCTCGCTCATGCAGATTTCGCAGCGCTGACGTTAAGGAACCCGACGCCCGCCTTCTTGAGCGCGTAGCCGACCTCCTTCAGGTAATCGCCGTAGCTCAGCATCCAGTGGAAGCCTTTCATCTGCTCCAGCAACGCGGCGCTGTCGCCGTGAATCTTCACGTCCACCTGTGACCGGCAAATGTCGAGGAACGGGTTGCCGACAACTGTGGCAGCAAAGCCAACCCACTTCTTCGAGCCGAAGTCAGGAACGAGGTTCGTCGTGATCTGGCCAAGCCGCATCTCAACCTTCGGCGCGGCGCCGTAATCGGACTCGAAATGCGTCAGCACCTTCGTGCGCTCGGCGCGACGCCCGTCCATCTTGCGCGGCGCGGTGCAGTGCGCCAGCGTCACAATGTCGTCGTGCGGGTAGGTCGGATCATTCAGGAACACGGGCAGGCCGGAGATGTAGTGCAGCAGGATGCCCGACGGAATCACTACGAAATCCGATTCGCAAAACGCGAGGTAGTTGTCGTCGTTGAGCAGGCTCAATGGCATGCAGGCGGTCGTCTTGGAGATGCCCATGATCGTGCCCATGCAATGATGCACGGTGATGGCGTCAGTCTTCGCCTCATCCATAATGTCCTTGAAGACTTCCGTAAGCACGAACGCGCGATCCATGAACTCCGTCTTCGTGTGCATCGAAATACCCCACTGCCGCAGATACCGGCGCGACGCATCGGTGCAGCGTTTGACCAGTGCGGCGTCCTGATAGGCCGCTTTCAAACGCGGCTCAAGCGCCTTGTATGGATAATCCACGAGGTCCATCTTCCAGAGTTCCCGTGAAATCGCCGGTGCCTGCCGGCCGCCGACGCCCCAGCCGCCGGGGCCGCCGATGGCAACGACGCGTTTGCCGAGCGTGTTCTTCAGGCCGCTCAACGCCCGCAGCCGCCACAGCAAGTCATCGTATTTGTCCACGACCACGTCCCAGACATCCATGCCGCTCGGCGCGTATTCGTCCACTGTCTTGCGCAGCAACCGCGGATGGACAATCTCGTACCAGAGATACACCGGACCGGGATCGTGGCGGAGGAACATCAGGTTGTGTTGTCCCGGCTTCACCAGCTTCTCCAACCCTGAGCCGCCTGCGGCGTACAGCAACATCACGTCAAATTCCATGTTGCTGAGAGCCTTCACCGCTTCGTCGCCGCTCTTTCCGGCGATCAGCGGCAAAAATTCCACTGGGAACTCCGCCTGCGCTTTCAACTTCGCCAGTTCGGTGCTGATTCGTTTCTTCTCGGCATCAGCGTCCGCGTCAGTTTGTATGCCGCCCCACGACCGCCAACTCGTTTCCTCGCGGCGCTTTGGTGTGGCGTAGGTGAGCACCGGCTGAACTTTCAACGTCTTCCGCAATCGCGGCGGACGTTGCGGCCAAGCGTCGGCGGCGACGCCGTCGAGCGCCTGCAGCGCCACGCCACCGGCGGCGACAGCGCCGACCCGCCAAAGAAATTCCCGGCGCGTGACCCCGTGTGAACAACATGGGCATTGACATTGTGATTTCATGGGATTCTCCTTGTGTTGTTATTCAAAACTCAGTCCTTCTTTCTTGCCGACGGCGACGATGTGCGCGGCGGCCTCGGCATACTCATCTGCCGTTTTCAGGTGTTCGATCATCAACGGCGGGTTGTGCGGCAGAGCGGCGAGCCGCCGCACATACGTCGCGTAGTCAAGCGAGCCTTTGCCCGGCTGTATCTCGCGGAAGTGGACGTTCGTCTCGACGTCCCACGCCAAGTCTTTTGCATGGCAACTCACAATCCACCGGCCGAGCTTGTCGAAACATTCGTTCAGCAAGTCACGGTTCCGGTAGAACCGCTCCGGCGAATTGACGATGTTGCATGGATCCAGATGCACGGCGAAAGCAGGGCGGTTCACCGCCTTGATCAAGTTGAGGTAACAGTCCGGGCTGTCCGGCATCGTCCAGCCCATCATCTCGTAGCAAAACTTCGCCCGCTTCGGTTTCACGGCGTCAATGATCTTGCGCGCATTTTCCACCGCGGCGTCGAAGAACTTGGGCGTGAGATTGTCTGGGTGTGGCCCGTACCAGTGCGTCGTGCTGAACGACCCGGCGATGTCCACGCAACACAGCGCGCCGACGGCCTCGGCCAGCGCGAGACCTTCGGTCACGTTCTGAAGGTTCTTCTGGCGTTTCTCAGCGTCGGCGTCGAGCAGGTTGCACCAGCGGCCGACCTCCGCAATCACAACATCGTGTTTCTTGAACGCCTGTTGCAACGCGCGGATCCGGTCGGTCTCCTCCAGCGCGACCTTCGGGCAATACGCCGCGCGATAACCGAGCTTGCGATGCGCGAGCGCCAGTTCCTCCGGTTCGGTCGTTTTGGCGAATGCCGGGCCGCCGAGACGAAGGGCGCGGCGTTGTTTGGGGGCGCCAAACGCTGCCAGCGCGACCAAACCGGCGGAAGAACCAAGAAACTCGCGACGGTTCATGCTGTATTTATAGCGCAAAAAACTTGTGAACGGAATAAAATTCTGGTTTACTCGTCTGAGATTCAATAGCAAAGGAGACAGCACCATGTCAGAGAGACCTCTCAATGTTGGTTTGATCGGTGGCGGCAAAGGCGCGTTCATCGTCCAGCCCCACCAGCGCGCCATCAACAGCGATGGCACCCGCCGCGTCACCGCCGGCGCGCTTTTCCCCGATCCGAAGATCGCCATGGAAGAAGCCGCCAAATGGCCATACCCCATCGTTGGTTATCCGTCCTACGACGACATGATTACCGCCCAAGCCGGCCTGCCCAACGACAAGAAACTCGACTATATCCTTATCGTCACGCCGAACTTTGTCCACTACGATCCCGCGATGAAAGCCCTCAAGGCCGGCATCCCGGTGTTCTGCGAAAAACCGCTCACCGTCAATCTCGAGCAAGCCGCCGACCTCGTGAAGATGGTCCACAAGACCGGCATCCCGTTTGGCGTCGCCCACACTTATCTCGGCCACTGGACCACGCGATTTTCTCGCGCCATCGTCCGCAGCGGATTACTCGGCGAAATCCGCTGGGTGGACAGCTACTACATCCAAGGCTGGCTCGCCACCAAACTCGAAGACACCGGCCAGCAACAAGCCTCCTGGCGCGTGAACCCGAAACTCGCCGGCGCGAGCGGTTGCGGCGGCGACATCGGCACACACGCGCTGATGCAGTTGCGTTACGTGACGGGGCTTGAAGTCGCTGAACTCTCCGCCCAGCTCGAAGCCTTCGTGCCGGGACGCAAGCTCGACGATCATTTCACCGTCTATTGCAAACTCAACAACGGCGCTCGCGCCCTCGTGCGCGCCTCCCAGATTTGCATCGGCCACAAGAACGACCTCGGCATCTCCGTCAACGGCACGAAAGGCTCGCTCCGCTGGCGACAGGAAGACCCCGAATGCCTGACCATCAGCCTCATGGGCCAACCCGACCGCGTCTATTACCGGGGCTGCGTCGTACCCGATGACGGTTTCCTCAAGGATATGCCCGCCGACCTCATGGCCGAACCGGTCATTCCGCCGGGACATCCCGAAGCGTTCCACGACGCTTTTGCGCGGCTGCACCGCTGCTTCGAGGCCGACGTCCGCAAATGGAAAGCCACCGGCAAACCCGCCCAGATTGACGGAAGCAAATACGCCAACGTTGAGGACGGCTGGATGGGCATCGCCTTCATTGAGACTTGCGTCAAGAGTTCCAAGAAGAAAGGCGCTTGGACCAAGATGCCACGGAAAATCTAAATACAATCAAGACACAAAGGCCGGTTTCCGCCGTCGGTGGAAACCGGCATTTTGTTTGTAGCCGCGAATCTCATTCGCGGCGGGGTGAAAGCAAAGAGCCGCGAGGAAGCTTCGTGGCTACAATTCCAGCGGGTGCATTTCGCCCGCGTAAGGCCAATCTTCGGCTTTCTGAACAAGCCGTTGGCGGACCGGGTTCTGGCAAACATACTGCCATTTCTCATCGTAACTTTCATTCGAGCGGAGCAGATGATCGAAGAACTCCCGTTGCCACAAAGGATAGGGGAAACCAGCCGCCCGCAATTGCCGCGTCACAAGCGACCGAAACGCCTGCATGAATCGCGACAGATCACCCTCGCGTTCCAGCGGAGCCACAAAGAAATGCACGTGATCCGGCATCACCACGTATCGTCCGACCTGCCAGCGATCCAGACGCTGCCACGCATGACGGATGGCGTCGTGGACCTCTGGCTGAGCGAGACAACGGCGTCGTCCCGCCGTGCAGCACGTGATGAAATAGATGATCGCGACATCCGCAGGCAACCAGACCGGGATACGCTGCAAATGTTTGTGCGGTTCCACGCCGATCATTGTAGTCGCCAGACTTTCTCGCGGCAATCCTGAAACCCCAGACACTGCCGACGGCGCCGCGAAGACGCTTCGCGGCTACAATCCTCCAGACGTATTGACAGCCAATCATCCGACCGTTATGAACGTCGCTATGCGCACACTCGTCCTTCTTCTCCTCACGGCCATCACCGCAACCGCCGAGACACGCACGCTCGGTCGTGTTTTCCAGAAACTCAAAGCCGACGACGAAGTCGCCATCGCCTACTTCGGTGGCAGCATCACCGCCGCGCCGGGCTATCGTGTGAAGACGTTTAAGTGGTTCCGCGACACCTTCCCCAACGCCAAGCTCCGCGAGATCAACGCCGCCATCGGCGGCACCGGGAGTGACCTCGGCGCGTTCCGCTGCGGCCATGACGTGATCGAGCAAAAGCCCGACCTCGTCTTTATCGAGTTCAACATCAACGATGGCAGTCCGACCAATGAGTTTCGCAAAGCCACCATGGAAGGCATCGTCCGCCAGCTTTGGTCATCCGGAACACAACCGGAGCTTGTGTTCCTCTACACGACCAGCCGCGACCTGAATTGCGCGCGCGGCAGTCATCCCGCTGTCGCCAAACATTACGGCATTCCGGAAATTGATCTTCAGCCGCCACTCATCGCGGCATTGAATCGCCCCGACCTTCCGAAGCCGACCGAAGAACAACTCAAGAATCCAAAGCTCAACTGGAAGGCGAAGGGACAAGTGTTCATGCGCGACACCGTCCATCCCAACGATTTCGGCCACACCATCTACACCGACACCATCGTTGCGTATCTGAAGACACAGATTAACACCAAACCATCGCCGCCCCCCACTCCGCCCAAGCCGCTCGTCAGCGACGAATTCGCCAGTGCCCGCCTTGTGCCGCCGAGCGCTGCGAAACTTTCCGGCGATTGGGAAGTTCTTCCCGCCGTTCCCAAACGCCGCTACAAAGACGGCACCATCAATGCGCGAAAACCCGGCGACTCGCTCGTCTTCGAGTTCGAAGGCACTGCACTCGGCATCTTCGAGAATGTCCAGAAAGACGGCGGTAAACACGAGTGGATCGTTGACGACGGCAAGGACGCTCCCGCCGATACAACCTACGGCGGTCCCAAAGGCCGCAAGCACGGTGTCGTGGACACCGCACCCGGAAGATATTTTCCGCGCGAACATTACGCCATGCTCACCTGCGGCCTCATCCCCGGCAAACACACGTTGAAACTCAAGGTGCTCGAAGAGCGCGACAAAACCAGCACCGGTAATCGTCTATTAATCGGCTACTTCATGGTTGCCGGACACTGAGCCAATGTTACTGGAACGCACTGGAACGCCGCCGTCCCGGCGGTACGGCCACCGGCACACAACCGCCGGGACGGCGGCGTTCCGACAGATTCCCCACCCGTGAAGACTTCCGACTTCGATTATTCGCTGCCGAAAGAGTTGATCGCCCAGCAACCACTGACCGACCGCGCCGCCTCGCGCATGATGGTCTTCAACCGCGCCACCGGCGAAATCCGCCACGACCACTTCCGGAACTTCCCGACCTACATCCGCGACGGCGACCTGCTTGTCCTCAACGACACCAAGGTCATCCCCGCCCGCATCTGGTCGAGCAAACCGAACGTCGAACTCTTGCTCGTCGAGAACCTCGGCAACAACCGTTGGAGCGCGCTTGTCAAACCCGGTCACCGAGCCAAAGTCGGCGCGAAGCTCGAATTCACGCCATGGTTCAACGCCGTCGTTGAAGGCGAGACAGACTTCGGCGGTCGCATCCTGCGTTTCACCGGCGGCGTGGATTCGTATCTCCAGCACCACGGCGCGCCGCCACTGCCGCCGTATATCGAACGCGCCGCGACCGCCGCCGACCGCGACCGGTACCAGACAGTGTTCGCGCACACGCCCGGCGCGATTGCCGCGCCGACGGCTGGATTGCATTTCACGCCGGAGATGTTGGCGATGTTGCCGCACGCGTTCATCACGCTTCACGTCGGCATCGGCACGTTTCGGCCCGTGAAGGTCGAGAACATTGAGGAGCACAAGATGCATGCCGAGCGATTCTCGATACCGGCCGAAACCAAGGCAGCCATTCAGCGAGCACAACGCGTAGTCGCCGTCGGCACCACGGTGGTGCGCGCGCTGGAGACAACGGGCGAAGGGAGCACTGACATCTTCATCCATCCGCCCTTCCAATTCCGGGTCATCGGCGCGCTGCTGACAAATTTCCATCTACCCAAGTCAACGCTGCTCATGTTGGTGAGCGCATTCGCCGGACGGGAGTTGATTTTGAAGGCGTACGCGGAAGCGGTGCGCGAGCGGTATCGCTTCTTCAGCTACGGCGACTGCATGCTCATTATGTGAGCGTCGGAAACTGGCAAATCCTGTCCCAGTCGCTCATCTGTCTTCCGTACCCATGCTGGCACCCGTGTGGAGCCTTTGAAAACACGATTTCCTATCTGTTTGGGGATGGACCGATTTGTTCGATGGGAATCGGCTTGAACCCCAATCCGAATGCTGGGGAATTCGCCTTGAGCCGGTAGTCGTCGTTTGCGGGGGCGACGAAAAGCGGATCCGCCACCACCGAATGCCGGTCAAGCCCGCGCGCTTGCCACCACACTGGCCAAGAATTGGTTGGTGTGTCCTGTTCGCTGAGTTTCGGGAACGGATGTTCGATAGGCATCCGCGTCCCACAGGCGATCACCAGCGGCCGGCTGCCGGACCATGCCAGATTGTAGTCAAAAACATTGCGTTCGGGTAATGCGTCCGTGATTTTGAACAATTGGGCATTCGTGACGGACGTGTAGTAGATGATGTTTCGTTCGATCCGGTTGTCTGCGGCGTTGAGTAAGTCGTGTTCGGTCGCTTTCAAGGGATGCAGATTCATGCCGGGCAACGAGTGCCACGCCGGTTCGTTCATCACCGACTCATAGGCACGGACCATCGTCGGAAGCCACATATCCCAAGTGGACTTTCCCCATCCACCCATAAGGAATTGGGCGCTCGCACAGTCCGCAAAGACGTTGTTCAGAATGCGGTTGTTGCGACCGTTATGCACAAAGACCGCGCCGCGGCAGGCACGGACGATGATGTTCCCGATGATGTCCACGCCGCAAGTCGTGCTGTCGAGATAAATGCCCCATGAACAATGAGGATATTTCCATTGGCCGGGTTTGGTTTGGCCATAGCCGCCGCTGTCGTGAATGAAGTTGTAGCGGATGCAACTACCTCGTGCCGAAAGCCAGTCCCTCCTCGCCCCGGTGTAGATCGCGCCGGTGTCCTCTGTCTCCAGATTCGTGCGGTGGATGTGGTTGTATTCGATGACGATGAAGTTTCCCGTGAACCGGATGCCGAACCGGGGAGTGTCGTGGATGAGATTGTGAGACGCACGGTTGCCGACCCCGGAAAGGGCGATTCCGCTGCTCTCTTTATTGAAAACACCGACACGGTAGATCCGGTTGTTCTCGGCGAAATTCCCGGCCGGCGTCAGCGTCCGCATGTCGCCGCCATTCAGCGAGATACCGGTGGCTCCGATATCGTAAAGCTCGTTGTCCGTCACGGCATTTCCCGTTCCGCCGGAGACGCCTATACCCGCGCTCCGATATCCGCCCACATTGTGGACGATGTTCCTCTCCACGCGGCAGTTTTTGGTTCCAGTGAGCATGATGGCCGTCTTTTCGCAGCACTGGATCTCGAATCCCCGGATTGTCACGCAGGTGGTTCCTTGTCCGAGTGCGATCAGCGTGTCCAATACCGGCACACAGACCCGTTTACCCGCAAGGGGCGAGGGCGGCCAAAAATAGAGTGTCCACGACATGCGATCCAGATACCATTCGCCGGGGGCGTCGAGTTCCTCGAACAGCCCCTGCACGAAATAGCGGTCATACGGGCGGATGGCGAAAGTGGCATCCTTCCCCAGCGTGATGGTGCGGGACACCCGGTCGACCGACCGTATCGGCAAAATATCGTTATTCCAATTGTGGCGGGGAAAAACGAAGACCTCTCCGTCGGAGGGGCGTGCCCATGTCCGCTCATCCGAAAGCTGGTAGAGCAGTGTGTGTTTGTTTTCCCCCGGCACGACTTTGTGCTGGCTGACGGGTTCACCGTCGGCGTACGCCCACCCGCCGGTATGCGGATTGACCGGATCGACGTTCGGATAGCGCGCGAGCGGTTGGCGATGCCCGTCGAACAGCAGTTGACGGAACGGTTTCCCTTTGAGTTTCTGTGCCGCCACATCCGTTTTGAGGATTTCGCCGCGGTAGGGTACGAAGCCGGATAGGATGCGTCCCCCGAAAAGGCGCACGCGTTCCCCATCCGCCGCACGGTAAACGACCGGTGCTTCGGGCCAGCCCGAATCCTCTTCACTTAGCGCGAGTGTCTCGGCGAGAAAGTAATCACCGCCGCGCACCACCACCGTAACCCCGCGAGGCGGTAATCCCGAGCGTTTTCTTATCAACCGAATCTCGTCGCGGGCGCGGGTCAACGTCCGGAAGGGGCCGTCACCCGCAACCGGTGCCGGAAGGTGTCCGCTCCACGCGTCATCGCCCTGCGTCGAGACATAAAGGAACATGGGAGCGGAAGCGGCTTTGCCCGATGCCGCGAACGCGTGCGACAGATGGAAGGCTGTGATCGAGACGAGCGCAAATGCGCCAATCAGTGGCAAGATCGTCCAGCGTAGCCGTTTTACGGATGTCATGGTTTCTTCAGTTACGGCGACTGCATGTTGGTGCTCTGATCTTTCTTCTCCGGCCAGATCAGCGAGGCGACCACCGAAATCACCAGCACCCCGGCCACGACGCCGAGCGCGATGCCGATGGGAATCTTGAACCAGTGGGAGCAAATCATCTTGAGGCCGACAAACACCAGAATCACCGACAGGCCGTAGCTCAAGAAATGGAAGATGGTCATCACCCCGGCCAGCGCGAAGTAAAGCGCCCGCAGCCCCAAGATGGCGAAGACGTTTGACGTATAGACGATGAACGGATCCTGCGTGATGGCGAGCACGGCAGGAATCGAGTCCACAGCAAAGACAACGTCGGTTGTCTCGACCACGACGAGCACTACCATCAACGGCGTCGCCAGCACGCCGGTCTCGCGCCTGACCCAGAACCGGTTCCCTTCGAACTGTTTTGTGATGGGAAACGCCTTGCGGAACAGGCGCAACACCGGATTGTGTTCCGGATTTACTTCCTCGTCCTTGTGCATTCCCATCTTGATGCCGCTGTAAATGAGCACCGCGCCGAAGATGTAGATCACCCACTCAAATTTCTGGATCAATGTCACCCCAACCAGAATGAAAATCCCCCGCATCACCAACGCGCCGAGAATCCCCCAGAACAACACCTTGTGCTGATACTCCGACGGCACGCGGAAATACGCGAACAGCATGATGAACACGAAGATGTTGTCCACGCTCAGGGACTTCTCGAGGATGTAGCCGGTCAAGAACTCCAGCGCCTTGACCTTGCCGAGCCAGAAATAGACGCCGACGTTGTAGAGCAACGCCAGCGTGATCCAGAAGGCGCTCCAGCCAAGCGCCTCCTTGAGTTTCACCGTGTGCGTCCTGCGGTGAAACACGCCGAGGTCCAGCGCCAGCATCGCCAGCACAAACAAATTAAAAATAATCCACTTCCAAATGGAGCCAGGCATGGTCGCGGATAATGCCACACCCTGCTCCGTCGTCAACCAGAACCGACCCTGCCGTGGGAACCGAAAGAAGGATTGCTGGAGAACATCGTCCTCCTTATACTCCGCCGCCATGAACAAACCGCTATTACCCATCATGCTCTGCGCTTTCGGCGCGCTTCTAACCGCCAATGCTGCCGAACAGCCGCTCCTCGCAATCCCCGGCAAGGTCATTTACGAAAACAAACTCAACACCGCACCGGCTGCGCCGTGGAAGGCCGCCAAGGGCAAATGGGAACTCGCGAACGGCGTCTGGCGCGGCTCTGAAAGGCCTGAAGACAACCACGGCGCCGTCACCCGCCTGCCGAACACACTCGGCGATTTCGTCATCGAATACGAATTCAAGTTTGAGGGCGGCCGCTCCACCAGCCTCACCATCAACGCCCCCAAAGATCACATGGCGCGCATTATGATCATGCCCAAGTTCGTCACCATCCAGAAGGATGACAACGATCACGATGGACCGGACAAGGCTGTCGTCTTCGCCCGTTTCGCCGCCAATTTCCCCAACGGCACTTGGCACAAGGTGCGCATGGAAATGGTCGGCGACACAATGCTGGGCAAAGTGGATGACTTCGTCGCGTGGGGCAGCAACGACCTCTTCAAGAAAGACCGCATGGCTCCCGGCTTCACCGTCGGCGGCCAGAGCGTGGACTTCCGCAACCTCACCATCCGTGAAGCAACCCTCAACCCGGCATGGCAAAGAGTAAAGGCCATGCTGCCCAAGCCCGGCGAGAAACTTGCGCCTCTCGCCATCGGTCCCCGCGCGAAAGCCGCGAAGAAAGCAAAGTAGCGGCTTTGCATCTGCCGGGCGCCTTTGCTAGAGTGGCCCCGCATGAAACGGGTGCTCATCATCCTTGTGTTGATAGGCGCCGCTGCCGGGGCGTATTGGCTGTTCAACCGGAACAAAACCGGCTTGCGCGCCGTACTTTTCGGAAAGGCGGAAACATCGGCCGTCTCCGGCACTGTCGAGACCGATGAGGCGCACGTCGCCTCCCGCTACGGCGGACGCGTCGTTGCGCTTTTTGCACAGGAAGGCGACACACTCACCAACGGCCAGCCCATCGCCGACCTGGACGCCCCTGAGTTGAAAACGCGCCGCGATCAAGCTGCTGCGACACTCCTTGAGTTGGTCAATGGGCCGCGCACCAACGAGATCGCCGCTGTGCGCCACGAGCGCGAATTGGTGAAAGCCCAACTCGACCTCGCCGTCATCGAATCGAAACGCGCCATCGAGCTATACGAGAAGAATGTCGCCCCCGTTGACGACCGCGACAAAGCTGTCTCTCGCGTCGAGACGCTCCAAGCACAACTTCGGAGCGCCGAGTCGCGTTTGAACCTGCTGCTGGAAGGCACGCGCCCCGAAACCATCGCCAACGCGCGCGCCCGGCTCGCCGAGATTGACACGCAACTCCGCGAGATGCGCGTCACGGCCCCTATGAGCGTGGGAGGGGCCGCAGCGCCCCGACCGCAACCGGAAGGTCGCGGCACCGAGGCCGCTCCCACATTTGTTTTGGAAGTGCTCAGCGTCAAGGTCGGCGATGTGTTGCCGCCCAACCGCGAGGTGGCGACGGTGTTGCTGACAGATCATCTTTGGGTGCGCGTCTATGTGCCGGAGTTGTGGCTCAGCCACATCAAGGTTGGCGACAAAGTCCGTATCCGCGCCGACGGACACGACCGCGAGTTTGAAGGCATCGTCGAACAAATCAACCGGCAGGCTGAGTTCACACCGCGCAACGTCCAGACCGTTGAGGATCGCGTCCGCCAACTGTTCGGCGTCAAGATCCGTTTGCCAACCGACACCGGCGTCCTCAAAGCCGGTATGAGCGTGGACGCGTTCTTCGCGAACGTCCCGCCGCCACCGCCGCCAAAATGAAAGGAACACCATGACGAAATCCGACATCACTGGCAAACCGTTGAAGATGGCCTCGCTCGCCGAGTACCAAGCTGGCGCGATCGTCAGCCGCGAGGTGCTGCGCAAAGAAACCGGCACGGTCACGACCTTCGCGTTTGACGAAGGCCAAGGGTTGAGCGAGCACACCGCACCCTTCGACGCGCTGGTCTGCGTCCTCGAAGGCGAGGTTGAAATCGCGATTGCCGGCAAACCGCACCGCGTCACCGCCGGTGAGATGATCATCATGCCGGCCAACAAACCGCACGCGCTCAAGGCCGTCAGCCGTTTCAAGATGATGCTCGTAATGATTCGCTCGTGAGTGGGACAACCGTCCCGGTTGTCCTTTGCCGCCTATGACCACAGACTCCATGATCGAGGTCGAGCAACTCACCAAGCGGTTCGGCCCGGTCACGGCGGTGGACCACGTCAGTTTCACCGTCGCGCGTCAGTCCATTTTTGGTTTCCTTGGCCCCAACGGCTCCGGCAAGACCACTGTCATTCGGATGCTCTGCGGCCTGCTCGAACCGAGCGACGGCGCGGGACGCATCGCCGGTTTCGATGTGGCGCGCCAGACCGACAGGATCAAAGGCACCATTGGTTACATGTCGCAGAAGTTCTCGCTCTACGACGAACTGACAGTGAGCGAAAACCTCTTGTTCTACGGACGCCTGTACGGCTTGGGCGGCGTGGCGTTGCGGAAACGCCGCGAGGAACTTGTCGCGCTCACCCACCTCGAACCGTATCTCGACCGCCGCGCCGCGTTGCTGTCCGGCGGCTGGCGTCAACGGCTCGCGATGGCGTGCGCGCTCGTTCACAAACCGATCGTGCTCTTTCTCGACGAGCCGACCGCTGGCATTGACCCGGTAGCACGACGCGAATTGTGGGACCTGCTGTTCGAGTTATCCAGCAACGGCGTGACGCTGTTTGTGACGACACATTACATGGACGAGGCAGAACGGTGTTCGCACGTCGGCTACATCCACATGTCGAAGCTCATCGTCTGCGGCGTGCCCGACGACCTCAAGCAGTTGCCGGAAGTGAATCCGCCGGGCACGAAACGGCTCGATGTGACCTGCGAGCACGTCACCGTTGCCCTGCAAACTGTTCGCAAGCTACCCGGCGTTCGAAATGCAACTGTGTTCGGCCAGTCCATGCACCTGCTGGTCGAGTCGAGTCTGTCGGAACAGGTGATTCGCGACGCGCTCGCGCCGCTCGGCATCCACGAGGTTGACATCCGCCACATCGCGCCGTCGCTGGAGGACGTTTTTGTGGCGCTGACGGCACGCAACGGAGGACGGAACTGATGACGAATCCCTTCCGTGGCTTTCGCGCCATCTTGTTCAAGGAGTTCATTGTCGTGTTCCGCGACCGGATGACCTTGTTCTTCATGTTTTTTCCGCCGCTGCTGCAAATCATCGCGTTCGGGTACGCGCTGGACACCGACGTGAAAAACATGAGCATGGTCGTGCTGAACGAAGACCAAACGATGGAAAGCCGCCAACTGATTGACGCGTTTCTAAACACTGGCACGTTCCGTGTCGTTGGCGAAGTGCAGAGCGTGGCGGAGTTGGAAGCTGCTGTGCGGCGCGGCCAAGCGTATATTGGCGTGCAGATTCCGCCGAACTTCACGCGCAAACTGCGCGCGGGCCAGAAGGCCACGGTACAAACCATCATTGATGGCTCCAGTTCGACGACCGCATTGCAGGCGTTGAATACTTCGGTGGCGGTCGCATTTCGCCGTTCCATTGGCGTCCTCCTCACTGAGACGGGACGACGTGAACTGCCGGTCGAGATGCGTCCACAGATTCTCTACAACCCCGCGATGCGCGCGCCGAACTTCTTCGTGCCGGGCGTCATCGGGACGGCATTGCAAATCGCAACGGTGTTCGCCGTGGCGATGTCCATCGTGCGCGAACGGGAGCGCGGCACGCTCGAGAACCTGCTTGTCAGCCCGATGTCGCGCTGGGGGCTATTGCTCGGAAAGATGATGCCGTACCTGTGCATCTCGATGACGATGGCGACGATGTTGTTCGTCATCTTGCGATGGCTGTTTGACGTACCTATCGCCGGGAGTCTGCTGGCGTTGTTTCTCGCGTCGTTCCTGTACGTGTTTGCGCTGGCCAGCCTCGGTCTGCTTGTCTCGACAAAGGCGCAATCGCAAAACGAGGCGATCCAAATAACGATGACAGTGATGTTGCCCTCAATCTTCTTCAGCGGCTTCATCTTCCCGCGCGAAACGATGCCAGCGATTTTCTACGCGATCAGCACCGTCTTGCCGGCGACCTATTTCATTGACCTGATGCGGGCGATCATCCTGCGCGGCGCAACGTTTGCCGATTTCGGGACGCAACTGTTGGTTCTCGGCACGATGGGCGTGGTGTTGTTCATGCTCGGCGCGTTGCGGTTCAAACAGAAACTGGCCTGAGTTTTGTCTTGAAGCGTTTTTGCGCGCTGCCTAGACTGGGAACATCATGTTGACCGACCAGACCATCCTCCGACTTGCGAACGACGCCCAATTCCAATCCCTCGGCGAGGGGCAACAGACGGTGATTGTGTCGCTGACCTCCGGCTCGCTCTACACTTGCAACGACACGACCAAGTCCTTTCTCCAAGCGATGGATGGCAAGAAGACCTTCAGCCAGATCGTGGACGCGCTGGCCAACGAATACGAAGTCAAGCGTGAGAAACTCCACGCTGACATGGCTGCGTTGGCGGAGAAACTCATCAAGGAGAAGTTGGTGGTCGCTGATGCGTGAGTCGCTGTTACGCTTGCACGTCTGGCTGGTGGCGACGCTGGTGCCGTTGTTCGTCAATCTGCTCGACATCCGCGGCTTGTTGCGCGTGGCGCAGTGGCCACGACGCTGGCATCCCTACAAGGGCATCAGCGTCGAACACATCGTTGAGATCGTTGACCGCCGTCTTGCGGCGCCCCGCAACATGAAACGCCGTCGTTGCCTGCGGCAAGGACTGACGTTGTTTCACTTCTTGCATCTGGCCGCCGTGCCGTCGGTGTTGCGATTTGGCGTGCTCGGTCCCGCGACGCCGGGCAAACGCTTGCACGCACATTGCTGGGTAAGCGTCAACGGCAAGGATTACTATCCGCCGCTGGAACCGGTGGCGGAGATTCTCACGCTCAGCTATCAACCCTGAAAGGAAACTCGAAACATGAAGAAGGTATACGTTGAACCGACGCTGGAGAAACGCGAGGATATCGTCGAGATCACCGAGCAGAGCCCCACGATTTCAAACCAGACCGCGCCGTCATAAACCAACAGCCGGTAATCACACTACGGCGGCCAAGCCCGTCTCAAGTTTTTCGTACTTGGATGGCGAGAGCACTGGTTTTCCATCACAAGCGGCAGGTTCTGTTCTGACAAGGTTACGCTCAACCTTCAGGTTATCGGGGTTGAATCCAAGAGCTGGCTCTCGCAGGGAAACGGCAGCCTGATAGTAGCGGGTTGTCAGGCGAGCCGATGGCCAATTCACGTAGGGCAAGAGACTGCCGTGCACAGCGACACCTCCGTGTTCATGGTCAACTTTCCACAACTTGGGCTCCACACGCTCGCTCTGTAGTCGTTGCACCAGTTCTTGAATTCTTTCAGTAGTGTCTGAAACCCAAAACGCGCGAATGTAGCCTGCTTCCGTGATTTCCTCTGTATCGCTCACTGCGACCAAGGCGCTTCGCAACCTCAAAGCGCGCGCATAGTAGCGAGACCGGTACGCGTACGAACAGTAATTGATCGGCAGACGCAGTTGTTGTTCACACGCATACAGCAACAAGCGCAGGGCACACAGTTCGGATTCATAAACCGTCGGCAATTGCTGAATCGAGAAATGATAGTGTCGCTGGCAGTATGCCCGCCAGTTCCGCCGCGCTGCAACCAATTGATGAAGATTGAGGTGGTTGACCCCAATGGCCTGCAATTCGCCCAGCAATTCCCTCAACACCGGGAAATCCTCCGGAATCGCCGGGATCTCGACGGTGACGGTGGAAATATATTCGCGGGCGAGCCGCACGGGCGACATCTCATAATCGCGTGCACTCAAGTCAAAACGCATCTCGTTCAGCCCGGCGGCCTTCAACTCAGACAATATCTCACGATTCACCAAGTCACCGTTCGTGTACATCCACAGGTACATTGACGGCCCGAACTCGCGGCGGATGGCAACGATGTGACTCAACAGGCGTTCAGGCGCCAATAGAGGTTCACCGCCGGAAAAACCAACTCCCTTGATTCGAAACGTTTTCAGGTAATTGATGTGTTCCGCTGGACTCCTGAAACTGAAGCTGTCAGTACGGCAATCAGGTTCGGTCAGCATCGAATGATACCGCATGCAGTAGAAACAAGTGCGCTGGCACCGTCCGTTGATGTAGTTGCAGCCCCAATACCCAGCCATGCAAATGGCGCAACCCGGAGACAGTTCTCCGAGATAAAGCTTGGCTCCGTTGGCGCTGAGCTTGATACGACCGGAAAGAGCATCCAGCAGTTTCGCGCGCTCCTGACGAATTGCCTGAACTCCTTGCTTGTCGAGCCAGGGATTCGCTGCATCCCATACAGCCAGCCGAATCAAAGCAGAGTTTGACCACCGCGTGACCTTTCCCGCCAAGCGACATAGCTGCTTCTTCACGCCGCTGTTGCGCTTTTGCTCCGAGCGACGCAGTCTGGCGTGCAGTCGGATCATGTACCACGCGGGGTCGAACGGCAGGTTATCTTCTTGACTTGTCGCTTGGGGATTCTGACTATTTGTTTGTTTCATTGCCTCTTTGTGGAGAGGATAATACCAATGGTTCAGCAAAAGGAGAAAGGAATGTTTTCGTCCGATACAGCGACCTCTCGACATTACGACGTGCACGGCCTGCATCTAAGTGTCACGGCGGAGAATGCCGTTCTTGCCGACAGTTTGGAGGGCATTCTTCATCCGTTCCTCGCGCCCTCCAACGGCACCGACGCCAGCCGCCTGACGATTTCCTACGGCACGCCGCCCGCCGACGTTGAGTTGGGTGAAATGAAACTGCTTTGGCGCGGCGAGTTTCCTGTCGGTGTGGAGATGGAATGGTTCGCCGAAGGCCAAACGCGCGCCATCCGTCTGCCGGGCAAAGTCTGGGCGCGTCTCGATTTGCCGCACAACGCCTGTGACATCGTCGTTCAGCCCGGCGCCGAATGGTATCTCCGAACAGGTTGCGTCTCCCAGATTCTTTGTGAGTTGCTGGGCGAGGCCGACCACCACGTTCTCCACGCCGCATGCCTCGCCGCCGGGCGCGACGGTCAACGCCACGCCATCCTCCTTGCCGGCGTCAGCGGCGCGGGCAAAACCACCACCGCACTCGCCCTCGCGCACGCCGGGTTGCCGATGTTGACTGATGACGCGACGTTCCTCGTCCGCCGCGATGGTGCCGTGCGCGTCTGGGGTCTGCCGCGTCCGTGCAAAGTTCACCGCCGCACCATCGCAATGATGGAATGGTTGAACAACATCGAAAGTCGCCCCACGAGCGATGGCGAGGAATTCGTCATGCAACTGGATCGGATTTCTTCGGCCGATCCCCGCTGGGAACTCGCGCCTGGCCTCGTCGTGCTGATTGAACCGCGCAACGACACCGCCCACCATCTTCAAGAACTGAACAAGCTGGACGCCCTCACCGAACTCACCCGCCAAAACGTCCGCGCCATGAGCGGCCATGCCGTCGAACGCGCCGGGCGCAGCTTCCAAACCATCGGCGCTCTCATCAACGCCAGTCGCACGCTGCGGCTCAGCGTCGGTCCGGGCCTCGACACGCTGCGAGACCTGCTCATCGCGCAGTTAGAGGATTGAACCGTGTCGCTCACCAACATCGAGGCGTGGCTGTTGCGTCTCGCACTGCCTGACACGGTCACCGCGCCAAACCTGCCGCCGCTTTCCGACACCGATTTCCTTCGACTCGGCGAACTTGCCCGCCAACACGGCGTCCTGCCCGCCGTCGTGATGAACGCGGCGCGATTCACTTCGCACAACGTCGCCAAACTTCAGGAAAGCCTTCTCGCGCCCGCCGCGCTTGCCATCACATTGCGTCTGCGCCTCGCGCCGATTCTGCGAATGTTGCAGGAGCGCAACGTGCCCGGCGTCGTGCTGCGCGGTCCCAATTTCGCTGATCGTCTCTACCCGCAACCCGGTCTGCGACTGTTCACCGACCTCGACATTCTCGTGCCGCGTGCCAAGCTCGACACCGCCGGCGAAGCGTTGCGCGCGCTCGGTTACGAACTCCAACACATCAAGAACCTCAAACACACTGACCCTTACGGCGAACAACTCTGGAAACATCCCGGCCACGGAATCGAACAAGTCGAGATCCACTGGAACCTCGTCAACTCCCCCGCCCTGCAACGCCGCGTCTCTGTCGAGATTGACGATCTTCCATTCGAGTCGGGCACGCGACGCCTCACTCCTGTATCCCTGCTGCTGATCGCCGCCGTCCACGGCGCGACCAGCCATTCCTTCGACCGCCTCCAAATTCTCTGCGATGTCCGACAAATCGCCCGCCTCGGCGTGGACGCCGAGGAACTCGCTGCCGTCTGCCAGCGAACCGGCAGCACGTTCTCCGTCGCCACCGCACTCGCTCTTGCAGCCCGCGCCTTCAACGACAACGCCTGTCAGCGCCTCATGCCCGGTCGCTCCGTGCTCACACCGCGCACTGTGCTGCGCTCCGGTTCCACGTTGAACAGACTTCGTCGTCAACTTTTCCGCGAGCTTCTGAAACGGCGATGAAAGTCCTGCTCGTTCAACCTGTCCCTCCGCGTCGCCTCTGGCCACGCGGCATCTTCCGTTCGATGCACATCCCGACCGGCATTGCATACATCGCCTCCGCGCTCCAACGAGCCGGTCACGAGGTCAAAGTCCACATTCGCGAGGAACAATTTTACAAATGCCGTGAGGATTGGGATGCGACCGACGCCGCATTGCTCAATCTGCTGCGCGAGTTCCGCCCCGACATGGTCGGGCTGTCCGTGCTGACACCGTCGGTCCCAGAAACCGCGCAGATCGCTGCACAGGCAAAGAAAATTTGCGGGCACGACACGATCACCGTCGCCGGCGGCGTTCACCCGACTGCACTCGGTCGCGAAATGCTCGATGCGATTCCCGAACTCGACATCGTCGTGGTCGGCGAAGGCGAACAAACCATCGTCGAAGTCGCGGCGCGGACGACGCTCTCCACCGTGGCGGGCATCATCTACCGGCAGAACGACGCTTGCGCGCAGACCGCACCGCGTTCGCCGGTGCAGAACCTCGACCAACTTGCGCCAATTGATTACGGCATGTTCGACATGGCCTACTATACCGCACCGAGTCCGTGGCTGATTCGCTGGCTGGAGTTGCCCGCCATCAATCTGCGCACCTCGCGCGGCTGCACAAACCGGTGCCGGTTTTGCGCCGGCCACCTTGTGAGCGGGCTGGGCGTGCGATTTCATTCGTTGGACTTCGTCGTCGAACAAATGCAGATGTCCCTCGAACGATTCCATGTGCGCGGCATCCACTTCGAGGACGACACGCTCGGCGCCGACGCCAACCGCCTCGTCTCGCTCTGCCAAGCCATCCGCCGCAAAGGACTTCAAAAGCAACTTTGCTGGGACGGTTGCCTGCGCGTGAACCAAGCCACACCGGAGTTGCTGGCCGAGATGAAAGCCGCCGGTTGCGTCCAGATCGAGTATGGCTTCGAAAGCGCCTCCGACGAAGCGCTCCGTCGCCTCGGCAAAGGCGCGACCAACGCCATGAACCGGCAGGCTGTCGAAATCACGCGAAAGGCTGGGCTGCGGATTTACGCCGACATCATGATCGGCCTGCCCGGCGAAACGGCCGCCGACCTCGGTGGAACGCGCGAGTTCCTGCGCTGGGCCGCGCCCGAGGTCGTCAGCTTCGGCACGCTGGGCGTGCTGCCCGGCTCCGCGTTGTTCGACGGGTTGCCCGAAAGCGTGCGCCGCTCACTCGACTACGCGGACTACGCCTACTTCGAACAGACCCACGGGATGAACCTGACTGCAATGAGCGCTGCGCAGTTTGCACAAGCCTCACGTAACTTCACCCGCTATTTCATCAAACCGTGGGTTTACCGACAGTTGCTCCGCGACGCTTCGGCGGAAAACAATGTCTTCCGTCGTCAACTGCAGCGTCATTTGCGCGGTTTCCTGTGGCGGCATCCGATTCGATACGCCCGGCTGCCACGCTAGGAAGTTTGTAGGCCAAGCCGAATCATGTGGACGGCGATGGCGACGAGCAACAGCAGCACGATCCGCTTGGTGGCGCGCAGACCGGTAATGCCAATCCGTTGACCGATCTTCTCCGCGGAACGGAACGTGACCAATACAATCACCAAATTCACCAACAGCGCCACCAGCGTATAACCGATACCCACCGAATCCATCAACACCAGCAACGTCGTCATCGTCGCCGGGCCGACGACCAACGGCATCCCCAATGGCACTACGCCAACGTCGTCACTCGTCTCGACGTGGTTCGACGCGAAGCCGAGCAGTTCACGCGCGCCCCACAACAACAGGATGAGTCCGCCGGCGATCTTGAAGTCCGACACGGTGATTCCCAACACGCGAAAGATCGCCTTGCCGAGAAACATGAACCCGACCGCCACGACGGCTGCCGTGAACGTCGCCCGATCGCCCGTGCGCCGGCGTTGCGGCGGCGACATCTGATCCGTCAATGCGAGAAACAGTGGCACGTTTCCAATGATGTCAATCGCCACGAACAGCGGAATGAACGCCAGCGCAAAGTTCTTGAGCACCTCAATCATGTTCGCTTCCCCTTTTCCATGTACGCCTTGACCGTGCGACGGTCAAGGTTCGTGCGGCGCGCCACCTCCTCGATTGTCCCGTGTCGCTCATACAGCAACCGGCAATACCCCGCCAGCAGCGCGTCCGCATCCAGCGAACCGCTCTCGACGCCCGCCACCAACCGCGACCGTAAATCCGTCGCAACCCAGCGATGGTCGCCGGCATATTGACGCGTGAGTAGGATACTGCGCGCGGCTTGCTCCAATTCCCGCACGTTGCCCGGCCATGCGTAGTTTCTTCCGAGCGTCGTCAGGATCGTGTCGCGCACCAATTCGACGGCGCTCGTTTCACCAGTCAACCGTTCCACAACGCTCGCCAACAACTGATCCAACTCGGTGGGGTCCTCGGCAATGCGTTGCCGCAACGACGGCACCGTGATGACCTGCGAACAGAGCCGGTAATAGAAATCGTTGCGGAACTGCCCCGTGGCCCGAAGTTGGCCGATGGGCTTGTTCGTCGCCGCGATGACGCGCCCCTGAAACCGCCGCTTCTCGTGGCTGCCCACCGGCGTGAACGTGCGTTCCTGCAACACTTGCAGCAGTTTGATTTGCACCGGGATGCCCACATCGCCGATCTCGTCGAGAAAGATCGCGCCGTGCGGACTGCATCGGGCAAACACGCCTTCGTGCTCCTCGACCGCGCCCGTGAACGCGCCTTTGCGATGACCAAACAGCTCCGACTCAATCAGTGCTTCCGGAAACTGTGACAGGTTCAGCGCGCTGAAGCTGCGCATGAAACTTTCCGCAAAACAGCCTTTCTTCTCATCGAACGGGATGAATCCCGAACGACCGATCGCCGCCGCAGCCGTGCCTTTGCCGCAGCCGGTTTCTCCAAGCAATAGCGTCGAGAAATCTTCCATCCGGTTCCAAAGATACCGGTCATACCAACGGATATCGTGCGTGAACACGCTGTTCCAAAGTTGCCGGCGCAGTTCCTTGATGCACGGGCTGCTCCCAATCAACCCGCGGTCAATGAAGAAGTACGCACGGCGAATTTGGTAGAAGATGGCGAAGTAGCGCGCCGCTTCCGCCGCGTTGAATCCGCAGCGCCGCAGCAACGCGAGCGCCTCTCCCGCAAACCGCACCGGCACGGATTGATCGCCCGCGTCAATCTGGTCGAGAATGAGTTGGTCCATTCGCGGTATGAGACGATGATAGACATCGAACAGCAGCGCGTTGGTCAACATCGCGCGGTCAGTCTCCGCGTACTGCCGAACATCGGTTCCCCCAGTGACCTCGAGTTTGTTGACGCGTTCCATCACGCGCTCGACCAGCAGCTTGAGTTGTTCCTGCGGCGGAAGGTTCTTCCCGCCGGCCAGTTTGCCGATCAACTCGACATAGTCATCACTGAATGGATTACACGAGGCTGCTTGCGACATCACTGTGAAGAATTCGCGATCTGCCAAGGAAAGTGTCTTGGCGTTGTCCATGCAATTACTGTATTCGACCCCATCATAAATTGTCCAGCATCTTTTTGTGCCGTGATTGTAAGTGCTTCCGGCTCAACATCGGCGTTGGTTGGCACGCTGCAAGCCAATAGGCCGAGACGGAGACGAACATGAAACTACCAAACATCTATTTGATCCTGCTAGCGGTAACCGTAGTGATCGCGCTGGTGTTCGGCTCTGGCCCGCGCAACGACGAGCACACACACCAAACTCCTGTTCGCATTGTCTGCTGGTGACAACAATGAACACACCGCAACACATTCTGAACTGGCAATGCGGCTGGTGGCTGCTGCTAGCGAATTTCCTCAGCGGGGCGGTCATCGGATTGTTCTTTCACCGCGCCGCATTTCTGGGCGGGTATGGGTCGTGGCAGCGACGGATGCTACGGCTCGGCCACATCGCATGTGCGGCGTTGGGGATGTTGAACCTGATTGTCGCGTTGTCACCGGCATCGTCGCCATCACTGGCAATCGGCGGTGTGCTGATGCCGGCGGTTTGTTTCCTGTCGGCATGGCGAGAGAACTGCCGACATTTGTTCTTCCTGCCAGTGTTGATTCTGGTGGCGGCGGTCGCGTTGATTTTGAACGGAGGTGCGAGATGAAAATCGGATTGCTTGCGATGAGCGGGATTCGGGCGCATGACCCGAAACTCTTGGAACTGGGACTGACGTTGCCGGGTTTTGTGGAGCGCAGCAAAGCGATCGCATCGCTGCCCAGTCTCGGTTTGCTCTATCTGGCGGCTGTGACCCCACCCGGCCATGAGACCGTGTATTTCGAGGCCGAGGCCGACGGCAAGGAGCCGGTGGAAGTGTATGATTGCGATTTGGTGGCGATCAGCACGTTCTCGGCGCAGGTGTTCGAGGCGTATGCGATTGCCGACCGTCTGCGGTTGGCAGGCGTCAAGGTGGCGATGGGCGGGCTTCATGTGA
Source organism: uncultured Verrucomicrobiota bacterium (assembly GCA_964574605.1). Lineage (GTDB taxonomy): Bacteria > Verrucomicrobiota > Verrucomicrobiia > Palsa-1439 > Palsa-1439 > CAIKAP01. Next base: position 26,339 of record CAZNOK010000008.1, read on the forward strand.
CGGCGTTGCCGGAGGAGGCGGCGCAACACGCCGATTTCGTGATCATCGGCGAGGGCGAGACTGTGTGGCCGGAACTTGTGCGAACCATGACGCCCGGAACATTCGCCGGTTCAACCGTGGACACTCACCGCTTGCCGGTGCCGCGTTACGATTTGCTGGGTGAGCGTCCGTACAACCGGTTCACCGTGCAGACGACGCGGGGATGTCCGTGGCGGTGCGAGTTCTGCGCGTCGAACGTGATGCTTGGCCAGCCCTATCGGAAACGTCCCGTGGCGGACGTGGCGCGCGACATCGAAGCGATCCGCCAAGTGCGCAAGCATCCGTTTATCGAGTTCGCCGATGACAACACGTTCGTGGACAAACGCTGGGGCAAGGAACTGTGCCGGGCGCTGGCGCCGTTGCGCGTGAAATGGTTCACGGAGACCGACATCTCGGTGGCGGAGGACGAGGAGTTGCTCGACCTGATGCACATCGCAGGCTGCCGGCAGGTGTTGATCGGGTTGGAGAGTCCGCAAGCAGAGGCGTTGGCGGGACTGGAGATGAAACACGACTTCAAGGCGCGCTGGTTCAGCCGTTACGCTGACGCGCTGCGGCGTATCCAAGCACACGGCATCACGGTGAATGGCTGCTTCATTCTCGGCCTCGATGGCCACACACCGGCGGTCTTTGAACAGGTGCTGGAGTTCGCCTGCGCGGTGCCGTTGTATGATGTGCAGATCACGGTGTTGACGGCGTTCCCCGGCACGCCGTTGTATGACCGGCTATTGGCGGAAGGCCGCATCCTCCAACCGGCCCGGTGGGACTTGTGTACGCTGTTCGACGTCAACCACCGTCCTCTCGGTTTGACACCGCAGCAGTTGAAAGAAGGGATGTATTGGTTGACCGAACAGTTGTATAACAACGCCTGCACAGTGATGCGACGAGAAGAATTCTTCGCACACTGGCAGGAACGGAGAGCAATGGCAGCATGACTTGGCCTGTGTGGTTGATCATCGGACTCGGAATTGCGGCGGCGATTGGGTTGGCCTGCTGGAAGCCAATCCGACAGGACTTGAAGTATCACCAATTCGCTGACACGCGCCCGTGGGGGCGAATGCCGAACGGCTGCAACGTCTGGTCGAATGCGCCGTTCGTGCTGGTCGGCGTGGCTGGCCTTGTCTGGCTGATGGGACACTCGCTGCCGCAACGCTGGATGTGGGTCATCTTCTATCTCGGCGTGGCGTTGACGGGATTCGGGTCGGGCTACTATCACATCCGTCCATGTAACGCGACGCTCGTCTGGGACCGGTTGCCGATGACAATCGCGTTCATGCCGTTCTTTGCGGCTCTGATTTCGGAGCGCATCAACGAACAAACTGGCGTCTGGCTTTGTGTGCCTTTGCTTGTGCTTGGTGTCGGCAGCGTGTTCTACTGGCAACGCACCGACGACCTGCGTCCCTACGCCTGGGTACAGTTCTACCCGATGCTGGCGATTCCGCTGCTGGCGTGGCTTTGCCCGGCAAAATACCTTCCGGCGCGTGACATCTTCATCGTGATTGGTTGGTACGGATTGGCGAAGGTGACTGAATCGCTCGATGCTCCCCTGCTCCGCTGGACGCTGGTGAGTGGTCATAGTTGGAAACACATTGCCGCAGCCGCCGCGCCCGCGTGGCTGCTGTGGACTTTAGCGAGGTGAATCATGGATAAACGACCCATACGTTGGCTGTATCAGGAACTGCCGACACTCGTGAGTTCCGGTATTGTTCCGGCTGAGGTGGCGGAACGGATTCGGAAGCATTACGGGGAACCGGACGCGGAAGAAAGCGGACGACACTGGCTGATTACGCTGTTCGCCATCATCGGCGCGGCGTTAATCGGCGGCGGGATCATCCTGTTGCTGGCGCATAACTGGGAGGAGTTGTCGAGACCGGTGCGGGCGATGATTTCGCTGGCGCCTCTGATCGCGGCACAAGCGTTAGGAGCGTGGGTCTTGTGGACTGGTAATGAAAGCACCGCGCGGCGCGAGGGAGTCGGAACATTTCTGACGCTGGCCATCGGAAGTTCGATTGCGTTGATCGCGCAAACCTACAATCTCGGCGGAACATTTCCGGACTTTATGTTCACGTGGACATTGTTGGCGCTGCCGGTAGCGTATCTCCTGCGAGCGACGTTGCCCGCGTTGTTGTATCTGGTCGGCGTGACGATCTGGAGCGGGTCGGTGATGGATGAAGGAGCGAAGTCGCTTTGGTTCTGGCCGCTGGTCGGCTTGGCACTGCCGTACCTCTGGATGACGGCGCGGGAGAACCGGTATCATCCGCGACCGTTGCTGGTCTGCTGGGTGTTGAGCATTGTCGGCGCAATCGGCGCTGGGTTCGGCGCGCATCGGCAATTGAATGAATTCTCGTGGTGGACTGTGTTGTTTGGTGGCTTGTTCGCCGCTTGGTGGCTGATCGGTTCGCGCTGGTACGGTGAGGCAACGAGCGTGTGGCAACGCCCGTTCCAGATCGTCGGCGGACTGGGACTGTGGGTGTTGTCGCTGGTGCTGACGTTTGCGGACCCGTGGAAAGAGATCACGCAGCATGTGTGGTGGGGAGGTTGGCACCACAACTCGGCGGAATGGGCGGTGGCGCTGGCTTGGCCGGTGGCGGCGGTTGCGTTGTGGGTGGCAGCGTGGCGGCGGCACGAGACATCGGAACTGTTACTCGGTGCGATGCCGGTGTTGGCGGTGATCGGGCATGCGATGGCTGTTCACGACATGGAACTGGCGGCGGCGGTATTGTTCAACGTTTATGTGCTGGTGGTCGCTGTCGCGCTGATCGCGAGCGGCGCGAAGTCGCAACGGCTCGGCATCATCAATGCGGGGATGCTGCTGTTGTCGGCGTTGATCTTATGCCGGTTCTTTGACGCGGACTTGGGGTTCGTTGCGCGGGGCATCGCGTTTATCTTGATCGGAACCGGTTTTCTCATCACCAATCTTGTCCTGCTGCGGCGGAAAGGAGTGGCGCAATGAAATCGTCTCGAATTGTTCTGGCATTGTTTGTCGTGGTGGCGCTGGTGCAACTGACTGTGGCTGCCAATCACCTGTGGCGCTCGGAATGGACGTTGCGGACCGGCAAGCCGTACAAGTTCCGCACGCGGCCCGTGGACCCGTATGATGCGTTTCGTGGACGATATGTCGCGCTGGCATTTGAGCAGTGCGAACTGCCGTGGGAAGGCGAGGTGCCGCGGGAGAGTTTTGTGGACAGTTGGTATGCAGTACTCAGCGAGGATGCAAACGGATTCGCGAAGGTGTTGCGCCTCACCCCAGTGAGGCCGGAGGGCGGCGATTTTCTGCGGGTGAAAACGACCTCCATGACGATCTCCCCCGACAAGTCGAACTTCGTGCGTTACAGTTTCTCGTTTGATCGCTTTTACATGGAGGAACGCAAAGCGCCCAAAGTTGAGCGTATCTATCGCGACAACAATCGCTGGGGTGGCACGAATCGTACCACCTACGCGGTCGTCCGCGTTCGCAACGGTGTCGGCGTGATTGAAGACCTGTTTGTCGGCGACAAACCAATTCGTGAACTGGCGGTCAGCGCGCGCCGGTCTTCGCCATGACTTGACGGATGGCGCGGAAGACTTTTTCTTCGACCGTCTCCGCGAACGGGCCGGGCTGTCCGTAATAGACCATGCTCATTTCCACCTCGTAACCGCCTTCGCGCAGGATGCGCAGGGAAGGGATGTAACACATCACGTCGTTGGCGTAGCCGGCGACCATGAGGTTCTCGTTTGGAAATTCTCGTTTGGCGCGCAGTTGGAAATCCACAACTACTTCTCCACCCAGCGCAATGATGGAGAAGTCGTTTCCGAAACGAATCGCCTGCACGGGATACGGAGTCTGCCGAATGGGCTTCCCCTTGTCGTAGGCATCCAGCATCATCTTGGCCCTGCGCGCGACAAATTTGTTGGGTCTCTTGGAGTCTTTGGCTTTCTTGAGTTCGTCCTCAAACGTCTGTCGCGTGTGGGTCGCAAAATCCAACTGGATGGATTGATAGGCGGTGCGTACCGGTCCTCGCACGGCGCGCCGTCCCGTCTTGAGCACACTGTTGACCTCGGCGGCCAGCGCCTTGCCATGCTCGACGGCCAGTTCGAGGGAACCGCGCGGGTTGGGATTCTGGTCGGCGCCGCAAAGGATGGTGAACATGGCCGTCGCGCCGGGGTGGAGTTTCTCCAGTTCCGCTTGCGCCTGGCCAGCGTAGTCACCGTGAATCTTGTAGAAGTCGGCGGCCTTGTCGCCCTTGCCGCCGATGGTGGTGCCGTGGCAGGCGTAGCCGAACAAAATCGCCCGCAGCTTGCCGTCGGGCGACGACACCTTCAGTACCGGCACATCGTGGTCCACCGAACCGGTGGGATTGACGCCGAGAACGACAGTTCCCGACGGGGTGAATTGTCGTCGGTTGATGGCGAATCCGACCGAGCCGTTGCCGGTGGTAAGTTCCGCGGGCGACAGGTCGTTCAACGCGTTGCCAATCACCTTCACGAGGTTGTCGGTTAGTTGGGAGGTGTATTCCATGACGCGCTTTGTGTCCTCGGCGGTGAAGTCGAACATCACGTTCAGATTCAGCCCGACGACCGGGCCGCTGTGCGTATGCGAACTGCACAACAGCACGTCGGCGCGGTCGAGCTTGAACTGTTTTTTCGCCCGCGCAAACACCTCATCGGAAACCGAACGATGCAGGCCGATCAAATCGGTTGTCACGATGACGGCGCGCTGGCCTTTCCCATCGCGCACGGCCAACGCACGCGCCCAGAGGTCTTGAAAGATGCCGATGGACTGGTTAGTGCGCCCGGAGTATCCCGACATCCAAAACGGAGTCGGCGGCGTGATTTTGAGTTTGGCCACGCCGGCTTGGAAGTCGGCGGCCAACAATGGGACCGATGCGACGAATAGGACAAATACGAACTTCTTCACGGCTTGAACGGGCCTTTCACGCAGAACAGGTCGGCGCGGACGCGGCTCTTGTCGGGAACGCGGGCAAGCGAGTAAACGCTGCCGTCCTTGCCGACCGCGATGGAGTTGACGTAGAGCGCTCGCTCGCCATCCGCGTAGTAGATCGCGCCTTGATCTTTGCAGCGGCCGCTGGGGATGTGGTAGGTGACGAGGTGAAGGTCTTCGAGTCCCTTCGCCGCGCCCATCGCGATGCGGTCTTTGCCTTTGAGGCGTTTGCCATCTTTGTAGATCGGTCCGCCGGTGAGGTAATGAATGGTGTCGCCATCGGGGCCGAGCGCGAAGCCGAGATAACCGTAGCTGAATTGGTCGAACATGCCACTGCGCTTGGAGACGTCGGAGGTGATGCGCTCAAGCACCTCGATGCGCTTCTTGCGCTGGTCGAAACGGAAAAGATAACCCGAGTTGCCGTGGACGCCGTAGAACATCTTGTCCTTGGGCCGATAGACCATCTGCCGCCAGTTGTAGCCCATGTGGCCGGGATTGGTTGAGTCGTAGATGCCGAAGTAGTCCTTCTTCAAATCCTCGTCGGCGATCTTCTCGATGTTATCGGCGTCGGCGTGATACTGGAAAATGTTGCCATCGCCGTCGCTGTAGTAGGCGGAGCCGTCTTCGGGATCCACCGCGATGGATCGGCAGACGGTGCTGTAGGCCGCGCCCTTGCCGTTCTCGCCCTCGCGGCATTGTTTGCCGAAGTTCTTCATGTTCTTTGTCGCGAGATCGAACCGGAAAAACTGGCCGCTCGGCCAAGTGATGCAGAACATGCGCCCGCGTTTGGTGTCCATGTTGAAGGTGATGATGCCCTCGCCGTCGGGCGCGAGACCGAAGTCCTCGAACTTGCCGCTCTTCATGTCGTAGGAAAGCATGTGGCCGCCGGGATACTTCGTCCAGCCTTTGGGCGGGATGCCCATCTTCTCCATGCCGTCAATGAGACTGTAGTAGCCGATGTGCGTGGCGAAATAGAGTTTGCCGTTGCCCTCGACGAAGTTCACGTGGCTCTTGCCTTGCACGACAGTCTTCTTGTCTTTCTCGCCGCAGACTTCTGTGAGGTCGCCGACGAACGAGACCTTGTCCTTCTTCGGGTCGTAGACGAACATCCGTCCGCCGATGTCGTGCGGCTCGGTGCTGAGGACGTAGTAGATGCGGCCATCGCTGCCGGTGCCCATGCCGTTGTAGGTGTCGTGGCCTTCTCGGAAGTCGGAACTGATCATCCGCGCGGTGAGTTTGCGCGCGGGCAGGAACGGATCGGCGCCGATTGCAATTCCCGCCACCAACAAGAGGACTGTCGTCAGAAGAGTTTTCATTGTTTCGAGTCTCCGTGTTTGTTGTCTGCTACGCTTTCTTCAGTTTATCTGCGTTCTTGTGAATCTTCTCGACTGCGCGGACGATGTCGTCCATGTCGGACCTCGATCCGAGAAGGATGCCCTGCGAACTGATCCAGACGGAGGTCTGGAAGGTCTTGATCAGGTTCGGACAGTGGTTCTTTTGCTTGTATGCATCGAAGTTCAACTCCGCGCTGGAGTAGAACTTCTTATAAACCGCCGTTTGGAACATCTGGTTGATGAACTCCTGCGTGTAGATCGGATTATTGGGATACCCGGTGCCCGCCGGGACTCCTTCCGCCGAGAGCGCCTTGAGAAACGCCGCCCGGGGCAGCCCCTTGAACTGCGTCTCATCGTAGATGAACGGATACATGTAGTAGGACAACTGGGTCACGCCGGGATACGGTTTGACGGGAGTGATGCCCGGAATGGCCGCGAGCTTTGGCGTCAGGTAGCGTGCGTTCTCGTTGCGAATCCGGGTCTGTTCCTCCAGTTTCTTCAACTGGCACAGCCCGATGGCTGCTTGATACTCGGCCATGCGGATCTTGTTCCCGAGAATGAACGCCGCGATGTTGTCCACCGAGCCGGGCGCGATGTTCGTTTTGAATCCGTAGTTGTGATACGAGTAGAGTTTGTCCTTTAGTGCGGCGTCATCAGTCAGGATCGCTCCGCCCTCGCCGATTGGCATGACTTTCGAGGTCTGGAAACTAAAGCAACCCGTGGTGCCGAACGTGCCCATCTTCTTGTGATTGATCTCGGACATGTGCGCCTGGCAGGCGTCCTCCACCACAAAGAGTTTGTGCTTGCGGGCGATCTGCATGACGCGCTCCATGTCGGACGGGTAGCCGCAGATATGCACCGGCAAAATGGCCTTGGTCCGGGGAGTGATCTTCGCTTCGATTTGGGCTGGGTCCATCTGATACGTGAGCGGGTCAATGTCCGCAAAGACGGGCATGGCGCCTTTATACAACACGCCCAGCAAGCTCGCGCTGAAGGTGTAAGGCGCGCAGATGACCTCGTCGCCGGGATTGATGTCCAGCACCATGAACGACGCGCTCAACGCGTTGGTGCCGTTCACGACGGCCAGACAGTGTTTCGACCCCATGGCGGCGGCCCACTTTTCCTCAAACTCCGTCACCAGCTTGCTGCGCGACCAGACCCTGCCGTGCATCACCTTGGCCAACACGGCGTCGTTCTGCGGATCCCATTCTGGCCAAGAGGGCCAAGGTTGCGTATGGGCTTTGGGACCGCCCAAGGCGGCCGGGACATTGGCATCACCGGAGGCCTTGGCCAGCAGCGTGGGCGCGGTGCTGGCGGCCAGCAGCGCGCTGCCGGTCTTGATAAAGGTCCGTCGGGACCAATGAGGATTGGTGTGTGTCAGATTATCGTTCATTGCGAGTCTCCATGTTTGTACAGCAGCCCGGCTAGACTTCCCACCCTTTACGGACGGGACATTTAACCCAGCGGTTCAGTTCGGGCATGTTCGTGCATTTCATTGTCGCCGCGTCCCACTCGATCTTCCTGCCGGGACCGGCGATGTACGCCAGCGAGCCGAGCAGCACGACCTCGGCCAACCGCGCCGCATAACCGAAGTGCGAGCACGCCGGTTTGCCATTGCGACAAGCGCGGAAGAAATCATCCACGTGGCTGCCTTTGATGCGCGGGATTTGTTTCCGCGGAACGGGCGTCGCCTTGTGCTGTTTCTCCGGAATGATGCGCACGCTGCTGCACGTGGTGTCGCTCCACAGGATGCCTTTGTCGCCGACGTAAAGCGCGCCGTTGCCGCCAAGCTTGATCTTGTATTTCTTTTCCAACTCCTCCACCAGTGGCGGAAGATTCTGGGCGGCGGCGTTGATGCTGTCTGCTGTGTCGTTGACAGCCGTGGCGCTGCTCTTGGCGCTTCGTTTCTTGCCGTCGAACCAGTACAGCTTCAACGGCGGCATGTCGCCGCGCGCCGGATAATCCCAACGGATGCGCGTGCCGACTGGGTAACGTTCGTCGCTGCCGCCGAGCATCTCTTCGGTCTCGACAGAAGTCGGCTGGTCGAGCTTGAGCGCCCAGAATGCGGCGTCCATGATATGGCACCCCATGTTCCCGAGCGAGCCGTTACCGAAGTCGTGCCAGCCGTGCCACTCGTGCGGGTGAAGATCGCTGTGATACTCACGATACGGCGCCGGGCCGATCCATTCGTCCCAGTGCAAGCCCGCCGGCACCGGCTCCTGCTTCGGACGCGGACCGATGCCGCCGTTGAACCGGTTGCTCCACGTATAAACCGTGGCGACTTTGCCGATGGCGCCGGCCCAGAGGTATTCGCAAACGCGGCGCGCGCCTTCGGAGGAATGGCCCTGATTGCCCATTTGTGTGGCGACCTTGTATTTCGCGGCAAACTCCGCCATCTGTCGCGCCAGCGAGACATCGTGACAGAGCGGCTTCTCGCAATAGACATGTTTGCCAAGCTGCATCGCGATCAACGCCGGCAACGCGTGCTGATGGTTCGGCGTGGCGATGAACACCGCGTCAATCTCCTTGCTGATCTTGTCGAACATCCTCCGGTAATCGTTGAACTTCTTTACACGGGCGAGATTCACGCCTTTTGTTTTTCGCTCGTCGCCGGCGGGTCGCTCCGCCTTCGGAGGCTTCAAGGCCATCGCGAGGCGATTATCGTCCGTGTCCACGATGGCCACGAGCCGCTCGTCTGCCGCCGACGGAATGTGAAAGGTCGTGCCGCGTTCGCCGCAACCGATGACGGCGACGCGAAGCCGCGAACCGGTCGAATCCGCAGCGAGGATGTTCGGCACATAGAAGATGCGTGAGGTGACTGCCGCAGCGGCAGCCGCAAGGCTCGTCTTCAGAAAACTGCGACGATTCATGTTCCTCCTCTTACGCCGCGTAATGTTTCGCCACTTTGCGAACCGCTTCGGCGGCGCCAAGGATGTAGTCCTCGGTCATGCCTTCGTGAATGGTGAAGCGGATGCCGTTTTCGAGGATGGCCTCGACTTCGGGCGTCTGGTGCTTGGTAAAGTCCATCTTCGTCAGCCCCATCTCGCGCACGGGCCAGTGACCGGCGAAGAAGGCGTGGTTCTGGAACACCGGCTCGCGGTGCAACGGCACCTTGATGTAACCGGCACTGCACTGGACGCCCTCGGCGGCAAGCGCCTTGACCAACTCGGCCCGATTGCAGCGAAATGCTTTCGTGTTGAAACGCATGAAGTAGAACCAATACACACAACGATCTTCGGGATGCACCTTGTGTGGCATGATGCCGGGAATGTTGGCGATCTTTTCGGTCAGCAGGTTGCCGAGCTTCGCCCGCTTGCTGGCGACGCCTTCGAGCCGCTCCAGTTGCGCCGCGAACACGGCCGCCGTCGGTTCGTTCATCCGATAGTTGGTGGCGAACTGACGGAACCCGCCTCCGCCGCCAAGGCGGTCGGAACCTTTGTCGCCGCACTTTTGCAGCAGCGGCCCGAACCGCTCGTCGTCCGACGCCACGATGCCACCGTCACCAGTGGTGATGTGCTTGCTGTTTTGGAGCGACCAGCACGCGATGTGGCCGACGGTGCCGATCGGTTTGCCGCGGTATTTCGCGCCCCACGCCTGACAGGCGTCCTCGATCAACACCAGTTTGTGTTTGTCCGCGATGGCTTTCAACGCATACATGTCGCACGGGTTGCCGCACAAATGCACGGCAATGATGGCCTTCGTCTTTTTCGTGATGCGGCGCTCGACATCAGCGGGGTCGAGGTTGTAGGTGGTCGCGCCGAGATCGGCGAAAACTGGGACGCCCAACTGATAGATGACGCCGATGACGGTGCCGATGTCGGTGATGGGCGAAGTAATGACTTCATCACCGGGTCCGACGCCGGCGGCGTTGACAGCGATGTGAATCGCCGCCGTGCCGGAGGTGCAGGTGTGCGCGTATTTGAACGGGTAGATTTTTTTGAATCGCTCCAGCGCGAGCGTTGTCTGCGGGCCTTTCCAGTAGAACAAGGTGTCTTGTTCCAGCATGGCTTTGAGCCGCTCCAGTTCCAAGTCACCCCAGCGGCGAACGTGTTTCGGCGCGGCTTTGACAGCCTTTGGGCCACCCTGTATGGCCAGCTTCGAGGCGCCGGCTCCGGCCGCGGTGGATGGGATGGCGCCGAGGCCGCCGGCGATCAGCGCGGCCGACGACGCAGCGAGAAACTCCCGACGGGACACTTCCGATGCACAACGGACTTCATTCCGATTCATAGCGACTCCTTAGTTGATGTTGTTTGTGTGGCACCCGCTGACTATGCGAGTTTGCTGCGTTTGGCCCAGACTTTCTCGAACGCCTTCACGTATTGGTCAATCAGATCCGGCGCTTCGCCGTAGATCAACGGGACGAAGATGTGGTTGGCATTGACGTATTCGCAGCCGGGCATCTTCTCGGGAATCTTTGGCGGATGATGCCACCATTTCGCCTCGTTGTAGATCTTCAGCGTGTGCTGTTGCGGGTAATCCCAGAAACTCGCGCGGACGCCTTCGGCTTTCAATGCGTTGACAATCGCAGCGCGCGACACGCCAAGCTTCTTGAAGTCAATCATCAGCATGTTGGCGTGATAATACACGCGCTTCTGGTCGGGCCGGCAACGCGGCTCGGTGATGCACGCCAACTGCGTCAGGCGGTCATTCATCGAGCGAACGTTCTTTTCGACGAGCGCGTTGAGCGCGTCCAAACCCTTCAGTTGCATCCTCGCCACAGCCGCAGCAAACGGATGCATCCGGTATTTCTGGCCGAAGCCCGTGCCCTCGTAGGCGCGCACCGGGCTGTCCTTCGCGAATTTCGCCGGGGCTTCGTAGTGACCGAAGGCAAACCCGCGCTCGTAGTATTCGCGCGTCTGATACATGCCCATGCCGCCTTCAACTGCCGGCATCACCTTTGACGCTTGGAAACTGTAGATGGCCATCTGTCCCCAGTTGCCCATCTTCTTGCCTTTCATCGAGGCGCCGTGCGCGTGCGCACAGTCTTCGAGTGCAACGAGTCCCTTCTCCTTTGCCCAATCGCAGATGCGATCCATCTCGCATGGCAACCCCCACGAGTGCATTGCCTCGACGGCTTTCACGCGCGGCGTCAGTTTGCGTTTTGCGTCATCGAGATCGAAGCAGGCCGTCTTCGGGTCAATGTCAATGAAGACCGGCACGAGATTGGAGAACCGCATCGCGAGGCACGCCGAGAAAAACGTGTAGGTCGGCACCATCACCTCGCTGCCCGCCGGCACGTCGAGCGCAAAATACATGCTCGTCAGGGCGGAGGAGCCGTTGATGTGACACTTCACGAACGGCGCCTTGGTGTAGTCCTGCCATTCCTTCTCGAACAACGGCAGCTCCTGATAAAACTGATTGTTGTCAATCAGCTCGTGCAGCCGGTTTTTCTCGGCGGCGCCGTAACGCGGCCAGCGCGTCAACGCGGCGATGCGCTGCGGAGGGACCGTCACTGTCTTTGCGCCGCCCTGCGCCGCCAACGTATCGGTGGGCGCGAACTTGGCCGCAGCGAGTCCCGCCACGACCGCGCTGCTGGTCTTGATGAAACTGCGACGTGTAATGCATGGATTCATGGTCATGCTCCTTTTGGTTTGGCTCGTTTATACTCCTACGCGCCCAGCAAAGTGTCGCAGCGATTACGGCGAACGTCACAGTTGTTACGGTTGGCCTTCGTGGCGTAGCGCCGAACGGTAACGTTCCGGAGTTGTTCCGGTGAACTGGCGAAAGACCCGATGGAACTGTGACCGCGTCCCGAATCCGACTTCGCTGGCGATTTCCACAGCCGTCTTGTCCGTGTGCGCCAGAAGCTGGCAGGCGCGGTGGACGCGCTCCTGCGAAATCCACTGGCACGGGCTGAGGCCGGTCGCGCGGCGGAACAACACGCTGAGTTGCGTGCTGCTGTACCCGCTGCGCCTGACCAGTTCCGCCAGCGTCCAACAGTTCGCCAAGTCCGCCTGCACAATAGCCGCCAAGCGCTCCACCATCCGACGCGCGGAAGTGTCGGGAGGCGCAGCAGACACATCACTACGCTCGCTCTCGCTGCGGGCGAGTTCCAGCAACAGTTGCGCAAGCAATGCGGCGCACATCGAGAGCTTCGCCCGCTGACCTCCAAACGATTCCTCCTGAAGCCGGTCCAACAGGTACTCCACCGCCGGCCGTCGCCACGGCACAACCTGCGTCCGCGACGGGATGCGCACACCGGCCACTTCCAGTCCCACCGCGCGACCGCAACGCACGGCGAGGTTGGTCTTGCGCAGCAGCCAGCGACGGAAAATCGCGACGAACCGTTCGCCACGCCAGCCGAGGCAGACGTGCGGGTCGTCGGGGCCAATGACGAGCAGGTCGCCCGCCTGAAGCTGGAATTCCTCGGCGCCGAGCCGGTAGTCCGCTGTGCCGCTGGCGATGTAGCAAAGTTCCCAGTCCTCGTCCGTGTGCGCGTGAAATTGGCCGATTCCGCCCAGCGACCTCGTATAAGCAATCACCGGCACGGTGGGATCCGGAAACAAGATCGGCGTCCGCTCAAACCGATTGAACTTGACGGCGCACAGTGGCATCGGCGCTGACCTTACCACAAACAGTTCATTAATTCGATGCTTCGCCGAGCAACCGTCGAATGGACGCCTTCAGAATCTGTTCGCCGCCCGGCGCCAGATTGGTCGCAGTCGGCTCGTAGCCACCCTCCTGAAATGCCGCGTCCGGGCAGATGTACGCTGACCCGCCGTCACCATATCCGGCGACCGCGACGAAACTCTGCGGCTTGCATCGTTGCGCGAACTTCTGGAACTCCAGCAATGGCTCGCCGGGCAAGTGCACGATGTGAACGTTACCGATCTGGAGCGAACTCAGCGCGAACGGACGTTTCGCGCGCTCAATGGACGCCATCCGCATCGCGCCCTTGTAAATGCGCGCGCCCGGCGCTGCTTTCGGATCGTTGAGCCAGCCACGGCATTGCTCGACAAACTCCGCATCCGTGCGAATCGGCAACACCACCGCCTCTGTTCGCCAGATAATCTTCTGAGCCGGCGCAAACTTCGTGGCGGTGATGGCCGCCTTTATGCCGGCGCGGAGTCGTTCCGCGAGGCCGTTCCGCAACTCTGGCGTGCTGTCATTATATTTGCCCGCAGTCACGTTGCCGGAGCAGCCGGTGAAATAGACTTGGATGATCTCCTCGTCTTGTTCGAGCGTCTCGCGCGCTAAACCGACGAAATCCGCCGTCGCGCCGCCGGTGCAGGAGATCGTCTGCGGATGTGTCGCGTAGTAGTGAAGCCGCACCAAGACTTTTTCGCCACGCGCGAACGTGATCGTCTTAACCATCGGGTCAATGTCGCCCTCCGGCATTTCCGCCAGCTTCGGGTTCTTCCCGCCCTCGCTGCCGCGCGTGATGATCTTGCCGTCTGGCCCCTTCAACCGTCGCTCCGATGCCACGCGCTTCACTTTCGCCTCGCCGCACCCGATGCTATCGAACGGCTCCAAGTATTTCACCGCTTGTTGAACGGCGCGCGTCAATCGCCTATTCAAATCGTCCATGAACTTCGCGCTTAGGTGCGGACGCGGATTCGGCGCTTTCTCCAGCAGCCGCCACGCGCCGGCGTCGGCGTATGGCGCATCGTGCTGGTGGATTGTGTGGACGGCCACGCGCGTCGGTTCGGTCCTTGCCGCGCGCGCGAGCAGTTCGCGGAAGGCCAGTTCCGATTTGTTGCCGATGATGCACCAATCGAACGCGACGAGCACGTAGCGCGTGCCGTTGCCCTCCAACACAATGCCTTTGGCCAGCAGCGGCGTCTCGATCCGTTCCAGCGGCACGTCCCAGACCATCGGCTCACCAAACGGCGGCGTGGCATCGCAACGAAACGTCGCGATTCGCAAGCCATCCGCCGCCGAGACCCAACCAGCCAGCACCAGCGCCAACGTCAGAATACGCCAGAACATCAGGCCTTCTTCGCCAACTCTGCGCTGAACTTGTGGATCTTCCAAATACCCTCGCCGATTTGGTCGAGGTCTTTGCGGTCGGCCAAGAGCATGCTCTGGCCGAACGCGAACATCGTCTCACAGGCTTGCTTGTTGCCTTTCAGTTCTTTGAAGCTCTCGCGGTAGGCTTTGAGGCGCGCGTCGCTCCAGAGGCGCTTGTAGCCGCGCGAGTTGATCGCTTCATCGAGCAGACCGTCGTAATACTGTTCGCGATACGGGCTGGAGCAGCCCACGCCCTCGGCGCGGAGCGCGTTCATGAACTTGTCGCGCGACAGGCCGTTGAACTGCGCCGCGTCGTAGAGGAACGCGCAGAGATGCCACGACGGCTTGCTATTCTCCGGCAGACGGACGGGTTTGATGCCGGGGATCTTGCCGAGGTTGGCCCTGAGATGATCGGCGTTGCCTTGGCGGATGAACGTCTCCTTCTTCAACTTGTCGAACTGCTGGAGCAACAGCGCGGCCTGGAACTGCGTCATCCGGTAGTTGTCGCCGCGGGTGAAACTGCCATTGCCCTTGTTGGTGCCGCAAGCACGGCCACAGTTGTGGTAGGAGTTGCACTTGTCTATCAACTCCTCGCTCATGCTGGTGATCGCGCCGCCTTCGCCAGACGGGATGTGCTTGGACTCCTGGAAACTGAATCCGCCGATGTCGCCCAGCGTGCCACACTTGCGGCCCTTGTATTCCGCGAGCCATGCTTGACAGGCGTCCTCGACCACGGCGAGCTTGTGCTTCTTCGCGATGGGGTTGATCGCGTCCATGTCGCACGGCATCCCGTAAATGTGCACCGGCATGATCGCCTTGGTGCGCTCGGTGATCCGGCTCTCGATGGACTTCGGACACATCGTAAGCGTCTCCGGGTTGGTGTCGGAGAACACCGGCAGCGCCTTCCGATTGAGGATGGCGTTATAGCTTGCGATGAACGTGTACGGCGACACGATCACCTCGTCGCCGGCGTCAACGTCCATCACATTCAAGCTGATGATGAGCGAGGTGGTGCCGCTGGCGCAGGCGAGCGCCTTTTTCGCGCCGAGCATTTCGGCCCAAGCCTTCTCGAACTCCGGCACGTGCGGGCCGGAGAGGCGGAACCACTTACAACTGCGATACACCTCCAGCATCTTCGACTCCCATTCCGGACGCCACTGCGGCCAGCTTACCCAGCCGCCTTTATGGACGGGCTTGCCGCCGAGCAACGCGGGTTTCGCATCTGCGGCGAGGGAAATGTTGGGGCGCGTGGCGCCGAAAGCGGCGGTGGCGGCGACAGCTTGCAGAAAAGTGCGGCGATTCATGGGACTCTCCTTTACTGGTTTTGTTTCTTTATACTCCTCCGCGGCAACCGAAGTGTCGCAGCGATTACGGCGGTCGTCGCAGTTGTTACGGTGAGGGTCTTCATACGCCCGGTGCCCAGCGCGCTTCAAGCACGAAAATGTTTCGGTTTGCTGCCCATTCCCCATCAGCGTCTCGTCGAACTCGCCTCCGTTTCGCTCGGCTTGTTCCGGAACACTAACAGTCCAACTCGGGCACAGCCGCCGGCAGCGCGCTCGCGCTTCCAACCACAGCGTTGTGACTCAAAATAATCATCCCACTGCCCGGCGCGGCGGCTGTTGCCTGCAGCGTCTGGTTATGCGCTTTTCTTCTTTCAAGACTTCAGCCAGTTTGTCCAAGGCATCCCAAGCGGACGGGAAGCCAGCGTAGACGGCCACTTGGAACATGGCTTCACAGATCTCTCCAACTTGAGCCCCGTTGCGCAGGGCCATTTGCAGATTGAGCTTCAGGGCATTGTTCCGACCCAGCGCCGCCAGCACACAAATGCTGCAGAGCGACCGCGTCTTGAGATCAATGCCTCCGCGCGTCCAAATCCTCCCGCCCACGACGGACACTACTTCGCGCTCAAAATCGGGACATACCACCCTGAGCCGCGAGACGAGTTTTTTCATGTTCTCCTTGCCAACCATCTTGGAGAATTGGCTGTAGCCATTTTCATAGTTCTCGTTCATCAATGGCTCCTGCATAACTGTATTATCAGCCGGGACTCAGCGACAAAAGGCTAACCGCCGGTTTGGCGTTGTGGTAATTGACGGAGCTCGGATTATTCGTGCCCGACGGCTGAATATCAGGCTGGTAAGAGCCTAACTCAGACAGGATTTTCTCGGCGCGATATGAGCGTCTGCTCATGGCGCAATTCTGAGCTTGGCGGCTGGGGTTGGCAAGGTGAAAGTCGCGTCCTCGAACAAGCTGGCTTTCACTTTTTCACGAGTTCGGCGCTGAATTTCTGGATCTTGCGGATGGCTTCGGGGATGTGATCGAGCGCGCTGCGCTCGGCCAGCAACATCTTGTTGCCAATGGCGACGACAGTCTCACAGGCTTGTTTCGTGCCCTTCAACTCCTCGAAGCTGGCGCGGTATTCTTTCAGCCGTTTCTCGCTCCAGAGACGTTTGAACCCGCGCGAGTTGATCGCTTCGTCAATGATGCCCTCGTTGTATTGTTCGCGATACGATGGCGAACAGGGCACGCCCTCGGCGGAGAGCGCCTTGGCGAACTTCTCGCGCATGAGTCCGTTGAACTTCTGAGCGTCGTAGCGGAACGGGTAGAGATACCAGACGGCCCGGCTGTTCTTCTGCAAGCGCGCTGTCGTGATGCCGGGAATCTGGTTCAGCGCGGCGCTGAGGTAGTCGGCGTTGGCGCAGCGGGTGAGAATGTCTTGTTTGCGGGCTTCGAGTTCCTGGAGGAGGATGACGGCCTGCACTTGCATCATGCGGAGGTTGTGGCCGGCAGTGAAAGCGCCTTTGCCTTGGAAGGTGCCGACAGGGCGACCGACGTTGTGGAAGGAATTGGCCTTGTCAATCAACTGCTCGTTCATGCTGGTCACGGCGCCGCCCTCCCCTGCCGGCATGTGCTTGGATTCCTGAAAACTGAAGCAGCCGAGGTCGCCCAGCGTACCGGCGTTGCGTCCGTCATAGACGGCCAGACACGCCTGCGCGGCGTCCTCGATGACGGCGAGGTTGTGTTTCTTGGCGATGGCGTTGATGGCGTCCATGTCGCACGGCGAACCGAAGATGTGGACGGGCAGGATGGCGCGAGTGCGGTCGGTGATCCGGCTCTCGATGCTCTTCGGACACATCGTAAGCGTCTCAGGATTGGTGTCGGCAAAGACCGGCAACGCGCTGACGTTGAGGATGACGTTGTAGGGCGCGATGAATGTGTAGGGCGAAGTAATCACTTCGTCGCCGGCGTGGACGTCCATGACGTGCAGCGCGACCGTCATGGCGGTGGTGCCGCTGGTGGTGGTCACGCATTTCTTCGCGCCGATGAACTTGGCGAAGGCTGCCTCGAACGTCTCGACGTGTTTGTCGGCGCCACGAAACCATTTGCAACTCCGGTACACGTTGAGGACGCCTTGCTCCCAGGCCTCGTTCCACCGGGGCCAGGTCGGCCAACCGCCGGTGTGGACGGGTTTGCCGCCGAGCAGGACCGGTTTCGCATCGGCGGCGTGGATGACGGTGGGGCTTGCCGCGCCCAGCGCGGTGGTGGCGGCAACGGCTTTGATAAACGTGCGGCGATTCATTTTTCCTTTCCAATTGCGCGACGAAGCAGGTTGTGCGCAATTCGTTGAATGCGCGGGTCAGGACCGTGCGGGCGGTTCCAGTGCGACCACGGCAACGTGTGTCCCGGCGGCATGCTCAACGCCTGCACCCAGAAGATGCTCGCGGCGTTGAAGATGAAATTCTTTTTCGGTCCGGGGAAGATGGTGGCGGTCCAATGCGCCGGGTTGACGCCGCTGGCCCAGACGGTGCCCTCGGCGACGATTTCGAGGCCGGGCAATTTTGCCGGTGAGCCGTGATGTTCCCAGCCAACGATGCCGGGGATGGCGTCGCCTTTCTTCATGCCAGTGCCGGCGAAGATCCAGTGGTCCGGCTTGACGCAAATCCAGTCGCCGCCGCCGTTGAACGGAATGATGGTTCGCGCACCGATGATGAGACTCTCGTCAGGACCCATACGCTTCCATTCCTTGGTCATAATCTTCTCCGCCTTCGCCATCTCTTCATCGGTCAACCCGGCGAAGTGGCCGACACGCGTGATGGTCCGGTTGCGGCGACCGTCGTAGGAAGGTGAAAACGCAGTGACGCCGAAGACCGAGTTGCCGCTGAGCCAGAGGACGTTGACGCCGGCCTCAATGGCGGCTTTGGTCGCGTGGTATTGCGGCACGTCCCAATACTCGTCGTGGCCGACGCTGATAAACGTCTTGCAACGCGTGATTTGTGAGGCGTCGAGGCAATCGCAGTTGCAGCAGTACGTCACGTCGTAGCCGTGCTGTTCGAGCCAGTAGCTGAGAGGAAATTCCAGCAATAGAAACTCGCCGGAACCGACGGTGAGCGGATCGTTCGCAATACCGGCGTATTGCGCAAAGCGTCCGTAGGGCCGGTCGAAACTCGAAGCCACCTCGCGCGCGTGGGCGCCGCGCGGGTCGGTGTAGAGCGATTCGTTGACGGGCCAGCGGTTGTAGGCTTGCCACGTGTTGTCGCTGCACTGGAAGAGGATGTCGGCCTTGCGCGTGTCACGGACGATGAAAATGACGTAGCTCTGCCAATACGGTTTGTCGTCGCTGTCCGGCAACGTTGTGAGTCGTCCCAGATAAACGCCGCTCGTCCAGTCGGCGGGAATCTTCAGTGTCGCCGAGGCTTTCCAGCGGCATTCGCGCAACCGTTTCTCGCCGACGGGCGGGATGGGTTGCGCCGTGCCCTGCAACGGCCCCAGCGTCTTCATCAACCGCGCGCCTTTGCCGCCATAGTAGCCGGTGCGGAAGATTTCGATCTGGAATCTCTCCGGCGGATCGGTCGAGACCATGATGTCGAGCGATTCGCCGGCGAGAACGGATTGTTTCGAGCAGTACCCTTCGATCCACGGTGAACGATAGTTGTTCTTGTCGGTGCGCACGCGCGTCAGTTGCCAATCGAGCGCACCGGGCTTCTTGTTCTCGTCACGGATGAGGTTCGCTTGCGCAGCGACACTGGCGAGAAACAACGCGAGAACGAGTGCGGTTCTCATTTGCCGATTGCTCTCCTCAGCAGGTTGTGTGTGATCTGCTGCACGCGCGGGTCGGGACCGTGCGGACGGCTCCAGTGCGACCACGGCAACGTGTGGCCGGGCGGCATACTCAAATCCTGACACCAGAAGATTGTCGCGGCGTTGAAAACGAAGTTGTTCTTCGGGCCGGGATAGATCGTGGCGGTGTAGTGCGACAACGTTTGGCCGCCAACCCAAACCGGACCTTCGGCGACGATTTCGAGGCCGGGGATTTCCGTGGCGGCGAGATTGTGGTATTCCCAACCGACGAGGCCGGGGATGCGGTCGCCTTTCTTCAGGCCGGTGCCAGCAAATATCCAGTGGTCAGGTTTGGTCACAATCCAGTCGCCACCGCCGTTGATGGGGCGACCGTTGCGCGCGCCCATGAGCAAGCCCTCGTCGGGGCCGGTCTCCGGGAACGGGCCGTTCTTGGTGTGACGATCCGCCACGTATTCTTGTTTCCCGCCGTAGGGACCGCCGCGGAAGATAATGCGGTTGGGCACACCGGCGCCGTTGGCGCGGAACGGCGTGACCCAGCAGACGGCGTTGCCGGAGAAGAACATCAGGTTCACGCCGGCGTCGCGCATCTTCTCGGCGCTCCGGAATTGGCGGATGTCCCAATACTCATCGTGCCCGACGCTGAGGAAAACCTTGCACTTGAGGCCGTGGTCGGGCGCAAGCATGTCGCTGTTGGAACAATAGGTCACGTCGTAGCCGTTCTCTTCGAGCCAGTAGGCGAACGGTTGCTCGAACGACAGGAACTCGCCGGAGCCGACCGAGAGCGGGTCGTTGACGATACCGGTATATTGCGACTGCCGCCCATAAGGACGGTCGAAGCTTACATCCGCCCACGGTCCTTGATTGCCCTTTGGATGCGTATAGACCGAGTAATGCGTCGGCCAACGGTTATAGGACTGCCAAGTATTGTCAGAGCACTGAAACAGGATGTCGGCAGGCCGTTCGTCGCGCACGATGAAGATGACGTAGCTCTGCCAGTACGGTTTGTCCTTCTCCGACGGCAACGTCGTGAGACGGCCGAGATAGACGCCGCTCAGCCAGTCTTTCGGAATCGCGATCTGCGTCGTCGGCTCCCACCGGCAGTCGTGAATGTCTTTCGGGCCGGGCTTGGGAACTGGTTGCGCTTTGCCTTCGAACGGGCCGAGCGTCTTCATCCAACGAGCGCCTTTGCCGCCGTAGCAGCCGGTGCGGAAGATCTCGATCTTGAATCTCGACGGCGGATCGGTCGAGACCATGATGTCGAGCGATTCACCAGCGAGAACGGATTGCCTTGAGCAATAACCCTCGACGAAGGGCGAGCGCATGCCATCGGATTTGTCGAGTCGGACTCGCGTGAGTTGCCAATCGGCGTTGCCGGGCTTGCGGTTCTCGTCGCGGATGATGTTGCGCGGCGCTGCGGCGCAAGAAAGAACAGTGGCGATAATCAGAAGCGCGTGGCGATTCATTCAACGCCCCGTACGATGTACCCCCCTGACTTCGCGTCGGCTTCGAGTTTGAGGAGGTTGCGTTTCTGGGCTTCGAGGAGCAAGTCATTGAAACTGCGAAAACCATGCGCGCGTTCGTTGAAGCCGGGATGACGCCGCTTGAGCGTTTGTTTGATCATCGAACCGAAGATCGGGTCGTCGCCGCGGCGTTCTTCGCTGATCGCCTCGAAGGTCTCGACCACCATCTCCAAACCGCGGTCGGGACTGAGGGATTTTTTCTCTCCCTCCGCCGCGACCTTGCGTGTCTTGGCCGGTTCGGGACGAACAAGGTCGTCGTAGTAGAGGAACTCGTCGCAGTTGTTGATGAAGAGATCGGAAGTCGAATTCTTGACGCCGAGGCCGATCACGGTCTTGTCGTTCTCGCGCAGTTTGCTCACGAGCGGCGAGAAATCCGAGTCGCCGCTGATGATGGCAAAGGTGTCCACGTGCTGCTTCGTGTAACAAAGGTCAAGCGCGTCCACGACCATGCGGATATCCGCGGAATTCTTGCCGGACTGGCGAACGTGCGGAATCTCGATCAACTCAAACGCTGCCTCGTGGAGGTCGCGTTTGAAGGCTTTGTAACGGTCAAAGTCGCAGTAGGCTTTCTTGACAACGATGTGCCCTTTCAAGAGAAGACGTTCGAGGACTTTTTGGATGTCGAACTTCGGATAGTGCGCATCGAGGGCGCCGAGCGCGATGTTCTCGAGGTCAAGAAAGACGGCCATTGTGGCGGTGTTTTCGCGGATACTCATTTCAGTGTCCTTTCAAGATACGTTTGGCATTGGCAATGTTGTCCACGCGCAGAATCATCGCGCCCGTGGCTGCATCAGGAACTGCGGCAGCGTAGGCGTACTCGATGTTGACCTTGCCGGCGGCGAGTTTGCGGGCAAGGGAAGCGAGCGCGCCCGGGCGGTTCTGGCAGGCGATGAGCAGAACGTCGCGCTCGACGACAAGTACGCCGCGTTCGCCGAGCAGGTGGAGGGCTTTCTGCGGCTCGTCCACGACCATGCGGACGACGGCATGATCCACGCCGTCGGTGATGGAGATGGCGAGGACGTTGACCTTGGCGACGGCCAACGTTCTGCAGACCGCGGCGAGGGTGCCGGGTTTGTTTTCGAGAAATAGGGAGAGCTGTTTGACGGTCTTCATACGTTTCCTCCGTGGTTGGGTTCCCTGACATATTCGCCGGAATGTCCGTCGCCGTCAACCTCGTACTTGACAAGGGCGGAATCCTGTATTACTGGAAGGAATATCAACTAGATGCTGAATTAGTGATACTAATGTACGCAAACGATACAAATCAGAGAAACGTAAACCAGCGCCGCCCGCAGGGCCTCTACGACCCGCGATGGGAACACGACGCGTGCGGCGTCGGTTTCGTGGCCGACATCAAGGGCCGCAAGTCCAACCGCGTCCTGCGCGACGCCTTGCAGGTGCTCGTGAACCTCCGCCACCGCGGCGCGGCGGGCGCCGAGCCGAACACTGGAGACGGCGCCGGCATCCTGCTCCAAGTGCCGCATTCGTTCCTGAAAAAGGCGTGCGGTCAGGTCAACATCGAGTTGCCAGGGCCACGGGAATACGGCGTCGGGATGGTTTATCTACCGCCGGATCCGTCGGCGCGATACAAGTGCGAGAAGCTGTTCGAGGAAATCGTCGCCGACGAGGACTTGAAATTCCTCGGATGGCGCAGCCTGCCGACGGCGGACGACACGCTCGGCAAGACGGCGCGCTTCTCAGAACCGATGGTCCGCCAGGTGTTCATCGCGCGCGATCCGAAGCTCGCCGATGACCTCGCGTTCGAGCGCAAGCTCTACGTTATCCGCAAACTCGCCGAGAAAGGCATCCGCTATTCCGGCATCAAGGGGGGGGAATGGTTTTATGTCGCCAGCCTTTCTTGTCGCACGATCATCTACAAAGGCATGCTCATGTCGGAGCAGCTTCCGCAGTTCTATCCGGAGCTGAACGACCCCGCGATGGAAACCGCGCTGGCGCTGGTCCATTCGCGTTTCAGCACGAACACATTCCCGAGCTGGTACCGCGCGCACCCGTATCGTTACATCGCGCACAATGGCGAGATCAACACATTGCGCGGCAACGTGAGCTGGATGCACGCGCGCCAATCCATGCTCCGCTCCGATATTTGGGGGCCAGAGATCAGAAAACTTTTCCCGATCATTCATGAGGACGGCAGCGATTCCGCGATGTTCGACAACGTGCTGGAGTTCCTCGTCCTCTCGGGCCGTTCCCTCCCCCACGCGATGATGATGATGATTCCCGAACCGTGGGAACATCACGAGTCAATGCCCGACGATAAACGCGCTTTTTACCAATATCACTCCTGCCTGATGGAACCATGGGACGGCCCCGCCAGCATCGCGTTCACCGACGGTGTCCGCATCGGCGCCTGCCTCGACCGCAACGGCCTGCGCCCCTCGCGTTACTACGTCACCAAGGACGACCGCGTCATCATGGCCAGCGAAGTCGGCGTGCTCGACATCCCGCCGAACATGGTTGCGCAAAAGGGGCGGCTTCAGCCTGGCCGCATGTTCCTGATTGACACCGAACAGGGCCGGATCGTCTCCGACGACGAACTCAA
>CAZNOK010000009.1:0-41811 GCA_964574605.1 uncultured Verrucomicrobiota bacterium
CGGTGATGAGGGGATTACCGGGCGCCTCAGAAAGTGGGGAAAATCCAATCATGCCTAACAACTCATTCAAGCCGACGCCGCTTCGCGGTGCGGCTTAATTCGGGCGTTAGAGCAGTCCTTCCGTTTCGTCGTAGCCGAAAGCCAGATTCAAACACTGCACGGCCTGACCGGCGGCGCCTTTGGTGAGGTTGTCCTCGGCGGTGACGACGATGAGTTTGTTCGTCCGCGCGTCGGCGCGCGCCGAGATGTCAATGAAGTTGGTTTCCTGCACGTTCTTGGTATCGGGCAACGCCTTCGAGACGCGCACGAACCGCTCGCCTTTGTAGAAATCCCGGAACGCGGTGAGCACATCGTCGGTCGTCGCAGGCTTCGCGAGGTCGAGACAGATGGTGCTGACGATGCCCCGGTTCAACGGAATCAGGTGCGGGTTGAAGTTGATCTTCAGTTCCGTGCCCGCGAGCAACGACAACTCTTGCTCGATCTCGGAGAGGTGCCGGTGTTTCGGGATGCCGTAGGCGCGCGCGGATTCGTTGCACTCGGGGAAGATGTATTCCTCGGAGACTTTCCGTCCGGCGCCGCTGACACCGCTGAGGCTGTTGGCAACGATGCCGTGCGGCTTGGCCAGCCCTCGTTTCAGCGCGGGAGCGCAGCCGAGGATAATGCTGGTCGGGTAACAGCCGGGACAGGCGATGAGGTCGGCTTTTCGGATCGTGTTCCGGTAAAGTTCCGGCAGGCCATACACGGCCCGCGCGAGCAATGCCGGCGCGGGATGTTCGTGCTCGTAAAAGTCTTTATAGACGGCGGCGGATTTCAGACGGAAATCGGCGCTGAGGTCGAGGACCTTGATCTCGTGCTCCAACAATGGCACGGCGTACTCGGCGGCGACACCGTGCGGCAGCGCGAGGAACGCGGCCTGCGCGCCGCTGGCGATGATGGCGGCGATTTTCGGTTCGACGAAGGCGGCATCCACCAAGCCGCGGAATTTCGGGAAGATGTCCGTAACCGGTTTGCCGGCGTATTGGCGCGAGGTGAAACAGGAAATGGCGACGTGCGGATGCCGCAGGAGCAGGCGCACCAGTTCCTGACCGGAGTATCCGCTGGCACCGACGATGGCGACTTTTGTTGTACTCATGTTCTGTCTCTGCTGCCGCGAGCAGGCTCGCGGCTACAACTTCCACGAAGGCGTTGTTCACTGTAGCCGCGAGCCTGCTCGCGGCAAAAAGCCAACAAGCCCCAGAGTATTCAACTCGGGGCTTGTGATGGCAAGACTTGTTTTGGCTCGATTAGCGTTTCGAGAACTGGAAGCGCTTGCGTGCCCCGGGTTGGCCGTATTTCTTGCGCTCTTTGGCGCGAGCGTCGCGCGTGAGCAAACCTTTGGCGCGGAGGACGGGCTTGAGGTCCGCCGCGGCGAGTAACAACGCGCGGGCGATGCCGAGTCGGATCGCGCCGGCTTGGCCGGTGAGGCCACCGCCTTCGACGCTGATGGTCACGTCGTATTTGCCGGCGGTCTGCGTGGCGGTCAACGGCTCGAGGGCGATCAACCGCAACGTCGGGACGGTAATGTAATCGTCGAGACTGCGCTCGTTGATGGTGAGTTTGCCTGTGCCGGGCACGAGGCTGACGCGGGCGATGCTGGTTTTGCGTCGCCCGACGGTCACGATGGTGTTGGGTGCTTCAGTGGCCATAAAATCAGAGTGCGACGGGTTCCGGTTTCTGCGCCGTGTGCGGGTGCGCCGCGCCGGCATAGACTTTGAGTTTGGTAATCATCTGGCGTCCGAGCCGGTTGCGGGGTATCATGCCCTTGACGGCATGCTCGATGAGATGCTCGGGCCGGTGGAGGCGGACGGCGGCGACGGTTCTGCGCTTCTCCCTGCCGGGATATTGTGAGTAGGTCATGTACTCTTTGTTGGTTTCCTTCTTGCCGGTGACGACGACCTTGCCGGCGTTGATGACGACGACGAAATCGCCCGTGTCCACGTGGGGCGTGAACTGTGGCTTGAGCTTGCCGCGAAGGATGTTGGCGGCGCGTTCGGCGACTTTGCCGAGCACCTTGCCGTTGGCGTCAATGACGAACCAACGCGGCGACTGTTCTTCTTTTTTTGCCATGAATGTACTCATGATGATTCCGAAATCTGAGGGCGCGTAACCTAGCGACCCGCCCCCCTGATGTCAACCCCCGATTTCACACTAAATTTGCACCGCCACGTCATGTCTGGTATTTATGCAGGGAAAAGATCCTTATGGTTAAGTTTGAACCTGTTGTTGCTATCGTTGGCGCGGGCTTTGGCGGCTTACGCGCGGCGCGGGCATTGCGCGACGCCCCAGTGAAAATCATCCTCGTTGACCGGCACAACTATCACCTTTTCCAGCCGCTTCTGTATCAAGTCGCCACCGCCGGTCTTTCGCCCGTCGAGATCGCGTACCCGGTGCGCGCCATTTTTCACGACCAGACCAATGTCGAGTTTCGCCTTGCCGACGCGACCGGCGCAGACTTGGCCGCAAAAACCCTCAAGCTGTCCACCGGCGACCTGCAATATGATTATTTGATTCTGGCTGTAGGCGGCACGACGCACTATTTCGGGTCGGACTCGGTCGCCAAACACGCCTTCGGCCTCAAGGACGTTGACGACGCGGTCGCAATACGTAACCACCTGCTCAAGATGTTCGAGTTGGCGGCGCAGGAAAATGATCCCGACAAGCGACAGGCGATGCTGACGTTTGTGGTGGCCGGCGGCGGCCCAACCGGAGTCGAAAGCGCCGGGGCAATCTCTGAATTGATCCGCATGGTGATGGCCAAGGATTACGCCCGCCTCCGCTTCAACGGCGCGCGGGTGGTTCTGGTGGAAGCGACTGACAGATTGTTGGCCAACTTCCCGGAGCCATTGCGCGACGCCACCACCGAAACCTTACGGCGCAAACACGTGGATGTGCGATTCGGGGCAGTCGTCTCCGATTTCGACGGGCGACGCATCCTGCTCAAGAACGGCGAAGAACTCCTGTCGCACACGTTGATCTGGGCGGCGGGAATTCGCGCGGCCGGTTTGGCGGACAAATTGGGACTCAAACAAGGGCGGCTCGGACGTGTCGTCGTGACGTCAACCCTTCAAGTGCCCGATCATTCGGAATTGCTTGTCATAGGCGACGCGGCCTGTTTCGACGCCGGTGGCCAGCCGTTGCCGATGGTGGCGCCGGTGGCGATTCAACAGGCCGAGGTAGCTGCCAAAAACATCCGGCGGCTGCTCAGCGGCCAGCCCTGCGTGGATTTTATCTACAAAGATCCCGGTTCGCTGGCCACCATCGGCCGCAACCAAGCGGTGGCGCAATTGGGCAAATTGAGGTTCCGCGGATTTCCGGCGTGGGCGCTGTGGCTGACCATTCACCTCATCCAACTCATTGGGTACAGGAACAAACTCGTGGTGCTGATCAACTGGGCGTGGGAATACTTTTCCTATAACCGGGCAATCCGTTTGATCACGAAAGAATAAGATCGTTCTCGGACTTGTTTGTGCCGGCAAGTGCCGGTATAGTCCGCGCCCGTTATGCCTGAACTCCGCAAGAAATACCCGTTCGACCAAATCGAGCCGAAGTGGCAACGCTATTGGCTCGCCAACAAGACTTTCGCCGCAAAGGAAGACGCCGCGAAACCGAAGCTCTACGTCCTCGACATGTTCCCCTATCCTTCGGGTGCGGGACTGCACGTCGGACATCCTGAAGGCTATACGGCCACCGACATCTTTTGCCGCTACAAACGGATGCGCGGCTTCAACGTTCTCCATCCGATGGGCTGGGACGCGTTCGGCCTGCCCGCCGAGCAATACGCCATTGACACCGGCACCCATCCCGCCGTCACGACAAAGAAGAACATTGACACCTTTCGCCGGCAGATTCAGATGCTCGGCTTCTCGTACGATTGGGATCGCGAAGTGGACACGACCGACCCGCACTACTTCAAGTGGACACAGTGGATTTTCCTCCAACTTTTCAAGAAAGGTCTCGCCTACGAAGCCGAAGTCCCGGTCTGGTGGTGCGACGGTTGCAAGGCAGTGCTCGCCAACGAGGAAGTCAACGCCGATGGCACGTGCGACCGCAAAGGCCACAAGGAAGTCTATCGTCGCCCGCTCCGCCAGTGGATTCTCCGCATCACGGCGTATGCGGAACGGTTGCTCGCCGATCTTGACCTCGTCAACTGGCCGAACTCGATCAAGGAACAACAACGCAACTGGATCGGTCGCAGCGAAGGCGCAAATGTGGAGTTCAACGTTCACGGTTCAGAGTTCAGCATCGAGGTGTTCACGACCCGGCCGGACACGCTCTTCGGCGCGACCTACATGGTGCTGGCGCCGGAGCATCCGCTCGTGGACAAAGTCACCACCGCCGGGCAGAAATCCGCAGTGGATGCCTACCGTGTCACTGCGGCCAAGAAGAGCGAACTGGAACGCGGCATGTTGGACAAGGAAAAGACCGGCGTCTTCACCGGCGCTTACGCGATCAACCCGGTCAACGAC
Source organism: uncultured Verrucomicrobiota bacterium (assembly GCA_964574605.1). Lineage (GTDB taxonomy): Bacteria > Verrucomicrobiota > Verrucomicrobiia > Palsa-1439 > Palsa-1439 > CAIKAP01. Next base: position 4,506 of record CAZNOK010000009.1, read on the forward strand.
GAGAAGATTCCGATCTGGATTGCTGATTATGTGATGATGGGCTACGGCACCGGCGCGATCATGGCTGTCCCCGCCCATGACACCCGCGACCTTGAGTTTGCCCAGAAGTTCAACTTGCCGGTGATTATAGTCGTGAATCCGACCGATCAGTCCGATCCGATCGGATTTGTCGGCGACGGCATTTCGGTCAACTCTGGCCTCATCACCGGGCTGCCGACGCCGGAAGCGAAGAGAAAGATCACCGAATGGCTCGGCGAACGCGGCGCGGGCGAGTTTGCGGTGAACTACAAACTGCGCGATTGGTTGTTCTCGCGCCAACGTTACTGGGGCGAACCGATTCCGATTGTGCATTGCGTAAAGTGCGGCACGGTGCCGGTGCCGGAGAGCGAGTTACCGTTGCGATTGCCGGAGATGAAGGATTACTCGCCGTCGGGCAATGCCGAACCGCCGTTGGCGAAAGCGACGGATTGGGTGAACTGCAAATGCCCGCAGTGCGGCGCTGCCGCCAAGCGCGAGACGAACACGATGCCGCAATGGGCCGGCTCCTGCTGGTATTACCTCCGCTACATTGACGCGCACAACTCGGCGGCGTTCGTGGCGAAGGACAAGGAGAAATACTGGATGCCTGTTGACCTCTACGTCGGCGGCGCGGAGCACGCGGTGTTGCACCTGCTCTACTCGCGGTTCTGGCACAAGGTACTGTTCGATCTCGGTCACGTCTCGACAACGGAGCCGTTCATGCGGCTCGTCAACCAAGGAATGATCCTCGGCGAGGACAACCGGAAGATGTCGAAGTCGTGGGGTAACGTCATCAATCCCGACGACGTCGTGTGCGAGTACGGCGCGGACACGTTACGCCTGTACGAGATGTTCATGGGGCCGCTCGAAGCGACCAAACCGTGGAGCACCGAAGGCGTTCAAGGCGTTTACCGGTTCCTCGGGCGTGTTTGGCGGTTGTACGAGGAACTCGACAACTCGTCCCCCACCCCGGCGCTGCTCAAGGTGTTGCACCAAACGATCAAGAACGTCAGCGAGAGAACGGATGAGCTGCTGTTCAACACGGCGATCTCGGCGATGATGGAATTTGTCAATGCGGTAACTGCGCAAGACTCCCGGCCACGCGCGATTCTCGAACCGTTCGCGTTGCTGCTCGCGCCGTATGCGCCGCACCTCGCGGAAGAACTCTGGCAGAAACTTGGTCACAACAAATCGCTCACCTACGAGCCGTGGCCCGCTTTTAACCCGGCGCTGCTGGTCGAAGACACGGTGGAGATTGTCGTGCAGGTCAACGGCAAAGTCCGCGCCCGTCTCAACGTGCCGTCGAAGGCAACGAAAGAGGAGTTGGAGAAGCTGGCCTTGGCCGACGCCAACGTGCAGCCGTTCCTCGCGGGCAAGCAGGTCAAGAAAGTGATTGTTGTTCCCGGCAAGCTGGTGAATATCGCTGCTGGTTAGACACCGAGCACGAACAGCGTATTGGGCATGGTCACCCGGCTCTCTTCAAGCTGAAATAAAACTTTGCTCCTTTGTCTGGCGCTCCTTCGGCCCAGACCCGGCCGCCGTGACGGAGGACAATACTCTGGACAATGGCCAGCCCCACACCTGTGCCCTTGAACTCCTCGGCGCTGTGCAGGCGCTGGAACACACCGAAGAGCTTCGCCGCGTGTTGCATGTCGAAGCCCGCGCCGTTGTCTCGGACCGAATAGACAACACGGTCACCTGGTTGCTCTGCATCCACCTCGATCACAACATGCTCCTTTTTTGAAGAAAACTTGATAGCGTTGTCGAGCAGATTCATCCAGACTTCGCGAAGCAGGGCTGCGTCACCCAGCGCGCGCGGCAGGGGGCCAACATGGAAGTCAATCTTCCCCCGGCTTTCCGGCGTCGTCAGCTCTTGGAAAATCGTATTTGCCAAGGACGCCATATCCACCGGTGAAGACCGCATCTCTGTTCGACCGATGCGCGCGAAAGCCAGCAGGTCGTCAATCAGCCGGCTCATGTTCCGGATGTTGTCGCTAATGATGGAACAAACATCCTTTCCCTTGGCATCAAGATGAGGACCGAGGTCCCTTTGCAGCAAGTGCACGTAGGCGTCGATCGCCCGCAACGGTGCGCGCAGGTCGTGGGATGCCGAGTAGATAAAGGCCTCCAACTCCTTGTTCGTGGCTTCCAACTTGGCGGTGCGTTCCTGAACCCGCTCTTCGAGCTCTTCGTTGAGCTTACGGAGTTCGCGATACGCCTGCTCCAACTGCACCATCTTGGCTTCCAGCTTGCGGATGAGCGTCTCGTTGTATTGCGTCAAGTAAACCCCTTCTTCCGCCACGGGTGTGCGCGCCGGTCGCAAGCTGCCCCCCTTGTGATCCGCGATGATTTTCCGAATCGTTCGAATGAAGTCTTCGGGGTCCTGCGGCTTGGTAATGAACTGCGCAGCGCCAAGACTGAGTGCGAATTCCCGGTCACGCACATCGGTGTAGGTCGCAGTGTAAAAAACGAACGGGATTCCCTTCAGGCGCTCGTCCTTCATCCATTCACGGCACAAGGCGAACCCGTCCATCACTGGCATCAGGATGTCGGTGATGATCAGGTCGGGCGGATTCTGCCGGGCCTTTTCCAGCGCCTCAGCCCCGTTGGCGGCGGTGATAACTTGATAGCCGTTGCCCCCCAAGAGGATTTGGAGTTGGTAAAGATTCGTTTCGTTGTCGTCCACGACGAGAATGTTCATGGCATCGCTCCTCCGCCCGCCGACCGGGCTTTCAGGTGTTTTTCGATTTCGTACTTGAACGTGTCGGGATTGATGGGTTTCTCAATGTAACCGTTGCACCCTGCCGCCAGAGCGCGCTCGCGGTCGCCGACCATGGCGTAGGAAGTCACCGCCACGATAGGCACCGCATGCAGGGCCGGATCTTGTCGCAACGCTCGCGCCACAGCGTAACCATCCATCTGCGGCAACTGGATGTCGAGAAGAATCAAGTCGGGTTGGACCCGGCTGGCCAGTTCAATTCCCTCGGGGCCGCTTCGGGCCGGGACCACCTTGAAGCCGTGCTGTTCCAGCAGAAACGTGGTGAGGTAGAGGTTCTGTTCGTTATCTTCAATGAGAAGAATCGTGTATGTCATGGTTTCCTTTCAGGCTCGAGCGGCAGCGTGAAACGGAATGTGCTGCCTTTGCCCCACTCGCTTTCGACGGAGATGGCACCGCCGAGTTTCTCGAGCAACCGCCGGCAGATGGCCAGTCCCAAACCGGTTCCCTCGTAATGACGCGTCAGGCCCGTGTCAACCTGCCGGAACGGCTGAAACAACTTGCCCAAATCTTTCGTCTTGATACCGATACCGGTATCGCTGATGCGAACCTCAACCATGCCGGCGTTACGGCGGGCTTCGACGCACACATGGCCGAGCTCGGTGAACTTGATGGCGTTGCTCAACAGATTCAACAAGATCTGCTCGACCCGACGGCGATCGCTGGTCACGATTCCCACGTCGGGCGCGACTTTGACGGTCACCGGCAAGTTCTTCTTGTCGGCCAACGGCATCACGGTTTGCACGACTTTCTGGACGGCCTCGCGCAACACGAACGGAGCGGCAAACACTTCAATCTGCCCGGCTTCGATCTTGGAAATGTCCAGCACATCGTTGATCAGGGCCAGTAGATGGTGCGCGCTTTCCTTGACCATGCGAAGCTGCTTGGTCTGCTCCGCATTCAACGGCCCCGCCAACCCCTGCAACATGATCCCGGTGAAACCGATGACCGAGTTGAGCGGTGTGCGCAACTCGTGCGACATCGTGGCGAGGAAGGCGGACTTCACGCGGTCAGCAGCCTCGGCGCGTTCGCGCGCGCGCACCAGTTCCGCCGTGCGTTCGGCCACGCGCCGCTCCAAGCCAGCGTTCAACTCGCGGATCGCCTCCTCCGCGCGTTTCCGTTCAGTGACGTCCGTGCCGACGCTCAGGATCTCCGCGACTTGTCCTTGCGCGTCGCGAACGATGCGGTTGGTCCAAGCGATCCAAACCCGGTCGCCGTTACGGCGCATGTTCTCATTGATGTTCTGCTCAAATGCTTTCGGGTCCGCACAAACCTGCTCCATGAGATGACGCAGATCGCGTCCGCCGCTCTCGGTGGTCGGCACAATCGTGTCCATCACATGGTGGCCGATGATCTCCTCGGGAGCGTAGCCAAAGAACCGCAAGCCGAACTCGTTCAGGAACGTCACGATCCCTTGGGAGTTCCAGCGCAGGATGATACTGTTGGCAAGCTCGACAAGCTCGCGATACTTCCGTTCACTTTCGTGCAGTGCCTGTTCGGTTTCTTTGCGCTCGGTGATGTCGCGCACAATGGCTTGCAACAGCGTTTCGCCGTCCAATTCCAAGCGGTTCAAACTCACCTCGGCCATGAATGGCGTTCCGTCCCGCCGGCAGTGCAGCCACTCAAAAGACTGGGGTCCCCCTGTGATCGCCAAGTTGATTTTCTCCAGAGCCTTCTCCGCGGAGCGACGGCCATCAGGTTGCGTGGGCGGCGAGAACTCGTAGGGCGGCGCGCCGACGATCTCCTCACGCCGGCAGCCGAACATCATCAGCGTCTTGGCGTTGCAGTCAATGAACCGGTCGCCTCGCATCAGGAAAATGGCGTCACCCGCAGTCTCGAACAACATGCGATGTTTTAGTTCGCTCGTGCGTAACGCCTCGTTCAGCTTTCGCAGTTCTTTATCCGACCGCCTTCGTTCCCGCATCATTCCCGCCAGCAGGAGGGAACAGGTGATGGTCACCCCGAAAAACGAATTCATCAGCAGCAGTGATTCATTGGCCGTTGCGCCCACGAACGGGCTGGTGCCACGACTGGTGCCAATCGTGGCCAGCAATGCAATGACGGCGGCAGTCGTTGACGCGCCGCGCATGCCGAAACGAAATGCCGCCCAAAGCAACAATGGCAACAGTCCGTACTCGAAGGACATCTTCCGAAAGAAGACAAAGAAACAAAGCAGCAGCACCACACTTCCGAGCGCCACCCCTTCCAGAATGCGCCATACGTTCTTGCGAAACGGATGGCGAAGCCGCCACGCCAGAATCAGGGGCGCGGCAACAAGAGTCCCGGCGGCGTCGCCCACCCACCAAGTGACCCAGGAATAGCCGAATCGTTCCCAAGGAACATTCCCGCCCAGCGTCAGGCCAAGCACGCCAACCGTGGGACTGATCAGGCAACAGCCAAGTCCGCCGACAACAAGCAGAATCAACACATTCCGCCCGCTCTGCAGTGGGTGCTCATCCTTGCAGAAGCGCCGCACCAGGAACGCGCCCGCCGCGGCACCGGACATGGCACCGAGACCAATGAATGTGCCGACCAACAAGTCCAGCAGCCCCACATGGACGGATGGCATCGAGCCGTCAACAAAGGAGATGGTATTGGCCGCAAAAGATCCGAGCCAAACCCCGATGAGGGCATTGCGCCCCATCAACATCACGGCCACAAGGGCCAACCCGGCGGCGGGAAAGATGGGAGTGATGTTGCCGGGAGGAATCGTAAACCAGAAACTCAGCTTGGCCACCACCGCATACGCAGCCGCCACCGCCAGAATCGCAACCGGCGATGAAGCAAAACGGGGTTTGATGCTTGGATCATCCATGTCACTGCATACCCGGCTGCTCGCCATGGAATCAACTTGTATCACGTGGAGCGTGGCGAGTCAAACATGTGCATCTCCGGCGATGGGAGACGGCAGACAGGAAACGCGACCGCGTAATGCTGGCGGTCAGGGCTTTCGGTTGAGTTGCTTGTACAACTCTTCGAGGCCTTCGGGGGAATTGACTTGGATGCGGCGGCTGGGAATCGGAGCGCTGTCCGTCGCGTACATCTTCGCAGTCTCAGCGCGCATCTTCTCGGCGACCGGAGCGCGTTTGGCAGTGAAATTGCCAACCGATGTTCCGCGTACTGGCGTGTCGTAAGTGGAAACGTCGCGGCGTTTCAGTTCCGCGTTCTTCTGGTCAACGGTCGTCACGTCACGCATTCCGGGCGTTGGTCTTGCAGACAAATCGCGCACCGGCACCTCGCGGCCTTTGATCGGGGCGCCCTTCACATCCACGGTCGGCGTGTCCACAGTCCGGCTGGGTGACTTGGGGTTGTTGATGGCGTTGCGGATCTTGTCAAGGCTCGTCCAGCGGCTCCGGTCGTTGACCGACGCTGCGAGCGCGCTGCTGGCGAGGACCAGAAGCGCGAGGCAACCGATTGTCCACTGCGACCATTTCATCATTATCTTGTGTTGGTTGGCGCGGACGAGAGGACTCGAACCTCCTCGTTCATACCACCAGTTGAAAGACTATCATTTCAACCAAGAAAAACAAGCGGACTCTTCATTGGGCGCATCTCGGCACTGCCACCATAGTGCCACGGTGTCGTTGTTGGTGTACCGACTTTAGTCGGTCCGGACCGCGTAAACGCGGGACACCAGCCTGTGGAACGTTGTGGTGACAGTGGCAGTGTCAAGATGCGCCCCTCTTCATTTTGGTGTTTTCTTGAAAACTCGGCAGCGTTGATGAAATACACTTGGCAGCCATCCATTCCTCTGCAATCTTGCCTGCCAAGTAACATGACAAACGCAGCACAATCTACAAAATGCCTGCTCTTAAGCGGGCTTTTGCTCGTCAATCCGGCATGGGCAGCCGAATGGCCGATGTTTCGCGGCGACATGCAACGGTCTGGCATCTCGACTGAATCGCTAACCTTGCCACTCTCCCGTGCGTGGATCCACGTTCCCGCGCAGCCGCCCATTCCCGCTTGGCCGGAGCCGGCCAAGACCAATTACGCAATCATGCACGGGCCGCTCCAGTCAACCCTGACCTTCGACCGCGCCTTTCACGTCGTGGCCAACGCGGATTCTGTTTATTTTGGTTCTTCCTCGGAGGATGCCGCCTATTGTCTGGATGCGGCCACCGGCACGGTGCGCTGGCGGTTCGTCGCCGAGGGCCCGGTGCGCCTTCCGCCGGCACTCTACAAAGCCACGCTGTTTGTGGGCGCCGATGATGGGCACCTCTACGCCCTTGACGCGCGCACCGGGGAACTCCGCTGGAAATACCGCGCCGGGGAGGTTGACCAGCGATTGCCGGGCAATGGGCGCATGATCTCCCTTTGGCCGGTGCGCGGTGGGTTGGTCGCCGATGCCGGCATGGTTTATTTCACGGCCGGCCTTTTTCCCGATCGCGGAGTTTATCTCTGCGCGCTCAGGGCAGACACGGGAGAACCGGTGTACAAGCGCCCGCTCGAATTCACCTCGCAGGGCACCATGGTGGCTTCCTCGAACCAGCTTTTTCTGGCCACTGGCCGCTTCGCCTTCCGGGGCTGCGACCGCAGCGATGGCGAGCCGATGCTCCGCTACGGGAAGCCCAATCCATGGAAGCCCAACTTGGTCGGCGGTTCGTTTGCATTGCTGGCCGATGGGATGCTGGTGACCGGCCCGAGTGAGGACGGGCAGTTCCACTGGTTCAAATCCGGGTCAATAATCCCCATTCTCCGTGCCCACGGTGATTCGGTGCTGGTGCGGGATGACAACGTTTTCCTGTTGGACAACGGCCAATTGTCCGCCATCAATCGCACCGCCTATCTCGCAGAGCAGAAGCGCGTGAAAGAGACGCCTGCCCGGTGGTCTGTCCCGGCGCGCCATGCGACCACCATGATCTTGGTGGCAGATAAAATTGTCACCGCCGGATCAGGCGCAGTCACCGTCTATGCGGCGAACGACGGGAAAGAGCTTTGGTCGGGTCGCCTTGACGGCAAGGTCGAAGGTTTGGCGCTCTGCAACAAACGGCTCTACGCCAGTCTCGACAACGGACAGACGGTCTGTTTTCAGGCCGGCACGGCCACCGTTCAACGCGTGAAGCCTACGCCTCCGGTCACGCAGGTCTGCCCCGAGAATCCCATGCTCGCCAAGGCAGCCGAAATCGCCATCAGAACCGCCGGCACAATCAAGGGTTACTGCTTGGTTCTTCAGGCCGGCACCGGGCAACTGGCCTGCGAAATCGCCCGGCGCTCGGAATTTCGTGTCATCTGCCATGAGGAAAACCCCGCGAAGGTCGAGGCCATGCGGGATGCTTTCCTGAAAGCCGGTCTATACGGGAAGCGCATTGAAGTCCATCAAGGCCCCGCAGGAGTTTTGCCTTATCCAAAAAACTTCGCCAATCTCATTGTCTCTGAAGAGGCGTTAACCAACGGCGAGAATCTCCCCTCCGCAGATCAGGTGCTTCGGGTGTTGCGTCCGTATGGTGGCACCGTGGCTGTGATGGTCCGCCCCGGAACAAAACCGGAACACTCGTTGGCCGCATGGGGGCGTGGCTTACCCGAGTGGCGCGTGGTGAACACCGATGGTTTGGCGTGCGGCGTTGCCCGCAAAGGCCGTCCGCCGGGCAGCGGCGAGTGGTCACACTTCTACGCCGACCCCGGTAACACGGCGTGCAGCGGCGACGAGATTCGCCCCGTGCCAATGGATTTGCAGTGGTTCGGGCGTCCCGGACCGGGCGACATGGTGGACCGCCACAAAAAAGGGCCGGCTCCTTTGTTCGTGAATGGCCGGCTCTTTATTTCGGGATTCAACTATCTGGCGGCTGTGGATGCTTACAACGGTTTTGTGCTCTGGGAGAAATTCGTCCCCGATTCGGTACGCGTCGCTGCATTCAAAGACTCAAGTTGCATCGCGGCTACTGATTCCCATCTGTTTGTGGCCGCTGCCGATGCCTGTCTGGTTTTGGATGCGCAAACGGGAAAAACCATGAAGCGGATTCAGGCCCCCGGCTCGCAGCCCCAAAAGGCATGGGGATACTTGGCGGTGGTGGACGGCCTGATCATCGGCAGTGTGGCGAAGCCGGGCGGGTCCTTGCGGGCGATGGGGAAGGCTGAGGACATTTTTGTTTGGAAAAGCGACCAACCGGTCGTCTGCAGTTTCTCCCTATTCGGGATTTCGCAAGCCACCGGCAAGCCAGCGTGGGAATATGTGGCACGGCGCGGTGCGATCATCAACCCGACCCTGGCCATCGGCAATGGCCGGATTTATTTCGTCGAGAGCAGCAATGAGCAAACGCTGGCATCGCGAGACGGTCGGATTCTTTTGCGCGAGTTGACGGGAGCAGGTTCCCGCCTCGTGGCCTTGGATTTGAAAACGGGCGCACCCGTTTGGGTGAAAGACGCCGACCTGAGCATGATGCAACAAATCATCTACGCGAGTTATGCGAAGGAGACGTTGCTGATTTCCGGTAGCCGCCATGCCACCATGACGCCGGCGGAAACCAATGGGCAGATCAAACCGAAGCAATTGACGCGCGTGCGTTACGAGTTGCGAGCGTTTGATGCCCGCACCGGCGAACCCCAATGGCATGTCACGGCGACTCCGAATTACGATTATGTGTTGTCCGATGCGCACGGCGAACAGGTGCAACATCCTGCCATTGTGGGTGACGTGGTGTACGGACCGGCGTTTGCCTACTACTTGGCGACTGGAAAACCGTATGAAGGATGGAAATGGGAGAAGAGTCACAAATGCGCGACGCTGTCTGCCTCGCGGTATTGCGCCTTCAGCCGGTTTACGGCGGCGAAGATTCCGTACATGTTTGATCTCCAGAATGGCCAGCGCACGCCGTTATCCACCGCCACGCGGCCCGGTTGCTGGATCAACACAATTCCCGCCGGTGGCCTGATCCTCATCCCCGAAGCCAGCGCCGGCTGCACCTGCGAATACGCCATTCAAACTTCTCTCGCTCTGGCGCCAGCCGACAAGTAACCGCAGCAGATTGCATCAGAGTTTTTTTGACCTGATGAACGTTCGTTTCTGATTGCGACGAGGAAAGCAGTGGTTGGTGCGGACGAGAGGACTCGAACCTCCACGGTGTTACCCACAGCGTCCTGAGCGCTGCGCGTCTGCCAATTCCGCCACGTCCGCAGCCAATTGACGGCGCGAATATAGCGGCCACAACGCCGGCGCGCAATCAGAATTCCTCCGACGGCAAGCATCCCGACTTTTTCCCTTGCCAATCGGCTCAAATCATGGCGAGGTCAAGACATTGTCCTATGTGGATTGTCCGATTAGCGTTGCGGCGGCCGTACACCTTCGTGGTGACGGCGCTGCTGTTGTTGTTGCTGACGCCATTCGTCTTGTTGCGAACGCCGACCGACATCTTTCCGTCCATTGATATTCCCGTTGTCAGTGTCATCTGGAGGTATGGCGGCTTGAACGCGCAGGAGATGGAGCAACGCATTGCTTATATGTGTGAGCGCATCACGGCCACGACGGTCAGCGATATTGAACATCTCGAGTCCACTTCCTACAATGGCATCGCCGTCGTAAAAGTGTTCCTCCAGCCCGGAGCCTCGATTGATGCCGGTCTCGCGGAGGTCTCTACCGCCTGCCAGACGATTATTCGCAATTTGCCGGCCGGCGCGACGCCGCCGTTGATCGTTCGCTACAATGCTTCGACGGTTCCCATTCTCCAGTTCGGGATCAGCGGCTCGCATCTTTCGGAAGCCGAATTGTATGACGTGGCGATGAACCAGATCCGCCCCCGTCTCGTCACGGTGCCGGGCGTTTCCATTCCCGCTCCGTATGGCGGACGCCAGCGGGTCGTGTCGGTGGACATTGATCTCACAGCATTGAAGGCCAAGAACCTCGCTCCTGTGGACATCGTGAACGCGCTCGATGCACAAAACTTTGCCTATCCCACCGGCAGCGCCAAGATCGGCGCCACCGAGTACGATATCGAACTGAACACCAGTCCCCGTCTCATCGAGGAACTGAACGACTTGCCCATCAAAACCGTCAGCGGCGCCGTGATCCGCATTCGTGACGTCGCGCAGGTCCGCGACGGCTACACGCCGCAGGTGAACATGGTCCGGCAAGATGGTGTTCGCAGCGCGTTGCTCACCATTTACAAGAGTGGCGGCGCTTCCACGCTGCAAGTTGCCAACGGCGTGAAAAGACTATTGCCTCACGTCCTCAAAACGCTCACCACCGATGTGCAGGTCAAAGAGTTCGCCGACCAATCCATCTTTGTGCGCACGGCCATCAATGACGTTCTCAAGGAAGGCTTGATTGCCGGCGCGCTGACGGCGTTGATGATCCTGCTGTTTATCGGTTCCTGGCGCAGCACGCTCATCATTGCGCTTTCCATTCCGCTTTCCGTGCTCACTTCCATCGCGTGTCTCAGCGCGCTTGGCGAAACGATTAACCTGATGACGCTCGGCGGTCTTGCCCTCGCAGTCGGCATCTTGGTGGACGAAGCAACCGTCACCATTGAAAACATCCACCGGCAACTGGCGCTCGGCAAACCCACCGTCCAAGCCATTCTGGATGGCGCGCAAGAGATCGCGCTGCCGGCATTCGTTTCGATGATTTGCATCTGCATTGTGTTCGTGCCGATGTTTTTCCTGACCGGGACCGCGCGGTATCTTTTTACGCCGCTGGCCAAGGCGGTCGTCTTCGCGATGTTTGCCAGCTACATCTTTTCGCGCACGCTGGTTCCGACGCTCGTCATGTGGCTGTACCGCAACGTGAAGTATCACGGCCACTTGGCAGATGCCGCACATGTCCCGATCCTCTTCCGTCCATTCGCGCTCTTGCAGAACGCCTTCGAGCGCGGGTTTAATCGCTTCCGCGAGAAATACCGCCAACTGCTCGGCTCGATTCTCCAACACCAAATAGCATTCGCCGTGTTGTTCCTCGCCTTCTGTGGTGGCACATGCCTGCTGATTCCCGGTCTTGGTCAGGACTTCTTCCCCTCGGTTGATGCCGGTCAGTTTCGCCTTCACATCCGCGGGCGCAGCGGATTGCGCATCGAGGAAACCGCCAAGCTCGTGGACGAAATCCAAGCCGTCATCCGCAAGGAAATTCCCGCGCGCGAACTGGCCGGTATCCTCGACAACATCGGCATCCCCAACTCCAGCATCAATCTCAGTTACAACGACAGCGGTGTCGTCGGCCCCGGCGACGCCGATATATTGGTCTCGTTGCGGCGCGGACACCGGCCGACCGATGAGTATGTGCGCGCTTTGCGCCGGCGGTTGAACCGGGAATTCCCCGGCGTCCTTTTCTATTTCCTCCCGGCCGACATTGTCAGCCAGACGATCAACTTCGGTCTGCCGGCGCCGTTTAACATCCAGATTCTCGGCCGCAATCAGGCCGCCAACCGGGACATTGCCCGCCGAATGGTCGAGACAATCCGCCACATTCCCGGCGCGGTGGACGTGCGCATCCAGCAGCCCGGTGACCGCCCGAAACTGGAGTTCGCCGTGGACCGCACGAAGGCATCCGAGATGGAACTGACGGAGCGCGACGTGGCGGAGTCGGTACTGCTTGCGCTCAGCGGCAGTTCGCAGGTGCGTCGAACCTATTGGATCAATCCGCTTCTCGGCATCCAATACTCCGTGAGCGTCCGTGTGCCAGAGCATCAGATTGATTCGATTGACGCGCTGCAGGCAATCCCCATCAACGCCAGCCGCCCCGGTCAAGGCGACGCGCAACTGCTGGCCAACGTCGCGGAAGTGTCCCGCTCGATGGGGCCGCCGGTGGTGTCACACCGGGACATTCTGCCGGTCATTGATATTTTCGGCGGTGTCAGCGGGCGCGACCTTGGCGGTGTGTTGCGTGATTTGCGGAAAATCATCCCGGAATTTGAGAAGGAGCTTCCGCGGGGCAGTTCCATCATGTTGCGCGGTCAGGCGGAGACGATGCACAGCAGCTTTGTCGGCTTGGGCATGGGGTTTGTGATTGCGATTGCGCTGATTTACCTGTTGCTGGTCGTCAACTTCCAAAGCTGGCTCGATCCATTCATTATCATCACCGCGTTGCCCGGCGCCGTGGCCGGCGTCGTCTGGGCGTTGCACCTGACGTTTACCACGCTCAGTGTCCCGGCGCTGATGGGCGCGATCATGTGCCTCGGCGTTGCCACCGCCAACTCCGTGCTCGTCGTCACGTTTGCGCGGAACAACCTCCGCGAAGGAATGTCCGCCCACGACGCTGCGTGGGAATCCGGCGTCGGCCGGTTGCGGCCGGTGGTGATGACGGCGCTGGCGATGATCATCGGCATGTTGCCGATGTCGCTCGGACTCGGCGAGGGCGGCGAACAAAACGCGCCGCTCGGTCGCGCGGCGATTGGCGGGCTGGCGCTGGCGACGCTGGCGACGTTGTTCTTTGTTCCCGTCGTGTTCAGCCTCCTGCACCGGCATCGCGGGGAGCCGACGCCATCGGAGCTTGACCCAGCGTTGAAGGAGACGTAAACACCCAGCCATGAGTGAGCCGGAGAAAAACACATCGTCCCACGTGCTCCGCAATGCCGGGCTGTTTGCGATTGTCCTCATCGTCGCCGGTGCGGCGGCGGGCATTATGCCGCGCCGTCAACAGCAAGCGGATCTCCGTGTGGAAATGGAAGAACTCGCGGTGCCGACCGTCGCCGTGGTCGCTCCGTCGCCGGGGCAGACGATGGTGGGGCTGCCGTTGTCGGCTGAGATCAAACCGTGGATTGATGCGCCGATTTACGCGCGCGCCAGCGGCTACCTCAAACACCGGTTCGTTGACATCGGTTCGACTGTCACCAACGGCCAATTGCTCGCCGAACTTGACGCGCCCGAACTGGAGCAGAACCTCCTCCGCGCGCGTGCCGAGCTGGCGCAGGCCGAGGCGGCGCTTGTCATCGCCAAGACCACCGCTGCGCGCTGGGCTGAACTGTTGCGGAGCGGCAACGTCAGCGAGCAGGAAACTGCCGAAAAAGAAGCTGATTACAAACTCAAGGCCGCCATCGTGGAAGCCAACAAAGCCAATGTGCGACGGCTTTCCGACCTCCTTTCTTTTACCCGCGTCACGGCGCCGTTTGATGGTGTCGTGGTCGCCCGGAACACGGATGTCGGCGACCTGCTGGTTGCCGACACGATTGACAAGGAACTGTTCCGAATCGCTCAAATCCGCAAACTGCGCGTGTTCGTCCGGGTGCCCCAGAGTCTGGCGCGCGGTGTCGCCCCCGGACAGAACGCTGAACTGACGATTCCCGAATTACCGGGCCGCGTGTTTACTGCCAAGGTCGTGCGCACCTCCGGCGCCATGTCCACCGACTCGCGCACGTTGCTTACGGAATTGGAAGTGGACAACGAAAAAGGACAAATCTTCTCCGGCAGTTTTGCGCAAGTGCGATTGACCGAGGCAAAGCAGGAGGCGGCTCTGACGGTGCCCGCCAACGCGTTGTTGTTCCGCGCCGAAGGCCCGCAAGTGGGCGTTGTCCTGCCCGACAACAAGGTCGAACTGCGCACGGTCAGGCTCGGCCGCGATTTTGGCCGCGTGGTCGAAATCCTCGAAGGACTTTCCCCCGCCGACCATGTCGTTCTCAATCCGCCCGACGCGCTCATCAGCGGCGCCACCGTCCGCATTGCACAATGAATTGCATTCTCTTGCTTCTCGCGCTCGCTGCCTCCGAAATCAAGTTCGACGATGCCACCCAGACCTACGCCGGTGAACGCTACAGATTTCTCGGCGACGGTCCGATCAAACTTACCATCCACGTCGCGCCGCAGCCCAGTCACGTCGTTGCGTTGAAATGGGGTTCCAAGAACGACCAACGCTCGGCTCGCGTGACGATCAATGGCAAGTCCGTACCCGTCTCCGGCGGCGGCTACAATGGTTTCCGCTGGCTGGCCGTTCCGATGCCCGAAGGGATCAAGGGCGACCGCTGCGACATCACACTGGAGAGGACTCCCGCTGGCAAACCGGCGTTTCTGGCAGCGGTGCAGGTAACGACGAAAGACAAGGTCAGCGCAACTTTGGAAGCGGCGAAGCCAGTGGAAGCGTTCCCAGAGATGCGCAAGATTTGGGACCGCGAACCGGCGAAGCCGTCCGTCGCCGAACGCAACGCACGTCAGGCCGCCGAGGCGTTTTACCGGTGCCGGCAGTTCGTGGATGGCTGGCTGGCGCGTGCCGACGCGAAGACGGGCTTGATTCCGCGCAATTTCCGCGGCTCCGATTATTGGAACGGACGCGACGCCGGTGCCGACAATTATCCGTTCATGGTCTTGACCGCGGCGATGACCGACCGCGCATTGTTCGAGGGACGGATGCGGGAGATGTTGCGCACGGAAATCAAACTGACCTGCCGCGTGGACCGGCTGCCGGAGGACTGGTCGTTTGCCACGCAAAGCTGGCGTCGCGAAAAGGTCGAACTCGACGCCCTCATCTTCGAGGGCGCTGAGTATGTGAAGGACGGCCTGCTGCCCATCACCGAATGGCTCGGCCTCAGTCCGTGGTCGGACCGCATGATCGGCATCATTGACGACATCTGGAAGAACGCGCAAATCGAAACGCCGTTCGGCAAAATTCCGACGTTGAACTTCGAGGTCAACGGCGATCTCCTCCAAGCCTGTTCACGTCTCTACTGGTTCACCGGCGACCGCAAGTATCTCGACTGGGCGATCCGACTTGGAGATTACTATCTGCTCGGCAACCAGCACCCAACAAGGGACATCACGGAACTCAAGCTCGGCGATCATTCCTGCGAAGTCATCAACGGTCTCTCCGAACTCTACGTCGCCTGCAAGTACGCCGCGCCGGAAAAGAAGAAAGCCTACGAGAAACCACTGCACGAATTGTACGACCATCTGCTAAAAGTCGCCTGCAACGAGCACGGTCTGGTTTATCTCAAAGTCAACAACCGCACCGGCGAGCACACCACCGCGTTGACCGACAACTGGGGCTACAACTACGACGGCCTTTACACCGCATTCCTGCTCGATGGCACCACGGCCTATCGCGACGCCGTCCGCAAAGCCTTGAGCAACTTGAAAGAACACTACACCGGCCAAGGCGGCATGTGTCAGAGCAGCACTGCCGACGGCTACGCCGATTCCATCGAAGGCGCCATCACGCTTCTGAACCGCGAACCTGTGGCCTCAGCGTTCGAGTGGGTTGACACCGAAATCAAGACGATGTGGGCGAAGCAACAACCCGACGGCGTCATCGAAGGCTGGCACGGTGACGGCAATTCCGCCCGCACATCGCTGATGTACGCGCTCTGGAAAACGCAAGGCTGCACCATCGAGCCGTGGCGCGCCGATGTCCGGTTCGGCGCCGTCCGCAATGGCGACAAATTGCTGATCAGTCTCACCGCCGACCAAGCGTGGAGCGGCAAATTGATCTTCGACCGTCCGCATCACAAGACCAACATGCGTCTCCCGCTCGATTACCCGCGCATCAACCAATTCCCCGAATGGTTCACCGTTGTCGCCGGCAAGCGTTACACCGTTGGTGATCGGAAGTTTACCGGCAAAGAGCTTGCCGCCGGCATCCCCATCACCCTCGAACCCGGCAAAGAACTGCAACTGCAAGTAAGGTAACCTGTTCGACCATTGTTGGCGGCTTGCGCAGTACATTGTTCTCTTGGTGTTTTGCAGGATTTTGTAACAGTTGTTACAACTTCGTGCAACGAGGAGGCGGACAGGCACAGGTGCGGTTCTTGACAGCGCGGGAAGGCGGCGATACAGTGCGCGCCGCTTTGCTGATGTGGCTAGGTAGCTCAGTTGGTAGAGCACGGCACTGAAAATGCCGGTGTCGGCGGTTCGATCCCGTCCCTAGCCACCACTTCCCACCGCTTGCTCCAACCTCCGGAGTATCCCATCCGGTTCCGCCACGCCGAGCCGCGCGATCTCGTCAGCCCGCGCCTGCGTGTCCGCCACGGCGTAGATGCGAAACTCGTCCGCGTTGCCCGACGGGCGGATGTGAGCCACGTCGCCGTTGGCGAAATGGACGCGGATGCCGTCGGTCAGGTCGAGTTTCGTAATCGGCGCAAACCCGCTGAAGAACGGAGCGAGTTTGGCCGCGTCGGCAAACTGTTCAACAATCAGTTGGCTGACTGGCCTCGGGAAATCCTTCAACAATGCCGCCTTGCTGTATCGTTTCGGCAGGCGCGCGAACAGGTCGGTGATCGTCATCTTCTTCTCGGCAGCGGCGAACAACACGCACAGAATCGGCAACACCGCGTCGCGCGTCGGCAACGCCCGCAGAATCCGTCCGCTGCGCGCGATGTCGGAGCCGAGCAGGAACCCGCCGTTGGCTTCCCACCCGCAGACGGCCTTCCGTCCTTTTGCCCGCGCTTGTTCCATCCCGGCGATGACGTATGGCGAACCGATCTTGGTTTTCGATTCCAGCGCGTTCTTCAGTTTGCCGCGGTCAATCGCGTCGTTGCAACTGATCGGAACCACCACGGCGTCGGCGCCGAGAAACTCCGCCACGATCATCCCGACAAGATCGCCGCCAAAGAACTTCACGCGGCGATGTTGATGTTGATGTTCGACGCCGAGAATCAACGGGCGATCGCTGTCGCCGTCGGTCGAGACGACCGCGTCCGCGCCGCCCGCTTCGTCCACGAGTTTCTGGATGGCGGCGAGTTGCGCGTCGTCAATGTTCTCCGTGTCAATCGGCACGAACTCCTCGCTGCGTCCGGTCGCGATGACCGTGGCGCCGAGTTTTTGGAGAATCTCGACGAGAATGTCGCGTCCGACGGCGGAATGTTGATAGACGAGCAGGCGTTTGCCCTGAAGGGCGTGGCCTTGGAAAAAGTCCGTGTAGCGGGCGATGTACGCCCGTCTGGCCACGCTGGTTTCGGGAGCGAGGTCCTGCGGGCCTATCTTGAAGCGGCCTTGTTCATTGAACAACGAACTGGCGAACGGCTGGTAGTACAGCTTCAGACGGATCTTGGCGACGCGCTCGTTGATCGGGTCTTCATCGCTCTTGAGCAGCTCGCCCTTGGCCGAGTTGCACTTGTAACCATTCCGGTCGAACGAAATGTGGCTGCCCGTGATCATGATGCTGCCGCGGCCGTGTTCGACAGCGTACGAAGTCAACGCCGGCGTCGGGATACGGCCGAGATTGACCGGCGTCATCCCCGCGTCGCGGATGGCGCGTTCGATGGCCTGCGCAAGATACGGCGAACTGGGACGCAAATCGTAGGCGTAGTAGAACGTGTCCCCGCCGACGATGCCACCCGCGCCGCCCGGCAACGATTGGAGATATTCCAGTTCCGCCGTGGCGTTGATGTAGATTTCGAGCTGGGTCAGGTCAGCGACAAGGCCGCGGCGGCCGCTGGTGCCGAACTGCAACACCTGCGGTTCATAACTCAGCCGTGAACAGAGCGTCTCGCCATCCATTGCCTCCAATATTCAGCATTATTCACGCCTGAGGCAAAGCAAATTTTGTGGTATGTTGAGGGCCGATGAGTTCGTTCAGTTGCCAACACTTCGACGTGACCGATGACCGGTGCCTGCTGCTGAAGAGCGACTGTGTCCCCGGCCGCAAAGGTTGCGTCCTCAAGAACACTTGCAAGTTCGTCTTCCCCGCCGAGGAACGCGTCCGTCGGAAGGAAGAAGATCGAAGACAGCGGTCAGCAGTAGAGCGCTGAGCTATTGGACGCCCAAGAGTTCCACTTCAAATACGAGCGTAGCATTCGGAGGAATGACGCCGCCGGTGCCGCGCTCGCCGTAACCCAAGCTCGACGGAATCGTCAGCTTGCGGATGCCGCCGACCTTCATGCCGGCCACGCCTTGATCCCAGCCCCGGATGACTTGCCCAGCGCCGAGTTGAAACGTGAACGGCTCGCCGCGATCCTTCGACGAATCAAACTTCGTCCCATCCGTCAGCCAACCCGTGTAATGCACCTGCACCATCTTGCCGGCTTCCGCGAGTGTGCCCGAGCCGACCTTCTTGTCTTCCATCTTCAACTCGGTCGCGTTCGCGGCCGGTTGCGACCCAGAGTCTGCGGCTGGCTTATCGCCGCAAGCGGAAAGCAGGACAGCGAGACAAACAACCAACGAGTATTTCACAACGAGTAGATTCAGTTTCATGGGCGGGAATGTAACCGCCACGCCTGCCAATGACAAGTGCAGCCTACTTCTGATTGCGCTGCTGAAGCGCCTTCAGGTAGTCGAGTCCTGATCGCTTGCGTGGGTTCGGATCGGCGGCAGCTTCCTTGGTGGCGATCAACGTCGGAAGGTCGAGGATGGCCATGCGCAGTTCACCGACGCTCACTGTCTGGGCGTGTGTCTTGGCTTGTTCGTAAGTACCAACACCCAAAACGTCGCTGAGAATATCGAGATCAAAGGTTTGTTCCGGGCAACCGTACAGCGTGGCGGCGAAACCGCCGATGATGACATACTCGACGCCGTGACGGTTCAGTGTCTCGATGATCTTTCGCGGATCGAACATAGGATCCGCTGTTCCTTGGCTTTGCGATCAACCCTCGGCCACAACCCGCGCGCCTCAACTTCCCGCAATGCAGCCATTAGCGTCTCGACGCGTTCTTCAGGCGTCTTGCGCAGATTGCGACGGATGGTTTCATCGAGGTGCAATGTCATCGTTCCAGACTATACCAAGAGCCGCCTCCGCCAACAACTCCGCGTTGCGAAATGAGCTGAACGCGACAAAACCGAGTCAGGCGGAGCCTAAGCGAAACGAAAACGCCGCTGTCGCCAAATCCGGCTACAGCACGCGGCGAATCTCTGAGATTCATGTCGGAAAAACATGATACATGGTAGTGCCATGTATCGCCATTGCGCCTTGGCGGCCACGTCCTCGACTGCGCCATCCGCCGCGCCGAAGTCCACATCGCCGAGGCCACGCAGTTCCTCATGCAAGCGCCCGACGCCGGCGCCGGAACAAGCCGAGCGTTGCGGAGCCGAGTCCGACAGAGCTAAGCGAAGTGAAGATGGCACCATTGCCAAACGCTGTTGGAGTTGGCTGCAAACCCCAAAAGCTCGTATGCGGAAGACATGATACATGGTAGTGCCATGTATCGCCCTTGTGCCTTGGCGGCCACGACCTCACCCGCAACCGCGCCGCCGAACTCCACCAAGTCGAGGAATCCAGAAGCCGGTAGCCAAACGCCGTCAGCGGGAACAAAACCGGAACATCTCCCACATCGAAATATGCTCGACCAATGGCCTTACTGCTAGCAAAATTCATCGCGGATGGAAGGAATGAACTCTTATCAAAAGTTTGATTTTCGGATGCTAATCATCTGGTTCATTTGCATTCTGCAAGCAAGCGTGATTGTGAATGCTGTGGACACCCGATCTTGGGATGAAGCAGTTCAACTCTTCACTAGTTCATCACCCTCACTGGATATTGAGTATGTTGGACGGAAGTTGAAGGAGGTGGACGAGAAGAAGGCGGCGGCTTATTTGATTCCTCTGCTCGCGACGAATCAGACGGCTCAGCTTAGAAAGCGGGCTATTACTGCAATCAGCGGTGGGGCAATCAAGGCAGCGGTACCTGAGCTTATCGCGATTGCGCTGGATACAAATGAGGCCGTTGATGTGCGGTACGCCGCCCTTAATCCTGGCTTACGGTATATGGGGGATGACCGTGCCGTAAAAACGGCGAAACAACTTTTGCATGATCCCAACGGACTCATTCGAATCGGTTCATATTGCGTGCTAAGCGGGAATCCTTCAGACGAAAGTGTGGAAGCATTGAAGAACTCGTTGGCCACATGTGAACCTGATCACAGATATCACCTGATTTGGGCGCTCTGTCACACCGGGCGCCCTGAAACAGCGCGAATTGTCTTTGAGAACTGCCCGCTCGATTGGATCGCAAACGACGATGTCGCTAGAGCGTATTGCGGGATCATGACGCGATACGCGTTTTCCCGAGCACAAGAGAACATTTTGAAATTGATTCCACGGAATGATGGAAGTGTGCTATACGAAGCCCTAGCATACTTTGAACACTTCCCTCGTTCTGAAGCTGCAAAGTACCTGATGACCTATTTGGGCGACGAGAAGAGGGTGCTTTTCGGCCGTCTCCAAACCTATCCGCTCCTCTGGTCGTTCTACTCATCCCCGAAAATCTCTGCTGAAATCAAAGCCAAACTGGAACCTCACATTCTGAAGTCAAATCCAGAGTTGGAATACCTCAAGATCAATGCACCGCAGAAAGTGATCGTTGAACGCACCGTCGAAGCTCTCAACATCTATGAGGCCGTATTTCTTCACCTGATTCGGGACAGTGCATCCCGTGCCCAATCACATCCATTCTTCCTGACAGTCGAAGGGAAAGATCCTTCGCCGGATTTTCTACGTCGGTTTCGCGATAAGGGCATGAACGTAAATCCGAGTTCGATGTTCGCGTTATCGGGTTTCTACTGCCACGTCGATAACTGCCGGTGGATTGATGACAACCAAGTTATCGTAAGCGGAGGACATTCTAACAGAAGCAATTTGTATCTTGTCATCCGTAAGGATGGCAAATGGATAGTTGCGAAAGATGAACTGCTCTGGATTTTGGATCAGCTGTCTGTGTCTCCTGCGCCTGAATACGTGCAATTCGGATGGGGGAACACGAGCGTGCTGGCTCTGTCTTGCGTGTTGCCCGTGTGCGGGTTGAGCGGTAGAATAGCGGCAGGATGAAAACGAACACAAGTTATGCGCTGGCCTTGGCGTTTTCTGTGGCCGTGGTCGCTTGCGCGAAGGAGGCGAATATGAAACTCACCAGTTCGACGTTTCAACACAATCAGAAGATTCCAGCAAAGTTTACCGGCGAAGGCGCCGATGTGTCGCCGGCGCTGAAATGGGAAGGCGCACCGGCAGGAACGAAATCGTTCGCGTTGATCTGCGATGACCCCGACGCGATGAGCGTCGCGGGCCGAGTCTGGGATCATTGGTTGATCTGGAACATTCCCGGAGCCACGACGGAATTGCCGGAGAACGTGGCGAAGACGGAAACGGTGCTCGGCGAGGCGAAGCAGGGCCTGAACGGCTGGCCGCGCCTCGGCTACAACGGCCCGATGCCCCCACCCCGTCACGGGGTCCATCATTACCACTTCCGCCTATACGCGCTCGACACCGCGCTGTCGTTGCCGGCGAAGGCGGTGAAGCGTCAGCTTCTGGACGCGATGAAAGGTCACGTGCTCGCCGAGGCGGAGTTGATCGGAACCTACGAGCGGAAATAGTGGAACGGGCGTCCCGCCCGTTCACTGCCCAATGACTCAAACAGGCGAGACGCCTGTTCAACTACGCAGATTTGCTTCGCTCAGAATGACAAATGTGGTAATTGTGCGCCGCATGGCTTTCGCTACACAACAGGAACTCATCGGCCCGTTGCTGAAGGAGGTGTCGCGCTCGTTTTACCTGACGCTGCGCGTGCTGCCGAAGGAGATTCGTCCGCAGATTTCGCTGGCATATCTGCTGGCACGCTCGACCGATACCATCGCCGACACGAAAGTCGTCGCGCGCGCGCGGCGGCTGGAGTTGCTCCGGCAAATGCGGACGGGAGCGGTCGGCGCTGTCGCGGAGTTGGCGTCGCACCAAGCGTTGCCGGCGGAGCGGACGCTGCTGACGCGGTTCGGCGACTGTCAGGCGATGTTGAAATCGTTTCCGGAAGCCGACCAGAAACGGATCGGCGATTTGTGGGAGACGATTGTGAGCGGTCAGGTGTTCGACCTCGAACGGTTCCCCGGCGAAACGGAACGCGAGCTGGTCGCGCTGGCCGATGACGCGGAACTGGACCGGTACACGTATCTCGTCGCGGGTTGCGTCGGCGAGTTCTGGACGCGGATGTGCGCCGCGCATTTGCCGGCGTGGAACCCGGCGTCAACGGAGGAACTCGGCATCCGTTTCGGCAAGGGACTTCAACTGGTGAACATTCTGCGCGATTTGCCGCGCGACTTGCGGATCGGGCGCTGCTATCTGCCGGTGAACGAGCCGCGGCAACTGTTGGACGCTGTCAACTTCGCGGCGATCCAGCCGCTGTACAATCGCTGGCTCGACACGACGGTTGCGCATCTCGACGCGGGCTGGCAATACACGATGGCGATTCCATCGTCGTTGTGGCGGCTGCGGCTGGCGTGCACGTGGCCGATTTGGATCGGCCTGGAAACGGTCGCGTTGTTGCGTCAGGCGAATCCGCTGGACGCCGACAAACGCGTGATGGTGCCCCAAGGCGTCGTGAACCGGATGCTGGCGCGGACCGTGTTGACGTGTTGTTGTGCCGCGTCGCTCGACAAGCGCTACCGGAAATTGCGCGCCGCCGCGATGGAGGGACGCGCTCTGTCGCGTCCGTGAGTTGGTCCTATCGGCCACGACGAAGCGTGGCCCTCCAATTATTTCCCGTTCTCGTCCTTGAAGAGTTTGTACTCGACGCTGTCCACGAGCGCTTCCCAGCTTGCCTCGATGATGTTGTCGTCCACGCCGACCGTGCCCCAGATGGCGACGCCGTCGGTTGACTCAATCATGACGCGCGTCTTCGCCGCCGTGGCCAGTTGCGAATCTATGATCCGCACTTTGTAGTCCACCAGTTTCACTTTCGCGATGGTCGGGTAGAATTTTTCCAATGCGGCGCGCAACGCGCGGTCGAGCGCGTTGACGGGGCCGTCGCCTTCGCTGACGGTGTGGACGACGTGGCCTTTGACCTCGAGTTTGACGCTGGCCTCGACAATCTTGTGGTCGCCGGTGCCGTGCCGGTCCATGATGACGCGGTAGGCGAGCAGGTTGAAGAACGGTTTGTGCCGTTTCAGCAGCTTCTGCACGAGGATGTGGAAACTGGCGTCGGCGGCTTCGTACTCGTAGCCGGCGTGTTCCTGTTGTTTGAGCCTGCGGAGGATTTCCTTCGCTTCCGTCGAGTCCTTGTCCAGATGAATGCCCAACTCGTGCGCTTTGATGAAGACGTTACTGCGCCCGCTGAGTTCGCTGACGAGCACCCGGCGATGGTTGCCGACAAGTTCCGGCTCGATGTGCTCGTAGCTGCGGGCGAGTTTCTCGACGGCGTTGGCGTGGATGCCGCCTTTGTGGGTGAACGCCGTCGCGCCGACAAATGGCTGGCGGATGTCGTGCCGCAAGTTGGCCAAGTCGTCAACGAATAGCGATAGATCGCGGAGCCGGCGCAGGTTTTCGCGCGGGATGGAGTTGCGTCCCATCTTCAACACCAAGCAGGGAATGACGCTGGTCAGGTTGCAGTTGCCGGTGCGTTCGCCGTAGCCGTTGATGGTGCCTTGCACCTGAGTGGCGCCGTTCTCGACGGCGACGAGCGCGTTGGCGACGGCGAGGCCGCAATCGTTGTGCGTGTGGATGCCGACGGCGCAGTTCAATGCCTTCCGCACCTCTGCGGTGACTCGCGCCACCTCGCTCGAAATGGAGCCGCCGTTGGTGTCGCAGAGCACGACGCAATCAGCGCCGGCCCCGGCGGCGGCTTCGAGCGTCGCCATCGCGTAACGTGGATCGTCCTTGTAGCCGTCGAAGAAATGCTCGGCGTCGTACATCACCTCTTTGCCGCGTTCCTTGAAGCAGCGGACGGAGTCGGCGATCATCGCGAGGTTTTCCTGCGGTGTCGTGCGGATCACTTCGGCCACGTGCAACGACCACGTCTTGCCGACGAGCGTGACGACGGGCGTGCCGGCTTTCAACAACAGCGCGATCTGCGGGTCGTCCTGGCATTTCACCTTCGCGCGGCGCGTACTGCCGAATGCGGTGATCTTGGCGAACTTGAACTTGTGTCGGGCGGCGGCATCGAAGAACTCCATGTCCTTCGGGTTCGACCCCGGCCAGCCGCCTTCGATGTAGTGGATGCCGAAGGTGTCGAGACGTTCCGCGATGCGAACCTTGTCGGCGCTTGAAAATGAAATGCCTTCGGCCTGCGAGCCGTCCCGCAGGGTCGTATCGTAGATGGCCACTGGTCTGTTCATGGTGGCGCACAGACTACGCGCAAGCGCCTGCCGCGTCAACGGCTGGTTGACGCCGGGCAAAGAACCGCTAGAATCCCCCCCATGAGATTACATTGGAGTGTCTTCGCTTTATTGATCGGCGTCATGGCCGGCTGCACCTTCGGCAAGGAGAAGATGGAGGGCGCAGGCAAACATGTTGTCTTGCTCAGCGGCGACGAGGAATACCGTTCGGAGGAAGGCTTGCCGATGCTGGCGGGAATCCTGGCGAAGCATCACGGGTTCAAGTGCACCGTGCTGTATTCCATCAACAAACAGACCGGCGAGATTGACCCGAACACCAAGGACAACGAACCTGGCCTCGAATCGCTCGCGTCGGCGGACCTGTGCGTCATGCTCTTGCGGTTCCGCGCGTGGCCAGACGAACAGATGAAGCATTTCGTCAACTACCTCCAGACCGGCAAACCGATCGTCGCGTTGCGGACAAGCACTCATGCGTTCCGCTTCGGCCCGAACACCACCTATCAGGACTTCAACAATTTCGGCAAGCAGGTTCTCGGCGAGAATTGGGTCGCCCACTGGGGCCACCACAAATTCGAAGCCACACGCGGCGTTATTGAGCCGGAGAACAAGAACCATCCAATCCTGCGCGGCGTGACGAACATTTTCGGCGACACCGACGTGTACGAAGCATATCCCCCTGCCGACGCCAAGATTCTCGTCCGCGGTCAAGTCCTGAAGGGAATGAAACCCGATGATCCCCCCGCCGACCATGAGAAGAAACGTTTTACAGACAAACAGCCGCAAGGCATCAACACCCCGATGATGCCGATCGCTTGGATTCGCGAAACCGGCACAACGAAACGTGTTTTCACCACCACGATGGGTTCCTCGACCGATCTTCAGAGCGAAGGATTGCGGCGGCTGGTTGTCAATGCCTGTTACTGGGCATTGGGATTGGAGGACAAGATCCCCCCCTGCGCCAATGTCGAGACGGTCGGCGAGTATCATCCATCGTTCTACGGTTCCAACGGATTCAAGAAAGGTCTCCGACCGTAGCGAAACCTTGTCAAACGTCATGGCGCCGGGTAACATGACGCCCATGAGGATCATTCGATATCTGGACGCACAAGGAAGGGTTGGGTTTGCCGCGGAACTACCGGACGGCAGTGCCCGGAACATTTCCGGAACATTTCCCGGCGACTGGCGTGTCACCGACAAACGCGCCGACGTCCGCAAATTGCTCGCGCCGGTCGCGCCGGTCGCGATTTTCGCCATCGGATTGAACTACCGGCAGCACGCCGCCGAAACTCACGCGCCGATCCCGGAGTTTCCGGTGCTCTTCATGAAGAACATCGCCGCCGTTCAGAATCCGAATGACCCGATTCTCATCCCACGCCAGTTGCGCAGCGACGAGGTGGACTACGAATGCGAACTCGCCGTCGTCATCGGCAAGCCCTGCAAGAATGTTTCCCGCAAGAACGCACTCCAATACGTGCTCGGCTACACCTGCGGCAACGACGTGAGTGCCCGCGACTGGCAGAAGCGGCGCAGCGGTGGCCAGTGGTGCCGGGCAAAATCATTCGACACCTTTGCGCCGCTCGGGCCGTGCCTCGTCACGCCCGACGAAATCCCAAATCCGAATGCGCTCCGCATCCGCACCCTGCTCAACGGTGAAGTGCTTCAGGAAAACAACACCAGCGACATGATTTTCGACGTGCCGACGTTGATTGAGTTTCTCAGCGGCAGCACAACGTTGCTGCCCGGCACGGTCATCTTCACCGGCACGCCCAGCGGCGTCGGCATGGCCCGCACGCCGCCGCGCTACCTCGAACTGGGCGACGTGGTGACAGTGGAGATCGAGAAGATCGGCAAGTTGACGAACCCGGTGACCCTCGAAGAATGAAGGCTGCCCTGTTCATCCCATGTTTCGTGGACCAGTTCTATCCCGAAGTCGGGAAAGCGATGGTCGCCGTCCTGCGACGCGTCGGCGTCGAGGTCTGTTTCCCGGCGGAACAAACCTGTTGCGGCCAGCCCGCCTTCAATACCGGCTACTGGGACGAAGCGCGGACGATGGCGAAACATTACTGCGACATCTTCGACGGCTACGACGTCGTTGTCAGCCCGTCTGGTTCCTGCACCGCGATGGTGCGCAACTTTTATCCTGAACTCCTCGGCGAAGTCCGCCACGCCAGCGCGAACACCTTCGAGTTCTCTGAGTTCCTCGTGAAGAAACTCGGCGTGACCGATGTCGGCGCGAAGTTCCCCGCGAAAGTGACCTACCACGATTCGTGTCACACGCTGCGCGAACTGCGCCTCAAGCAGGAGCCGCGCACGCTCCTTCGCGCCGTCAAAGGACTGGAGTTGATCGAAATGAGTGAGGCCGAAACCTGCTGCGGTTTCGGCGGCACGTTTTCGGTAAAGTTCCCGACAATCTCAACCGCGATGGACGACGTGAAATGCCAGTCCATCGTCGCCACCGGCGCGCAGTATGTCGTCAGCGTGGATTCCAGTTGCCTGATGCAGATCGGCGGCTGGCTCCGTCGGCGCAAGTTGCCGGTGCAAACGAAACATCTCGCGGAGGTCTTGGCCCAAACATGAACACCAATGCCCTCCAGTTTCGCCGCGCCACCGAAGCGAAAGCGTTCGACTTGGACCACCGCGCCATCGTCGTCAAGAACACCAACACTTACCACGCCGCCGTCGCGCGCGGCATCGCGCGGTTTGCCGACTGGGAAACAGCGCGCTGCCGTGCTGCTGCGGTGAAGTGGGAGGTGATGAACCACCTCGACCGTTACCTTGAAGAGTTCGAGCGCAACGTGCAGGCCAAGGGCGGCCACGTTCACTGGGCCGAGACCGGAGCGGAAGCGTCTCAAATTGCCGTGTCGCTCGCGAAGCAACACGGCGTCCGCAAGGTCGTGAAATCAAAGTCCATGGTGACCGAGGAAATTCACCTCAACCCCGCGCTGGAGGCGGCGGGCGTCACGGTGTTGGAGACCGACCTCGGCGAATACATCTGCCAGCTTCGCGGCGAGCCGCCCTATCACATCGTGACGCCGGTGATGCACCTGAACCGCGCGCAGATTGCGAAGACGTTCAACGAGAAATTCGGCACGTCGCTCGACGCCACCGCCGAGCAACTCGCCGGCATCGCGCGCGAGAAATTGCGCGCCGAGTTCCTCAGCGCCGACATGGGAATCAGCGGCGGCAACTTCGCCGTCGCCGACACCGGCATGATCGGCCTCTGCACGAACGAAGGCAACGCCCGATTGACAACGGCGTTGCCGCGCGTGCACGTCGCCATCGTCGGCATTGAGAAACTCGTACCGAAACTCGAAGACCTCGCGTTGTTCTGGCCGTTGCTCGCAACGCGCGGCACGGGACAATTTCTCACGGTCTATAACACGCTCATCGGCGGCTCGGAGAATTTCCACGTCATCCTGCTCGACAACGGTCGCACGAAGTTGCTCGCCGACGCCGAGCAACGCGACGCGCTGCACTGCATCCGTTGCGGCGCCTGTCTGAATGCGTGTCCGGTTTACAAAGCCGTCGGCGGACACAGCTACGGCACGACTTATCAAGGGCCGATTGGCTCGATGATCACGCCGCATCTTCGCGGCTGGCAGGACTGGTCGCACCTGTCCTACGCCAGCTCGCTCTGCGGCAATTGCGCCGATATTTGCTCGGTGCACATCCCGATTCATCATCACCTGCTTCACAACCGTCGGAACAGCGTTCGCCAGCATTGCGACCCGCTGATCCAGCGCCTCATGTTTCGAGTCTGGCTCTGGGGCGTTCAGTCGGCGTCGCTGTATGCGCTCGGCGGTAAGATGGCGCGTCTGGCAATATGGCTCGGCATCGCGCAACCGCTGGCGAGGGCGTGGACGAAACGCCGTGATTTGCCTGAGCCGCCACGACAAGCGTTCCGCGACTGGTGGAGGAACAATGAGCGCGCGTGACAATATCCTGAATCGCGTTCGTGACGCCGTGCGAACGAAAGCGCCGCGGCCACCTGAACCGTCGGCTGCGCCGATCTGGCCGCCAATGGGCGAAGCGGAAGCGCGGTTCCGCGAGGAGTTCACGGCGTTGCGCGGCGAGATTGTCGAGTCGTTGCCGGAGTTTCTGGCCGGGTTTGCGAAGATCGCAACCGACAAGAGCGAGTTGGCAGGTTCCGGAAATGTTCCGGTGCGCGAGGCCGACCTCGGAGTGACGTCGTGCGTGTGTCTTGTCGCGCAGACTGGCTCCATCGTCGTGGCCTGCCGGTCGGCGGAGGAGCGTGCGTTGTCGGCGTTGCCGCCGGTGCATCTGGTGGTGGCGCGGCGCTCGCAAATCGTGCTGGACTTGGAGGCGGCCATTGGGGTATTGCGAAAGCAGTACGGAGGTGGTTTCCCCAGCCTCATCTCAGTAATCAGCGGTCCGAGCCGCACGGCGGACATCGAGAAGGTGCTGGTGCTCGGCGCACACGGGCCGAAACGACTGGCTGTGCATTTTATCAACAAATGAGTCTGGAGCAGATCACAACACAGTTTGCGATTGACGGCGAATTCTGCGGCGCGGAGACGTGGGGCAGCGGCCACATCAACGACACCTACCGCGCCGCGTACTCCAAGAACGGCGCCACCGTCCACTACGTCCACCAGCGAATCAACCACAACGTCTTCCGCAACCCGGAAGCGATGATGGACAACATCGCGCGGGTGACGGCGCATCTTCAGAAGAAACTCGGCCCGCGCGCCGCGCAGCACGGGTTGACGCTCGTGCTGACGCGCACCGGCGCGGCGTTTTGCCGCGACAAGGAAGGCAATTACTGGTGCACCTACCACTGCATCGAGGGCGCCCGCAGCTACGACACCATCAAGACCAAAGAACAAGCCTTCGAGGCGGCGCGCGCTTTCGGCGAGTTCCAGCGCCTGCTGGCGGATTTCCCGCCGCCGCGATTGAAGGAGACGATTCCGGATTTTCATCACACGCCAAAACGGTTTGCGGCGCTGGAGCGCGCCATCAAGGCCGACGTTGCCGGCCGCGCTGCGAACGCCAAGGCCGAAATCCAATTCGCGCTGGAACACCAACCGCTGTGCGGCATTCTGCTCGACGCCAACCTGCCGGAGCGCGTCACACACAACGACACCAAGATCAACAACGTCCTTTTCGACGACGCCTCCAACGAAGCCGTTTGCGTGATTGACCTCGACACCGTGATGCCCGGTCTGGCGCTGTACGATTTCGGCGACATGGTCCGCACGGCCACCTGCAAGGCTGCCGAGGACGAACGCGACCTCAGCAAGATTCACATGGAACTGGACCTGTTCGAGGCGCTGGCCAGCGGCTACCTCAAGGCGACCAACGGCTTCCTCACGAGCGCCGAACGCGCGCTGCTGGTCGCGTCGGGCAAACTCATTCCCTTCGAGATCGGCATCCGTTTCCTCACCGACTATCTGCAAGGCGACATCTACTTCAAGATCCACCGTGAAGGCCACAACCTCGACCGTTGCCGCACCCAGTTTGAACTTGTCAAGTCCGTCACCGCGCAGGAAGACAAGATGATGCGCGCCGTCGAGCGCGCCTCTCATTGATTCACCGGGTTGTGCTGGCGTGTCGTCGCCGCTGGGATTATGATGCGCGACATGAACCAACCAACCAGTCTCATCGCCGGCATGGTGCTGATGGCCGCCGGTTGCGCCGCGGTCACGCCACCAACAACGAGCACGAACACGGTGACGGCCGCGCCAGCCCCGGCGCCGAAAACCAACCAACTCGACGCGGTGTTCGAGGCGGTCACGACGGTGCCGGTGGCGGCGGCGCCGAAGGTGTGGACTGATCTCACCGTGCTGGAGGCGGCGCCGCACGGCTCGCGCGTGAAACGCGGCGACGTGTTGGTGAAACTCGACCTCGACAAGCTGCGCGACTACATCCACGACATGGAACAGGACCGGCCCGCCGCCGCACTGGCGCTGCAACTGGCCACGGTCGAGACGGAAAACCTCCAGCAGACGACGCCGTTCAAACTCGACGCTGCTCGGCGCGCCCAGCGCGTTGCGACGGAGGACCTCACGGTCTTCGAAAAGACCGGTCGCGCGCAGAAGGAGAAGGCAGCCAAGTACAGCGTCAAGTCCGCCCAGCAGCGGCTCGACAACGACAGGGAAGAATTGAAGCAGTTGCAGAAAATGTATAAAGCCGACGACCTCGTCGAGGAAACCGAGGAAATCATCCTGAAACGCCAGAAGTTCGCCGTCGAGATGGCCGAGCACAACCTCGAATCCGCCACGCTCTCCGCGCAGTGGAGTTTACAGCATGTGATCCCGCGCGAAGCGGAATTCTTCAAAGCGCAGAAACGCGATCAGGACGCGGCGCTGTCGCTGGCCGAGCGCACCTTGCCCGGCAATCTCACCAAGAAACAATACGAGCTTGAAAAGCTCAAACGCGACCGGAAGAAAACCGAGAAACGTCTTGCCGACCTGAAAGCGGACTTGGAGAACCTGGCGCTTCGCGCGCCGGCGGACGGACTCGTTTACTACGGCGCCTGCGAGACCGGAAGATGGACGACCGGCGTGAACGTGGCAAAGAAACTCGTGCCCGGCGGCAAACTGATGCCCGGCGAAATCATCATGACCATCGTAAACCCCGACAAACTGCGCCTCAAAGCGATCATCGCGGAGAGCAACTTGGGGCGCTTCAAGCCCGGACAGGAAGGCACGACCACATTGGTGTCGGCGCCCGACCGGAAATTCGCCGTGCGCCTCGACGAGATCAGCGCCGTGCCGCTGTTGACCGGCGGATTCGAAGCGCGTTTGTCATGGCGCGGCGCCCTGCCGTTGCGCGTGACGCCGGGCATGACCTGCAAGGTCTCGTTCGGCAAATGACCCGTCTTTGCATTCTGGCTGCGGTGTATGCTGGCCTGCTGATTGGAGGGCCACGCTCCGTCGTGGCCGAAAGCTCGACGCCCACGGACGCGACGAAGCGCGTCCCTCCATTTTCCAAACGTGACCTCAAGCCGGTCTCGCGCGAGGAATTGGATGCGTCCATCAAGCGCGGCGTCGAGTTCCTAGTCAAGAGTCAGAACCTTACCGGTTCCTGGGGTTCGGCGCGCAAAACCAAAGGACTCAACATCTATGCACCGGTGCCCAGCACGCACGAGGCATTCCGCGCGGCGGTCACGGCAATGTGCATCGAGGCGCTGATTGAAACCGGCGCGGCTGACGATGACGCCGCCGCCAAGTCAGCGCTCGCCAAGGGCGAGGCGTGGCTGTTGTCGAACCTGCCAAACGTGCGGCGCTCGGATCCGAGCGCGATCTACAACGTCTGGACCCACGCCTACGGCATCGCGGCGCTCGTGCAGATGCACCGTCGCGCCGAGTCGTCGCGACAGAAACAAATCGAGGAGTTGATTACCGGACAGATCAAGTTTCTTGAGCGATTCGAATCGGTCAACGGCGGCTGGGGATATTACGACTTTAGGGTCGGTTCGCAACGCCCGGCATCGTCGTCAACGAGTTTCGTCAACGCCACGGTGTTGATCGCGTTGCACGAGGCGAAACAAATCGGCATCGCAGTCCCGTCGAAATTGGTGGAACGCACCGTGGACTCGCTGCAACGGCAGCGCAAGCCGGACAATACATATCTATACGCCGACACTTTCCGCTGGCGCACGATGACCCCCATCAACCGCGCCGGCGGAAGCCTCGGCCGGTCGCAAGCCTGTAATCTTGCGCTCCGACTCTGGGGCGACAAGACAATCACGACGGAGGTGTTGGTCGAATGGCTCGACCGGTTGGTGGCGCGCAATGAATGGTTGTCGTTCGGACGGAAACGCCCAGTGCCGCACGAGTCGTGGTTCCAAGTCGCCGGTTACTTCTACTACTACGGCCACTACTACGCCGCGTTGTGCGCGAACCAATTGGACGCCGAGCGAGGTCGCACAGCAAAGGACAAGCTGGCGGCGATCATTGTGCCGTTGCAAGAGACCGATGGTTCATGGTGGGATTTTCCGCTCTACGACTACCATCAAGCTTACGGCACGGCGTTCGCCCTAATGACTCTCACTCATTGCCGCCAACGAATTCCGGCAAAGTAGTCATCACGCTCCGCGTGATGAAATTGTCGGCCTCACGCGGAGCGTGAGGATTACTTTGTAATACGGATCCCGGCGACACCGTATGCGGGCAGCGTCAGACAACCGCGATTAAGTGTCAGCGGTGTGCCATCGAAGACATTCTCCAGCCGGTTGTTCGTCGCTACTCTAAACGTCGCGGCTGAGTTGGCGGAATTGATCAGGAACAGGTAGCGACTGCCCTTGTGGAGAAACTCGGCGGATGTCCACGACGGCATTTTGATCTGACGCTCGGCACGCTCGCGGTCGCTTGTCGTGCCGGCTTCCATACCACCGCCAAGTTTGACTGAGGCGGGGCCGCCACCCTTGACCAAGTCCACTTTGATGTCGAAACGACGTTCACCCAACAGGAACACCTGCGCCAGCCCGCGCGGGCCGTTGAGTTCGCGGGCGCACTCGGCGTAGGCGTCATACCAGAGTTGCCACGTCTGCCTGACTTCCTTGCGCCTGAACAGTGAGAAGATGCAGACGCCTTTCGCGCCACTGGCAAGGCCGAGATAGACATCGTGACGGACCCAACTCCGGATTTCGCCTTCCTCGCCGGGGTCAGGATCGCGAATCAATTCCGGCATGACCAGCGCGATGGCGTTGGGTCGTCCAGCGGCCTTGATGGCGGCGAGTTCCTGTTCGACGCTCCAGCGGACCCACGCGCGGTCGCGTTTCTTGCCGGATGAATTGACATAGCAACCTTTGGCGACCACCTCCATCTGCCGCGCGAACGTCTCCAGCCGCTTCGCGTCGCTGTGGTTTGGATTGTAATGGTAGATCGGGCGCTGTTGCGGGTCGTTCTTGCGGACTGTCTCGCACACGATATCGAGATACTTCATCTCCTCCTTGCGCCACGGACGCAGTTCTTCCGGCGAGACGACCCACCAGACGATTTCCTTGTGCGGCGCGAGTTCTTTGACCTGTTGCTCGACCTGCGCGCGCAGGCTTGCTTCATCAAGTTTGTATTTGTCGGGGCTGTCGTCCTTGAACGTGATGCGCGGCCCGACGTGCGCCACAACCGGCCAGCCGTTCGAGAAACATCGTTGCAGGTATGGTGTTTGGTTGCCGTAGGACGGCCCGGCTACCGTGAAGCCGTTGGTCAGGTCGCGGCCCGGCTCGCCGGAGTAACCCATGAACGGCATTTTGTCGCCGTGCGGATAAATGCCGCCGGCCATCACCGTGCTGCACAGCGCCAAGACAAATAAGAGTTTCGTTTTCATCAATCTGATCTCCTTACAGCGCCGGAGGTCCAGTCGAGCGTCAGTGTATGGCCGGCGCAATCGAATGTCCAGCGATCGCCTTGCTGTTTCAGTCGGATCTTGGCTGGTTGGATTTGCACTTCAGACCACGACAACGCGACTGCGTTGCGCCATGCGGCCTTGTGGGTTCGCAACCGGACCGAAAACACGCCGGGTTCCGGCTTGCCATGTTCCCCGGTCGTCGCGTCCTCGCCGCTCGAAACCTCGACGCCATTGGTCGTCAACGGTTCGATGCGCAATGCGGCATTCTTGCTGGTGAAACGAAACGCACCATCGGCGTTGCGAGCCGCCTTGCATTCGGGGTGGAAACGCAGTTCGAGCATGTGAGCAAGGTCGAGCGCGATGTCGTCGGCGACGATCAAGACGTTTGGCTTCACAAACAACAGATGCCGGACAAATCGCTTCAGGCCGTCCGCGCGCGCGTAGGCTTCGGTGGCGTCGCCGACGATGTGGTCGAGCGCCGGCGTGGACTCGGCGCGCAGGATCCGCGGTCGCGCCTTGACGGCGAGCGGCTGTGCGCCTTGAAACCACATCGCGCCCTCGCCAAGCTGGCCGTGACCGTCAATCAACAACGTGTTGTGCTGTGCGGTAGCTTTCGTCCGGTAGCCGTCGTCGCGGATCAGCCAGTCGCCGTTGCCGAACACGACGAAGTGGTTGGCGTCGGGATGAACGTGGCCGCCGCCGGGGTCGCGCTCGAAGAGCGGCACGGCCTTGTGGCCGATGTACGGGCCGCACTTGAACACGACCAGCGACTCGGCGCCCGACCAATCGCTGCGGGCCGAGACGATTTCCATGTCGTCGAAACGCCGCAACGTCGGCCAATCGTTCGGCGCGCGAGGCGCGAGTGTCGGATCAAACCAGATCAGGTTCAACCACGGGCTGGCGTAGCCGTGAACGCCCGCCGCGTCCAACTCGGCGGCGAGCCATTGCGCGTGGCCGTCGCGATACTCGCGGGCGAGCGCGCGCAACTGATAGTCGGGACCGTACGACCAGCAGCCCCGCGAGTTGTCGGCGATGTCCACCACGCAATTCTGCTTGGTCCACGCATGACGCGGCAGGCTGTGGTAAAGCCGGTAGTCCGCTGTGTTGCGCCACCAGGGATGATCGTAGAAGTTCACGCCGAGTTGCTCGCGGGCGAGCCACATGAATTTCAGCAGATACTCGACGCC
The DNA here is from genome assembly GCA_964574605.1 of uncultured Verrucomicrobiota bacterium. Lineage (GTDB taxonomy): Bacteria > Verrucomicrobiota > Verrucomicrobiia > Palsa-1439 > Palsa-1439 > CAIKAP01. The sequence continues at coordinate 39,671 of CAZNOK010000009.1, forward strand.
GTAGCTCCAATAACCGGCGCCCTCGTGGCTGGCGCCATCAGGACCGAGCGCCTCGTGCGTGCGCCGCCATTTGTCGAGCGTGATGGCAGTCCAATCGCGCGCGGTGGGAAACTCGTCGCAAATTGCGAACCCGGCCGCCGCGAGACCGCAAGCGTCAATCCAAAGATGGTTTTGCAGAAAATCACTGCGACCCGGAACCGCCCCGGCCATCTGCGCGCCGCGTCGTTCGAGCGTCGCGCGGATCGTGCGCAACGTTTCGGCGTCGAGATCGGCGTGACACCAATCATAAACGAGCGCCAGACCGAACAGTTGGTGTCCTGCCGCGAGATCGTGGCCGTCGCGCTTGCCGAGGCCCCACGTCGGATAGCTGCACGACGCCAGCGCCCATGCGCGGACGGAATCGAGATAGCGCCGGTCGCCGGAAAGCATCCAAACCATCGCCAGCGACGGCATCGCATTGCCGACGTCGCGTTGCCAGAGTTGTTCGTCGCCGCTGCCGTCGTCATCGGCGCGATACTTCGGCGGACCGTGCCGCGCCAAGGCGTCAGCATGGGATTTCACATCGGACCACAATGTTGCGTGCGTGGTCTTGATGGCGACGCGCAGTTCGTCGCGGCGCTGCGACGTCAGAAAGAGCCGCGGATGGACGCCGCGGTGCGCTGGCGGCTCCGTCGCCGCGACCAACAGCAATGTGCCGCATAAAACCAGCGCTTTCATTTGGCAGCGTACTCGAACGCCGGCAAGGCGCTGAGTTCCTTGCACAGTTCGTCGGGACAAGCGTAGCCCATCTGTTTGAAGTAAGCGGTAAGGTTGGCCTTGGCGTGGCGCGAGTAGCGGCGGACAAACTCGGCCTGCTTCACCTCCAACGCCGCCTTTGGCGCAACCGGCGCAGTCTGATAGGAGGCGAGCGTCTGCTGGAGCGGCGTCCAGCCGAACTTGCGAAGCAACACGATGAACGCCGAGAGCTGGTCGAACGGATCGTCGCTGGGCGGATTGGCGAACCGCTTGTCGAGGCATTTCAAGAACTTCGCGCCGTCAATCGCAGGATGACCGGTGCCGCGCGGTTTGCCGACGATGTGTTCCATGCAGTAGAGCGAGAAAAAGTTCACGGTGACTTCCGTCTGGCCCGGGAACGTCCACGCGGGTGACTGATGGTTGTGACCGAGTTCGTGGAAGAAACCCCAGTCGCCTTCCACTCGCAACTTGGCGAGGTCAGTGATCTTCGGCGCGGAGGCGAGATGACACATGAACGGATAACCAGAGTGCATCCAGCCCGCGCTGATTTGGCGGTCGGGCACCACACGCTCCTGCGCGGCGCGCGCCGGCCAGCCGACGAGCGAGTCCTCGGCGGCGATGACCTTGTCCCACCACTCCAGCAACGGCGTCGGATCGTCCATCGCGCGAATCTGGCTGGACGGGAAATGCAGAATCATGTTGTGCCCGACCAGTTCGCCCCACGGCGCGGGCGCGTTGCGAAAGGTTTTCCACGCCGCGACAGGTGTTGTCCCGAGCACGAAGAACGGCGCTTCGACGGCGTTGTCAAAACGCAGCGTAAGATTGGACGCAGCGGTGCCCTTGACAATGACGAAGATCGGTCCGCCGAATGCGTTGGCAATCGGCGTCCGTTGCGCAGTGATCGGAAACACCCGTGAAATGGACGGGAACCGTTTCCACTGGGTGATCTTGTCGTTGAACAAACGGTCAGTGTGACAACCAATCCGGACTTCGATAGTCGCGCCTGCCGGTAGAGCGGCTTGCGGCGTCACGGTAACGATTTCGCCGGCGTTGGCGTAGAGGCCGGTGCTCTGCCAACGTTGCTTGGCACCGGAGAATGTGTAAATGCGCATCACGCGCGGCGAACCGTTCGACGCGACGCCCGGAAAATCCGCCGCCGCCGGGTGCGCTCGCACCTGTGCCGCTGGCAAGGCCATGTAATCGTTGATTTGTTTGATCAATTCTTTCTTGGCCCCCGCGTCTGTCGGCACAGCAAACGGCGCCTTCGCCGTGGGTGCAACTGTGTGCGGGGCTTTCGTGGCTGCAGTCGTACTGACAACTGCCAGCAGCAGGGCGGCGAGGGTGAACAGGCGATATTTCATGGCCACGTGTTTGTACGGCATAGCACGAGCAAACTTCAAGCCGTT
>CAZNOK010000009.1:41911-49138 GCA_964574605.1 uncultured Verrucomicrobiota bacterium
CGTTCCTGGAACCGCAGTTGTGTTCCGGTTGTGTCAGTCCAGCGCGAAGCTGGCCGGGGCGTAGGCGGGTAAGTGAAACATGAGTTTTCCGCCGCGAATGGCGACGGGCTTGCCGGATTTCTCTCCACGCAGGTTGACGGGCGTGGCGGTGGCAGCTCTCAAGCCGCTGACCACCAACTCGCCGGCGACGCCGGTTTGTTCCCAGACGCGGAGCAGCGTCGGTGTGTAAGCGGTGACGAGCACGCCGGGGCGCGAGACGCTGATGCCGGTTTGCGTCGCTAGCAGTTTGCCGGCCGGGCCGTCGGCGAAGGCGGCTTGGAGCGGGTAGCGCGCTTCCAAAGACGGCACGACAAGATCGGAACCGGTCCAGATTCGCACACGCGAACTCCATGTGCCGCCGTTCCAGAAACGGAAGTTGGTGCTCCATTGGTTGTTGAAGAGGTTCACGAATGCGGTTGGTTTCTCCGGGACGAAATCAGGCGTGTATTTCCAGCAGCCGGGACGTTCGAGACTGACCATCGGGTGATCGAGCGGACAAAACACCACGTCGCCAAGGGAGACACCGGTGTTGATGGTGAACAGGTCGCGATTCGAGCCGGGTACAAGGTCGGTCGCCGGGTCAATGACGTGGCCGGGCCGGCCAAGACGAAACCGCGGGTTGCTCATCTTGAACGGCAGACAGAGCCAGCCGGCTTCGGGCCACGGATCAATCGGTTTGTTGTGGATGGTGATTTCGAGTTCGACGTACCGCAGGCCGCGCGGCGCGGTGACGCGCAACGAAAAACTCGTCGGTGCGGTGGCGGAATACCGCGTTTTGCTGGCTGGCGGGAGGCCGGGTTTGATGAAGGCCGTGTGTTTATAGCGACAGTAGGACTTCTGATAGGCGGTCGTTTGGTCGTTGTCGAATCGTTCGTAAAGATACCGGCCAAAGCCCGGCTCGACCAGTTCGCGGCCGGTCCGCTTGTCCACGATGGAACGGATGCTGCCGTCGAGCGTGACTTTGAAGAATTCGTTTTCGAGCGAATCGCCGACAGGCGCGAGTTCGTCGGAACGAAAGGCGCGGTAGCCGCATGGCGGAACGTTGCGCGCGACAAAATCCTTGCCGCCGACGCGAACGACGCCGTCGCGTTTCCACGGAAGCGGGTTGAAGACGACGATGCGGCTCCCACCGACGGCCTTGGCGAGCATGCGCAGATTGCCTTGGAGCGCCGGGGTGATGAGGTCGCGCGCTTTCTCGATGTAGGCGGTGTGCTCGGCCCACGACGCTTCGGTGCGTTCGTAACGGCCTTCGGAGCGTTCGCGTTGGAAGGCATCGCCGTAAGCGAGTTTCCCTTTGAGCCAGGCGAGCGCGCCGCCCCAAGTGTGTTCACCGTAGAGCAGGCTCTGTTCGTAGGCCGCCTCAACGACGGGCGCGGCGTCGGGCACGGCGACGCCCCAGCCGCGCAACGACGTGTTGAGAATCTCGGTGGCGGCGATGAGCGGGCGCGTGTTGCGGGCGATCTTCATGCCGGCGGGATCGGACATCAGGCCGTGAATCCACGTGTCGGTCGCCTCGCCGCGCACGACAGGAAAATCGGCTTTCTCGGCGAGGATGGCGTCGGCGAAATCGGACAAGCGACCGACGCGAACGGTGACGCCGGGAAGTTGTTTGGCGGCGTGGTCGAGAAGTTTCTTCACTTCATCGGGACGCGGTGGGCCGTGGTTGTCGCCGGTGTGGATGAGCGCGAGCCAAGTCTTGTACGGCCAGTCTTTCGGCGGGGTGAGGACGGTGCCGTATTGCGCCGAATACATCGTCAACACGCGCGAACCGTCGGCGCCTTCCCACCAGTAAAGCGGCGGGACTTGGAGCGGAGCGCTCGCGCCGTTGCAACCGATGTGCATGAACTCGATGCCGGCATGTTTGAGGATCGTCGCGAGGAGCCGGGTATGTTCCGGCACGTCGGTCATCTTGCCGTCGCGCGGCAACGGCAGACCGAAGCTGCGCGTCAACCGCGCCGAGTAGTCGAGGCTGCGGACGAGGTCTTCGGGTTCGAGTGTCTCGGTGTGCGTGGTGAATGGCAGGCCGTGGACGACGAAGCGCCCTTGTTTGAACGCGTCTTCGATCCGTCGTTTTCGTTCCGGCGTCTGGCCGGGCCAGTCTTCGAGGATCTTGTGCATCGGCCAGCCAGGAATGGTCCACGCGAACTGCTGCGCAGCCGGCAGATCGCGGTTCTGGTCGGCGACAGCAAGCGCCTGATCAATCATCGTCGTGCGATACTTGGTGACGATGTTGCTGGCCATGTCGGTGTAACCGATATCGAAGTGCGTCTTGAAAACGATGATTACCCGCTCGACAGCCGACGCAGCGACAGTAATGAAGATAACGAGGATTGTAATTAGTGCTTTCATTGCTCTGCCAAGCGAACCATGGTTTCATAGTTCCGCATAATCTGCTCGGAAATCGTGCGGCCATACGGTGCCGAGGACGGCATCAGGACAAACCCGCGTCCGGCGCCGGCAGTGCCCTCAGCGAGCGCGCGTTTCACCGTCTCGGCAAACCGTGGCGTGGGCAACGAAACGATGTCGGCAATTTCGATGTTGCCGAACAACACGAGTTGCTTCCCGTAATTCTCGCGAACGTACCGCAAGGTCACGTCGCCATGTGGAGGCGGTTCGATCGGATCGAGTCCGTCAGCGCCCATCCCGACGATGTCATCGAGGATTCCTTTTAGCCGGCCGTGTGAATGAACGCGCGCATAACCGCCGTGAGCGTGAATGTCGCAAATCATCGGTTCGACGTAACGCACGACATACTCGCGAAACAGCGACGGCGGCAGGAATGGTTCGGAGGCGTACTCCGGGCCGTAGATGCGCCAAAGCCGGCCGGGAAATCGTCGGCTGACTTCGGCGGTCCGCGGGTAGATGCGGCGCGCCATTTTTTCGAGTAACCGGTGAAACAGTTTGGGCTGAGTGAACGCCAGGACGGTGTAATCTTCCATGCTGAACAACGCTGCCGCAGCGCACAGCGGGTCTTCGGTGTCCACCATCACGATGCCTTTGTCGCCCAATGCAACATCTTCGGCCTCCAACGGTGCGACATCCACTTTCTCCGCGAACACCTCATCGGGAACTTGCAGATACGCCTCGACATCGGCGGTATCCTTCAACAACGGCTCGGTCGTCCAGACTGTGTCCACGTCGCGTTCGCGCTTCGTCGTCTGCGTCATCGTCCGCCCGGCGACCGTCAGTGTCGTCTTTGTGATCCGGCAATCGTTCTGCTCGACGGTCTCTTCGTGGAAAAACTCTTGCCACACCGACGAAGCAGCCGAGCCGGTCGGGTCAATCGAGCGCGCGCGCACCGGACTTATCATGCGAATCAGATCCGTGCGTTCCTCAGCCAGACGCAAGAGCCGTGCCCACTCCGGCGCGTTGTAGATGTTGTACGGATCCGGGTTGGCGCGTTCGACTTTGAAGCCACCGATCTCGTAAAAGCTGACCGCGGGGTGATCCACTGGTTCGCCCCGCAACGTCGCCATCAATCGTTCACGACGGGTCATGGTTGTATTCTACGAATTCAGCTTGCGCCGTGGCCATCTCATTGTTAGTCTGCGGCCTCACTTTAACAGGAGATAAATAATGCAAGTAAGCTTTTACGGCCATGTTCGTCAATATCATAATATCCAAAAGGAAATAGACGCCAACATCCAGCGCGTGCTGGAGAGCGGTGGATACGTGCAGGGACCGATGCTCAAGCAGTTCGAGGCGGAACTGGCGGCGTTTCACGGCACGAAGTTCGCCATCGGCACCGGCAACGGCACCGACGCCATCTGGCTGGCGTTGATGGCGCTCGGCATCGGCCCCGGTGATGAAGTCATCACGCACCCGAACACGTTTTTCGCGACCGCGGAGGCGATCTGGATTGTCGGCGCGACGGCGGTGTTCGTGGATTGCTGCCCGAAGACGAAGTGCATTGACCCGTCGAAGATCGAGGCGGCCATCACACCGAAGACCAAAGCGATCATTCCCGTTCACCTCTACGGCCAGTGCGCCGATATACCGGCCATCAAGAAGATCGCCGACAAACACAAACTCCGGATCATCGAGGACAATGCGCAGGCAATTGACGCCGCAGGCGACACCTTCAAGATCGGCCAACTCAGCGATGCGGCGACAATTAGTTTCATCATACAGAAGAACCTCGGCACATTCGGCGACGGCGGCGCGGTGGTGACGAATAACGCCGACATTGACTTGCGCGTCCGCAAGCTGCGCAACCACGGTTCGAACAAACGCAATGTCCACAGCTTCGGTTTCAACAGCCGGCTCGACGACCTGCACGCCGGCATCCTGAGCGCAAAGCTCAAACACATCCACGAGTGGAACGACCGTCGCACCAAATGGGCCGCGCGGTACACCGCTGGCTTGAAGGCGGCGAAAAACTTTACGCTGCCATTCCAGAAACCCGGTTACCGGCACGTTTTCCACCTCTACGTCATTGAGACGAAGGACCCGGCGAAGCGCGATGCGTTTGTCGAGTTCCTCGTCAAGAATGGCATTGACGCCAAGACGCACTACTCGATTCCGATTCACAAACAGGAAGGTTACCCGTGGGGCAAAGGCGCGCGCATCGTTGGCTCCGTCGCCAACGCCGAGCAGAACGCCGCCACCTGCATCAGCCTGCCGATGTATCCTGAACTGACCGCCAAGGAAGTGGACTACGTCGTCGCCAAGTGCCTCGAATGGGACAAGGCTAACAAATGACGAATGGCTAATGACCAATGCCGAAAGAAGGACGAAGCCCAAATGCCTAATCCGGGAGACGGACGGAAGTACGATCTCGAAGAACGGACGGCGCGGTTTGGCGAAGCAGTGATTGGGTTCGTAAAGCAGATTCCCAAGGATGCTGTGACAACTCCGTTGATCAGCCAGATTGTCCGTTCAGCCACGAGTGTCGGCGCGAATTACTGCGAGGCCGACGACGCTGTCTCCAAAAAGGAATTCCGTCTGAAAGTTGGCACGTGCAAGAAAGAGGCGAGGGAGACAAAACATTGGCTACGAATGATTGTTGCAGCAGAGCCGAGTGTGGGTCAGGAGGCGCGCGTCCTGTGGAGAGAAGCGAAGGAGTTACACTTGATTTTCGCAGCGATTATCCGCAAGTCGGGAGAAGGAGAGGTTCGTCATTGAGTCATTCTTTCGTCATTAGGATTTCGTCATTAGTCATTTTGTTTTGAAAGGCACTATGAAAACTTACCGTGTTATCATCATTGGCATGGGCAAACGCGGAATGCACCACGCCACGACTTTTGCGGCGAACCCACGTTTCCAACTGGCCGGCATCTGCGACATTGATGCAGCCAAACTGGCCGCCGCCGCACCGAAGCTCGGCAACCCGAAGACCAGCACCGACGCCGCTGCGCTCGCGAAAGAGTTGCGGGCCGACGTATTCTGTTTCTGCACGCTGCCGAATCTTCGTCTGCCATTCATCAAACTCGGTATCGAGACCGGTGCAAAACTAATCGCGTTCGAGAAACCGGTCGCGATGAGCAGCGCCGAAGGCATCGAGATCAAGAAGGCGCTCGACAAAGCCGGCGTAAAAGCAGTTGTCAGCCACCAGCACCGCTACGGCGAGCACTACAAGAAGGTCAAAGAAATCATCGCCAGCGGCGCGATTGGCCGTGTCCACACCGTCTATGGCACAGCGACCGGCTGGGCGGCGCATATGCTGAGCCATCTGATTGACTACACCTGCTGGTTCAACGACTACGCCGATCCCGCGTGGGCAATGGCTCAGGCCGCAGGTCGCGGCAAACTCGCCGACCTGCACACCTCGCCCGACTATCTCGCCGGTGTCGTGCATTTTACGAATGGCGTGCGCGGCATCTACGATTGCGGCGCCGGCGCGCCTGATGTTCCCGAAGTGCCATACTGGTGGCGCAAGTGCCGGATCGGCGCGCAAGGGAACGACGGTTTCGCCGAGGTCATGACCGGCGGTGGCTGGCGCGCCGTCACCAAGAATGGCGCCTCGTCCGGCCCCGGCGGAATGGACTACAACTACGACATGCCGCCGTATGTCCAACAGATGGTCCACTGGCGTGACGACGATGCGAAAGTTCATCCGTGCTGTTTCGCCAACGCGTTCAAAGGTTTTGAGATCATGTCAGCACTCTATCGTTCCGTCGCCGAAGGCGGACAAGTGGCGTTGCCGCTGACCGAAGGCCGCGACGAGATCGCCGCGTTGAAAGAGAAGTTACCGTCGAAAAAAGTAATCTTGACTCTCGCCGAGAGCGCCAAGGAGTATCCCAGCTAAAACCCTTTACGCAGTTATGGTACTAAGATTGCCGTCTAACTTCCGATCATATGCACCGCACCGATTATGCAGCGGACAAAGGAATTCAGGCTGCTTGTCGAACCATTTCCGCGAATCGCAATAGCCGTCCCCGAAAGATAGATTAGGCGAAGGAATAACGAATCGCTGATAGCAGCGTCCTCTGAAGAAGCCACACACTTGAAACATGGGTTTCTGCTCCAGCTTCAAATAAAAGTGTCGAAAGACGCATTCCTTCAGTTCGTGAACTCCTCGCCGCCACGTTTCGACTTCCGTCAGAACGTCCTCGATAACGAACGACCTTTGCGGACTCCCTAACCCTTCATGAAAATACGTGATCTTCCCGCTCTTTTCATCAAGATGACAGTGACCGGTCTGTCCGTGCGTGAGTTCGCGGCGAATACGATACAGGCTTGGAAACCACGTCTCATAAGCACGGCTAAGAGCATCGTTCAATTCGAGTGGGAATCCGGCTCCGTAGGCCTTCTTATGTGCCCGGCCAAACAGTTTCTGCGTGGATTCGTTTTGCACAGCTTGAACGTTGCGATAGACAGAGAAAATGAGCCTGCGAATTCCATCCAAACTGGAATACAGTTCAGCAATCAAGACTTCGAGCAGCGCACAGAATTCGCGATGATAACGCTGGTCGGATGACCCCAGCCTTGCGAACTGTTCTCCATCGCGCTTCAGATCCGAGATGATTCGGTTCGCGAGTCCAGCAAGCACGATGAATTTCTGATGGTGATCAATGTAGGTGTTCGCACCTTTGATCGCCTCGCGATCCATATGACCGGCGACGCCAACAAAGTGCACGAATTTGGCAGACCAATCCCACCGGTCCGGAGCAAACATCAGATGGAACGTCGTATTAAAACCCGGTATTCCGGCCTCGTTAATCTTGCTCATTCCGTGACCAACCTGAC
>CAZNOK010000010.1:0-48569 GCA_964574605.1 uncultured Verrucomicrobiota bacterium
GTGGGGAGAATAGGAAGCAGGAGACCTTCGGTCAAGCCCGCGGCGCGGTCAGAGACCTGCGCCGAACAAGCGTCTCGCTGCGCTCGGCTTGTTCCGGTGCGCTAACACCGCACATTTGGCTTTTCTTGACGCGGTTGACGGCGTATTCTGGCGCGCAGAAAGGACACCTGCCATGCACTCGAATCGTTGCGCCGCGAGCTGCCACTCCCACCTGCTGAATCGTCGCGAGTTTTTGTGCGCCTCAGCCGTCACCGCCGCCTCAACACTGCTCGGAGGATCGTTTGCCGACGCGCTTGCCGCCGGCGCGCCGCCGTTCGCGCCGTGCGGACCGGGATCGAAGTGTGTTCCGTCAATCAAGGTCGCCTTCGTGCGACGCAAGGGCGAATACGGCATGCGTTGGCCGGGACAGGTCTATGACGGCGAAGCCGCCCTCAAACTTTACACGCGCAAGATTCAGGAGACCGCGGCGTCGCTGAAGATGAAGGCCGAGATGCGGTCTGCGCCGCTCTACAGTCTGGCGGAGTCCGAGGCGTGGATTGCCGAGGCGCAGGCGGTCAAACCGGACGGTTTGCTGGTGGTGTTGCTGGATCGGCAGGAACATTCGTGGCCGACCGCGGGCAAGGCGATGGACTCCGGCATTCCGACGGTGATCTATTCGCCGCTCGGCTCGTCGTTCACAACCAACACCGCGCCGATGGCGGACAAGACCGGCGCGATCATTTACGCGACGGACGATTTCAGTTGGCCGGCCTACGGTATGAAGATGCTGCACACCGGCGCGAAGATGCGCGCGACCCGGGTCGTGGTCATCAAGGGAAAGGAACGTCGCGAAGAGGTCATGAAGGATCTCGGCATTCAGCTCCGCTATGTGCCTGCCAGCACGTTCGTGGACCTCTACAACTCGCTCGGCGAAACCGACGAGATGCGCTCCATCGCCGCGCAGCTTATCCGGCGGGCGAAGACGTTGATCGGTGCCACGCGCCAAGATGTCATCAATGGCGCGCACAGTTACGTCGTGGCCCGCAAGATTCTGGAACAGGAACAAGCCGACGGCATCTCGATGGATTGTCTCGGCGCGCTCGGCCCGACCAAGATGAGTCTGCCGTGTCTGGCGTGGTCGCGCATGAACGATGACGGCATCCCCGCCGGCTGCGAAGCCGACATCGGCGCGGTCGGCTCGCACGTCATCGTGCAGTATTTGTTCGACCGGCCCGGTTTCCAGCAGGACCCCGTGGCCGAAACCGCCCGCAAGGCGATCATCGGCGCGCATTGCTCCTGCCCGACGAAACTCAACGGCTTCGACAAGCCGTCCGAGCCGTATGTCCTGCGTCATCACCACGCCGAGCGCGATGCCACCGCGCATCCGTTGTGGCGTATCGGTCAGCCGGTCACATCGCTCGATGTGTTGCCAGCGGCGAAAGACAAACCGACGACGCTGATCATCTCGTCGGGCCGGGTGCTGGAGAACATGAAGGTGCCGCCGGCGGGTGGTTGTGTGATCTCGGTGATGGTGAAGTTCGACGGCGTCGAGGATGTGCTCACCTATCCGGGCTTCCACCAGCTTTTCTTCTACGGCAACTTCCGCCAGCAACTCGTGGATTTCTGCCGGTTGTTCAAACTCACACCGCAAGTCGTATGAACCTTTGCGCGCGTAACAGAACTCGTAGCCGCAGGCTTTATGCCTGCGTTTCCCGCGCACCCGTAAAGGGTGCGGCTACAGGAATCGCGGTCTTGTTGGGCGCTCTAAGCTTAAATCAAGAAAGGAGTCTGTCATGAATAATGTTATCTCTCGCCGAACATTTCTGGAAATCACCGCCGTGGGCGCAACAACGGCGTTTGCAACGCCGGTGTCCGCCGCGCTGTGGCGCGCAAGGAGCGGGCCAATCCCGCCGCCGTGGGTGCCGGCGACGAAGATTCGCGTCGGCAAGGTCTTGTTCGGTCGCGCGCGTCCAGCTTGGCCGAAGGCATCTGTGGACCTCGCTGCCGAACAGAAGCGATTCGAAGCCCAGCTTGCGCGGATCAAACCGTCGCTTGGCGACATCGAGTTTGTTGACTGCGGTCTCGTCACTCTGGAGACCGACCTCGCGCCGGTGAAGGAAAAGCTGCGCGGCACCGACGGCATCCTGTTTCTCCAGATGACGATGGGTTGCGGGAAGGTGTTGGATGAGTTGACGACATTGAACTTACCGTTGGTGGTGTTCGCGGAGCCGTTCTGCGGCCACGAATGGCACACGGTCGCCGCCAGGCAGCGCGAGGGCAAACGCATCGAGTGCTGGGCGAGCAGCAAGTTCGAGGACATCCCCATTGCGTTGCGTCCGATCCGCGCCATTCGGCGGCTTAAGGACACCAAGGTGCTCCACGTCAGCAACCGCGTCGCCGACCCTGCTTACGTCAATCAGATAAGGGAAAAGTTCGGCACGGAGATCAAATCGTTTCAGTTGCCGGAACTCGAAGCCGCCTACAAGGCGGTGGACGAAGCCGCTGCCCGCGCCGACGCGGAGAGTTGGCTGCGTCATGCCGTCAAGAAGGTCGAGCCATCGCATGAGGACGTGCTCAAAGCGTCGCGCATGACGCTGGCCATGGTCAACATGATGAAGGCTGAGGGCGCGGTGGCGATCACGATGAACTGCCTCGGCGTGGGGTTGCTTGATCGCGGCATGGGTTATCCGTGCCTCGGATTCTCGCGTTTCAACAGCATGGGCCTCGGCGGCATCTGCGAGGCCGACCTGAAGTCCACCATGACGCATCTGATCTTCACCTACTTGGTGGACCGGCCTGGTTTCGTCACTGATCCGTGCTTCGATTACTCCGACAATACGATCATCCACGCCCACTGCGTGTCGGCGTTGAAGATGGAAGGCCCGAACGGCCCGACGCATCCGTATCTGTTGCGCAGCCACCTCGAAGACAACCGCGGCGTCGTGCTGCAAGTCAAGTTGCCGGTGAACAAGCCGGTTTCGATGGCGCGGCTCATCGGCGACAACATCATGTTGTTCTCGACCGGCTTGGCCGTTGCCAGTCCGCTGGTGGACCGTGGTTGCCGCACGAAAGTCACCGTGCGCGTCGAACATCCGGAAAAGTTTTTGGAGACGTGGTCCAGCGGCCTGCATCGCGTGGTGTTCTATGGCGACCACACGCGCGACATCGAGCGGTTCTGCCGGTTCATGAACATCCGACTCGTCCGCGAAGGCACCGACGAAGTCCGCGACGTGCCCGGCCTCGGCTGGGTGCCGCGCGTCCACGCGTGAACCGCAACCTGACTTTTATTGTGCTGGCCGTCGCACTCGCGCTGGCTCGCCCTTGCTGCCCCGCCGAAACGTGGAGGGCCGGCGTCGCAAAGGCGATCATCACGCCGGAGAAACCCGTCTGGCTCGCGGGGTACGGGACGAAGCGCGCGCCGGAAGGCAAGCTGCACGACCTCTGGATGAAGGCGCTCGCGCTTGAAGATGCCGATGGCAAGCGAGCGGTGATCGTGACCACCGATTTCCAAGGCATCCCAAAGGCGATGGCCGACCGGATGTGTGAGAAGCTCCGTCAACGATTCGGGCTGGCGCGCGATCAGGTCATGCTCACGTTCTCGCACAACCATTGCGGACCGCGATTGACCAACGATCTCGTGGACTATTATCCCGTGGAGGCGGAGCAGGTGGCTCTCGTGGATGAGTACACGGCGCTCATGGAGGCGAAGGTCGTCGAAGTTGTCGGCGCGGCGCTCGCGAATCTTGCGCCAGCGAACCTCCACATCAGTGAAGGGCGCGCGACGTTTGCGGTGAACCGTCGGAACAACCGCGAGGCGGAGGTGGCCGACCTGTTGGCAAAGGGCGCGACGCTGAAAGGCCCCGTGGACCACGCCGTTCCTGTGCTGACCGTCAACGGCGCGGACGGGCGACTGCTGGCTGTGTTGTTCGGTTATGCGTGTCATCCGACGACGCTGAATTTTACCCAGTGGTGTGGTGACTATCCCGGTTTCGCGCAGCTTGCGCTGGAGAAGAACCATCCGGGCACAACGGCCATGTTCATCAACACCTGCGGCGCCGACCAGAATCCGTTGCCGCGCCGGCGCGTCGAGCTGTGCGAGCGTTACGGCCAGATGCTGGCTGAGGGCGTCGAGGCTGCCGTGAAACGGCCGATGAAACCTGTGTCACCCAGTTTGCGCACGGCGTTTGAGTTCGCGGAGCTGGCCTACGAGAAAGTCGTGACGCGCGAGGAATTGCAGGCCGAGCTTGCGAAGAAGCACGCCATCCGCGCGCGCTGGGCTTCGCGTATGTTGAAGAAGCTCGATGCCGGCGAGAAGTTTGCGGCGGCGTATCCGTACCCGCTCCACGCGTGGCGGCTCGGCAACGAGTTGCTTCTCATCAGCATGGGCGGCGAAACGGTGGTGGATTACGCGCTGCGGTTCAAAAGGGAGTTCGGTCCCGGCACGTGGGTCTGCGGCTACGCTGATGACCTCGTCGCTTACATCCCGTCACGCCGCGTGTGGGAGGAAGGCGGCTACGAAGGCGGCGCGTTTCTCTACGAATACGGTCGCCCCGCGTTCCGCTGGTCTGGCGACATCGAAGACCGCATCGTTGAGGTCGTCCAACGGCTGCTGAAGCGAACGAAGGAAACGAATCAGCGATAGGACTCAACCTCAAACATTTGGTTTCTCTTGCCTTGCCGAGTAGTGTATTTTTTTGAGCATGGCACACGCAATCGCCAGACCCGTGACGCGACGCTGTTTTCTCCGGCAGATGACGATGGGAGCTGGTCTTGCTGTTTTCGCGCCAACGATACACGCGGCGTCAAAGGCGGACATCATCCGTCGCGAGAATGAACACCCCGGAACCGCCGACTGGCTGCTTGCCAAGCTCCAGCCTGTCGCGGGCACAACTCTCAACGAGCTTTGCCAGCGACGGCGGGCCATCGAAGCATTTTGCTCGCATGCCAGCATCCGGCCGGGCGAGACACTCACCGTGTTTGTCAGCACCGATCCGCCGTCGCGATTTCAGACAGACATTTTCCGGCTCGGTTATTATGGCGGCAAAGGCGCGCGGCGCGTGATGAGCGTCCGTGCGCAGCGGGCAGGCGTCGTACAGCCAACGCCTGGCGACGGTCCGAAGAATGTCATTGAGTGCCGTTGGTCTCCCAGCTTGGAAATCAAGATTCCGGCTCATTGGGTCAGCGGCGTTTACTTGGGCTTGCTCACCGCCGAGCGCAGTGGGTTTCAGGCTTACTTCATCTTCATTGTGCGCGATGACCGCCGGGCTGACTTTCTGTTTCAATGCTCCGACCTCACGTGGCAATCCTACAACCGCTGGCCAGCATGGCGCTCCCTCTACGACTACAAGGACAAGAAATGGCACACGTTGCCGGGCAATGACGTCAGTTTCGACCGGCCCTACTCGCTGTTCTATAATGGCCGGCCAGCCAAGTTCAATCCGCTCACCAACGGCTCCGGCGAATTTCTGCTGTGGGAGCATCCGCTCTGTTTCTGGATGGAGCGCGAAGGTTATGATGTCACATACGTCTCCAACCTCGACACGCATGCCGAACCAAAGGGCCTGCGGCGGGCGAAAGCCTTCCTCTCCGTCGGCCACGACGAGTATTGGACCCGGCAGATGTTCAACAACGCGATCGCCGCGCGCGACGCGGGCGTCAACCTCGCTTTCCTCAGCGGCAACGCAGTGCACGGCGAGATCTACATCAAGCCCGCATCCGACGGCCGGCCCCACCGCATTTTTGGACGCCTCGACACTCGCGGGGAAGACGACAACTTCCCCGACGAACAGGAGTTGCTCGGCGCGACCAGTTACGGCGTCGGCGCGGCGGACTGGATTTGCGAGGCCCCGGATCACTGGCTGTTTGCCGGAACGAACATGAAGCGCGGCGACCGCATCCCGCAACTGGTTGGATGGGAATATCACGGGCCTCCGTTCCGCGACGATCCCAGCCTCGTCGTGCTGGCCGCCGGCAAAGTGCGCGACCGCGACAAACAACTGGACAAGACATACGCCGCGACAATCTACAACGGGCCAAAGGGGAACATCGTGTTCAATGCGGCCACCTGTTGGTGGAACATGCTGCTCTCACGTCCGCCCGGCGCGGTCAACCCGCCTGACACGGATTTCAGCAAGGAAGATCCCCGTGTCCAACGGATCACAAAAAACCTCCTCGACCGGATGAAGAATCACTGAGCCGCGACGCAACCACTGTTGAGCGGATGTTTCGCCTGCGAAAGATGCGTTTTTTCCAAGTCATAATTGTCTTCGCAATGATTCTAAGTTGTCTTTGTTCCTCTGGCGGTTCACCCGACCGGGTTTTCTGCGTGGGCAACTACGGCGTGATAGATGTGAGTTTTCCGCGCGATGCGATTTCAATCCGCCTTGTGGACGGTCCTGAAGGGATGCAGTTGATCGAGGCTGCCGGGTTGCTGCTGTGGTCGCCCGCTACCAGCCAAGTCGGCGTTCACCATGCTACCGTGGAAGCGCGGATGCCAGACGGCCAAGTGCGTCGCGAAGAATATGACCTTCGCGCGACCCACTTGCAAAAGGCGCTCTTCGTCTTCGCCCATCAAGATGACGAATTCGGCATCCTCGCCAGAATGATTCAGTTAAAAGAGCAAGGCGTGGACGTCACGGCCGTGTGGACACTTGGCAACAAACGACGCGTTGCGGAAAGCGCCAAAGCCATGGACCTCATCGGCGTTCCCAAAGACAGGCTCCACACGCTCTCCTGCGGCGGGCTTGCCAACGCAGCCAGCGTGAAGAAGACCGTTGACAGCTTGGCGCAATTGATGCGCACGAATCAGTTTGAGGAAATCTACGTGAACGCGTTCGAAGGAGGACATTTCCAACACGACTTAACCCAGTTCGCCGTCGTGCAAGCGGCCCAAGCAGCGGGTTTCACCGGACAGATTTATGAGTTCCCACTCTACAACTTCGACGGATGGGTGAACCTTTTCAGGCTTGTCCCTGCCACAGTCCCGACAATCCAGATGTCGTTGGCGCGCGAGCGCATGAAATTCATCCAGTCGTTGACGACCTGTTACCCCAGTCAGGCCCTCACGACACTCGGGTTCACCGTGGCGATGCCGACGCGCCACAAGATGCATCCGACATTTCGTCCGTTGCCCGCATGGGACTACACGCGCCCGCCGCATCCGGGTTGCGTCTGGCACGACATCAATCTCCGCCAGCGAATCTCCGGGTCACGATCATATCGTGACGCCGTCCTGAACGTGGTGAGGGAATATTACAACTTATCTGGCGTTCACCCCTCAACGGCGCTTGTCCACGAGCAGGACAAAACACGGGAAGCCAGAAAACAAGCGGCCAAAGCGTTGCCGGCAAACTGACAGCTTCCTTACAAATCAGAGTTTAGACTTCTCTCGGCACGACAAGCGGTGTATTCACACAGTTGCCGTCAGGAGGCCAATATGGAGCGTCGCACGTTCTTGAAGAGTCTCGCCGCAGTCGGACTGTTGTCTTCGTTCGACTTGGCCTGCCTCAGCAACAAAAACAAACCGAATCTTTTGACGAACACGCGGAGACCGCGTCACTTGTTGATCGCGTATAGTTGGGGCACGATGGACCTTGGCGGAATCGGGATTGTGCCCGGTTTGTTGAATCTCATCAAGAAGGCCAGCCTCGATGTGGAAGTCACCGTCTTGGACATGCATAGTCGCAGCAGCTCCAGCCATGAATTCCTGAAGGGTTACCTGCCCGGCTTTTTCCCCGGCTGCCGGGTCGTGCCGAATCCGTTTTCCACGTTATGGAATTCCGATTCGGTCGGTTCCGCCTGGAGCGCGTTCTGTGAACGGTGGAGCCAGACACAGCTTCGCGAGTTTGAAGAAGGAAGCCTCTCGGCGCGAATCGCTGACCGAATCGCCAGAGACGTGCTCGACCGGTTCTCGCCGGAGTTGTTTCGACAGATGGAGCGGGAGAATCCCGAAGCGGTTCGGGCGTTCGCGGATGCCGGTTTCGTGTTGTATGCGTCGGGAACGACACTGAACTTTGGCCGCGCGGGGCAACGGCGTTTTTGGTCCTCGGCCATGTCGTCTCCCCTGCTGGTGGCGCGAGCGTTGAACATTCCCTACGGCATCGGCGCTCAATCTTTTGATGCGGCGGAATGGCCGGTGGACTTGATCTACCGGCCCTTGTTCAAAGACGCCCAATTCGTCTTCTGCCGTGACACGGATTCGCTGGAGTATCTCCGGCAACGGAACTTGCTCAACACCCGCACGGGATTCCGGCCGGACAGCACGTTCTTTTTTCCGGGTTCGGATGAGCGTTGGGCGGAGTCTTTCCTGAGCGCTCATGGCTTGAAGGATCGGGGGTTTATGGTTGTGATTGGCCGCTTCGCGGAAAGCAAAGGCCCCATCTCCGGGGCGGTCACACCGGAGCGCGAACAACAACACCTGCAAAAATATAAGCGACTCATCGAAGGCTGGATCGAACGAACCAGCCTGCCTGTTGTGATCTGCCCCGAAGCCAAGAGCGAAGCGCCGATCCTGCGCAAGAAACTGCACGCGATTCTTTCCGCGTCTGCTCAACGACAATCCGTGTGCATGGACTCGTTTTGGACGCCGGAACAGGCCTGTTCGCTGTATCGCCGGGCGCGCATCGTCGTCGGTCACATGCACACCATGATCTATGCGCTCAGCGTGGGCACGCCTGTTCTGCACATTCCCTACGCAGAAGCTGGACGGAAAGCGCAGATGATTGCCGATGTGGGGTTCGGTGATTGGCTGCTCGACATTGATGAGACGCCGGCCGAAACACTTCTCGATACGGCTCTGCGAATTCATCAGCAACACGATATCGCTCGGCAAAGGGTGAAAGAAGCGATGGCCAAGGTGGAACGCCTCGGCTTGGACATGATGGCCGAAGTCAAACGCGGCTGGCGGCAATCGTCATCGCAAAGGGACTAATGCACACAACTCTCCTCCTCGCAGCGGTGTTGTTGGTCGAACAGGGGCGGCCAGTGGCGACCATCGTCGCGCCAGCCGATGGCCCGGTGGCGTTTGCGGCAAGTGAGGTGCAACGTTGCGTGCGCGATATTTCCGGCGCGGTGTTACCCGTCGCCCAAAAGGGCAAGTCGCCCCGAGTCATCTTTCGCGTGGCGCCCGGCGCGGCGCGCGATGACGGTTTCCGTTTATCGGTGTGCGAAGGCGATGTGTTCATCGAGGCGAGTCAGCCGCGCGGTTGTGTTTATGGCGCGTACGGCCTGCTGGAACAACTCGGCTGCCGGTTCTACGGGCCGTCACCGGTCGGCGTGGTGATACCCAAACGGGCGGACCTTTCGTTGCCGGCGTCGCTGGACTTGAAACGCGAGCCTCCGTTCCGGAGCCGTTTGGTGTCTGGCAGCAGTTTGATCCCGGAGGCGTTTCCGACCGGCGGCACACCGGAGGAACACGTCCAGTGGGGACTGAGTCATACCCGCGCCACAGCCGACACAGCGGAACTCGCCCGTCTCAACCGGCTCGGCCTGCTTCAATATCGTTTCGTTCATCTTTGGCCGGAATTGTTGAGCAAGCAGTTCTTTGCCGATGGACGTCCGCCCGAACCTGCCAATTTTACCGGGCGCGAGAATTGGCTGCCCGACGACGGGACAGGCAAACGGCGCGCCAACAAGAAGTGCTTTTGCTTCTCCAACCCCGACGCGTTGGCGTGGTTTACGGACAACGCCGCCAATTGCATCCTCACCGATTATCGCGCCGCGGAGTTCATCAGCCTGTGGCCGCCCGATGGCGCGTCCATTCTGCTGTGCCGGTGCGCGAAATGCGCGTCGCGCGCGATGAATCCGACAGACTGGTATTTGCTGACGCAGAATCTCATCCGTCAGCGATTGACCGAGAAAGGCTGGCGTGGCCGTTTTGGTTGGATCGCCTACCACGGCACCGAACAGGTGCCCGACAAGATTGAGTTGTTCGATCATGGCGCAGGAATGGATTTTCTCTATGGCCCACGTCCGCGCGGCGGCACGCTCCACGGGCCGTTCACCGCCGACCATCCTCTGCACATCAAGTACCGCGACAACCTCAAGTCTTGGCAGGATTATCTGACGGCGCAGCGTTACGCCGGTACGCGGACTGTATTCGAATATTACTACGACTTGCGGCTGATGGTGATGTCGGCGCAGGGCCGGGCGTTTCTTGTCCCGAAACACGACGTGCTGCAAGAGGACATGCGGTTCTACCGCGCGCAAAGGTTTGATGGTTTCTTTGACTGTTGCCCGCCGTTTGCGGCGTTCTGGCCCGACCCGCTCAACCGCTGGCTATATCATCGTTTGCTGTGGGACCTGAACCTCGACGTGGCGGCGGCGCGCCGGGATTTTTTCGCGCACTACTACGGCGCGGCGGCAGAAATGGCGCGCGAAGTCCGCGAGGAAATGGAGAAACTGATGTTCGAGCCGCCAACCGAGGCGGTCGTCGCCGCCATCCGCAAGGCCGGCAAACGGCTTGATGCGCAAGCGGCAACCGACCCGATGTTACGGATCCGGCTGCAAGCCCTGCGGCTTTGGGTGGATTACTGCGCGTTGTGCAAAGAGAGTGAGTGTCACGAGCAACAAGACGGCGACGCGCAACGCGGGCTGGCTGCGGAGAACGCGATCCAACAGTTATTGCAGAAGCATCAAACGTTTCTGGTCGAGAACCGCTTTATGACCGCGCGCGATGTGGATTGTCTCGCCAAGGAGATTCCCGACCGCCATCGCGCGCACTGGCGCAGCCCGAAAACCAAGACTGATAACAAACATGCGACGTTCACCATCGCCGAGAACGGCCAGGCGCGCTGTGTGATTTATCATCCTCCGGATGCACCATTGACGGTCAAGGAGGCGGCCATCGAACTCCGACGGGTGCTGAAGAAAGCTGCGGGCGCAGACTTGCCAATCGTGAAAGAGCCGCGTTCGCCCATGATTGGCTTGGGCGCCACGGACGCAGGCATTCCGGAAGAAGGTTTCCGCATCGAAACGCGCAATGGCAATCTCTTCATCGTTGGCCACGATTCGACGGATGGCGCCAGCAATGGGACGTGGTTCGGGACGATGGAATTTTTGGAGCGATTCGTCGGCGTGCGCTGGCTATTGCCCGGCGACGCGGGCGAGGATGTGCCGCTGCATCGCACGCTTCGAGTGCCGTCCACCTCGGTGAACGGCGCGCCGGATTTCCCTTATCGTTCGCTGCCGTATCTGAACCACTCACAGAAAGTCGTGCCCGAATGGGCGAAGCGGATGCGCGTGACCACACAGGGAATGAGCCGCCCGAATTGTGCGTTGACGCTCAATCACGGCCACTGCTGGGAGAGTATTTTCGATGCCGCCACGCTGGCGGCGCACCCGGAGTTTTTGGCGCTCGTCAAAGGCGTCCGCCGCCAGCCATCGAAGAGCGATGCGAGAACATTCAAGCTCTGCACGACGAATCCCGAACTGGTGCGCGCGTTTGCCGGCCGCGTTTGCGCGGTGATCGAAGAGAACCCGCAGAGGCGGCATTTCTCGCTTTCGCCCTCGGACGGCGACGGCTGGTGCGAGTGCGCGAACTGCCGGGCGCTGGACGAGCCGTGCGATTGGACGGGCAGCCGCATGTACGGCGGCGTCTCGCTCACCCGGCGGATCCTGACGTTCTGCAACGCCGTGGCGCGCGAGGTCCGCGCCAAACATCCGGACAAACAACTTTGCGGCTACATCTATGCGCGCTACACGTATCCGCCAAAAGAACCGATTGCCGTCGATCCGAACGTAACGCTCGTGCTCGCGCCGCGCGCGTATTACGGCTGCACGCTCTACCGCGAGGAATTGCAACAGGAGTTTCACAAGTTGATCGCTGCGTGGACGGCGTGCGCGCCCGGTCGCTTGGCGTATTATGATTTGCCAACCAAACTCATCGGACACGCCGGTTACTGTTGCGCGCCGTTGCCGGTCGGCATGCCGATCCTGAAAACCATTTTCCCGACGTTGAAGAAGCACAATGTCCTCGGCGCTTACTACTACGGCATCGAATCGTGGGGCACCGCCGGCGCGCATAACTACATCGTCGCCAAACTGCTCTGGAACGCCGGCGCGAATGTGGACGAGTTGTTCGACGAGTGGTTCGAGCGCGCCTACGGTCCCGCCGCCGCAGCACCGATGAAGCGCCTTTACCGGTTGCTCGACGACAAACTCGCCGCCTACAAGCGCGCCACCGGCGATTTCCAGTGGCGATTCACGACAGAAATGGTGCTGGGAGTGCAAGCGCCGTTGTTCGACGAGATGGAATCGCTTTATACCGACGCGCTCTCGAAAGTCGCCACGCCGGCGCAACGCAAACGGCTGGAGATGTTCGGCGACAACATGATCGTGTTCCATTATCACCTGCGCAAAGTCGGCAAGCTCGCGTCACCGGAGCGTTCGCGCTTTTACCGGACCGACGATGAGTTCCGGAAATTTGCGGAAACCAACCGCGCGTCGCTGGCGTTGCTCCAGAGCCAGAAAGCCGGCACGCCGAGCATTGAGGACTTCTTGCGTCCGAAGCTCACTCCAAAATCATCCGTCAGCCGTCAAACCGAGAGGGACGGGCGATGAACAAGGCTATCCGCGAAACTCTCGCAGCGGTTTTTCTCTGGCTTGTCTTGGCGGCACAAGTTGGCGCTGGGGAGGCGCATTTCGACGTGCCTTTCTATACGGGAACGATTCTGCCCACACCGCAACAAGCGCAATATGCTGACGAGTTCGTTCCGCTGGGGCGCGTCGGTATCGTGTTGGGCAAGGGGCTGGCGAAAAATGATCCGCGGCTGGTCTTTTTGGTGGAGAGATTGTCCCGATGCGGGTCTGTTGTTCAATTTGTTGAATCCTCGTCGCGCACGTGTGACTCGTTCGTTGTCATCGGAGAAGATACGGAAGGCGTGCCGGAGAAACCCGAAGCATACCTCCTGACGACCGCGGCCAAGGCTCAAACCCCGGCCTTCATCCTCAAGGCGCGCGACCGTTTGGGATTGTTGTGGGCCATCACCTCGTTCAACCAACTTGTGACCCAGCGCGATGGACGGCCAGTCGCCCGCAAGGCGAAGGTGCTCGACTGGCCTGACGCGCCGGGCAAACGCGCATTCACGGCAATGGCTGACGACGAGAGCCTGAAACTGACATGGCTCGCCATTCACCTCTGCCGGCCAAATGTGGTTGTCTATCGCATCAGTTCCGCGCTGCGCGGTCGGAAAGGATCCGCATGGCGCAACGAACAGACATTGGACGAATGGAAACAACGGTTGCCGAAGATCGCCGCGTTGCTCAATCCGCTCGGTGTCGAGTGGTATGAATCGTTCCGATGCATAACCACCGACCCGGCAACGACAATCCGCTCGAAGTCGGACAAGGATTTCCAAATCGTGCTGCGCGTGGCGGAACCGCTGGCTGCGGCCGGCGGCAATCTTTGTCTGCTTTACGATGACATTCGTTTCCCGATCAGTGCCGATGACAAACACGATTTCGGCACGGCCCGCGAGGCTGACATCTTTTTTCTCAACAAACTCTATGCCGCCGTCGCCGTCAAACATCCCCACTTCAAGATTCTGTTCTGCCCGCCGTTCTACTGGGGACCGGCCAGCAATAGCAGCGGCGTGTATGGAGAATCGCGCGACGAATATCTTGCCGCGCTCGGCCACCGGTTGCCGAAAGGTATTCA
This sequence comes from uncultured Verrucomicrobiota bacterium, assembly GCA_964574605.1. Taxonomy (GTDB): domain Bacteria; phylum Verrucomicrobiota; class Verrucomicrobiia; order Palsa-1439; family Palsa-1439; genus CAIKAP01. The sequence goes on from CAZNOK010000010.1 coordinate 13,634, forward strand.
CATCTATTGGACCGGGCCGCGCGTGAAGTCCGGCAAGGTAACTCCCGAAGATCTGCGCTGGATTACCGGCCTGATCCAGCGCAAGCCGGTCTTCTGGCAAAACGCTTTCGGCGTCATGCACGGCGGCGAGTATTACCATTACCCGACCGATCCGATCCCGGCGTGGCGCAACTGGTATGACGCTGCGTTTTTGGACGGCTTGGAATTCTTCACGCTCAACAACCGGTCTCCGATTGTGAACATGACACTGACGGATTTTCTTTGGAACCACCGGGCTTACGATTCGACGCAGTCGGTGGTCGAGGCCGGTAAGAAATTGGTCGGCCCCAATGTTTATCCCAAGCTGGTGGAAGTGTGCCGTGCTTTGGAAGACCTGGATATTTACGGTTGGTCCCCCAACGCCGCCGCCGCCAACAACCTCGCTGATGTGCGGCAGAAAACCGGTAAGTTGTTGGCTTTGGCGCAACAACCGGCGTTGACGACTCCTTGGGTGGGCATTGACGGCTACATTGCGCGGCGAAAACAATACTTGGAACGGTTGCTCAAGAACCCGAATCTCAAACACCTGACAGAAATTGACGGCTTGGTGCGGGCGCTTGCCGTCAAAGAAGCCGCCGCCGACTCGAAGCGCGATCTGATTCTGACTCCCAACAATTTTCATCTCTCCCGTCCCGCGCGCTATTACAAGAAAGACGCTGATCGCCGCCACGTTGTTTGGATCAATGGCGCGCGTTCTGCCGTCGCTGCCATGCAGGCCGCCTTTCGCTTGCGGGAACCGCCCGAAACGGATTTTGAGTTGATCATCGCCGGCCTCGACCATGAATTGTCCGCGCCGTGCCGCATCCGCATCCTCGCCAACGGCAAACAAGTCTTCGAGGGTCTCAATCCGTTTGCGAAAGAGAAGTGGACCACGCACGCTTTCCCGTTGCCGGGCCGTTTTCTCAAGGACAACGACAACACCCTCACCATCACGAACCTCGAAGACTCCGACAACATCGCCGGGCCGCCGTGGTTCATGTTGAGTTATGCCATCATTCGGAAAACGAAATAGCGCCTTGATTGGAATGTTGCTGGTGTGCGCTGCCGCCGCCGGTGTTGACTTCATCGAGGGTCTTCCGCCGGTCAGCCATATCGCTGTCGGCGATCTCAACCGCGACGGCCAACCCGACCTCGCGCTGGCGATGGCCGTGGGCGACGCGAAAACGGGTCTTACAGGCCGTGTGATCGTCTTGCATCAAAAAGCCGGCACATTCGCGTTGCCTCCCGACCGGATTTTTGAACTGCCAGTCAGGCCAACCGGCTTGGTGGTGGGTGACTTCGACAAGGACGGAGCCGCTGACCTGGCCGTTGGTCAGCGCAGCAAGAAACGCGTCGCGCTTTACCTCGCCGGCGAGAACTTCAAGAAGGAGCACGGCTCTTACAATGTCAACGACCCTCGTGAAGGCGGGCTGTGCGCCGGACGGCTCAGCACCACCGGCTTCTGCGATTTCCTCGTCGGCCCCGTCTGGCGAAGATGGCTGGGCGGCGACCGGTTTACCCCCGGCTATTTCCGGGGAGCCGCCAAAACCTCCTGCGTCCGTTCCTGGCTGGCTGACCTCGACGGCAGCGGTCACGATGACGTTATCCTGCTTGGCGACGACAACCAATTGCGTCTCTACTACGGACCGTTCACGACGGTGAAAACAATTCAGCCGTCGGACGCGCTGGAAGTGGTCACACTTCGAACCCCGTTTTCAACCGGCGGACCGCTGGTCAATGTCGCCGTCGGCGACCTCAACGGCGACCAGCAACCCGACATCATCGCCTCGCGCGGGAAGACCAAGACCGAGCCGTCGCGGACAGTGATCTTCTTCCAGAACAGCCCGACCGGTTTCACGGACAGCGCAACACCAACCGCGACAATCGAGGACGCCGGTGGCCCCGTGGTGGCGGCGGATTTCAACGGCGACAAACTCTGCGACTTCGCCATCTGTCAACCCGACCAACAGAGAGTCCATGTCTTTCTCCAGAAAAAAGGCCGGCCAGTTCCGGCCAACATCAAGGCAGCGGACGAGGTTGTTCAACTCCCCTCTCCTCCCCTCTGCATGACTGCCGGCGATCTTAATCATGATGGCGCGATGGAACTCATCGTCAGCCTCAAGAACAAGCTCTTGATCTGGAAAGCAAGCCGCCGTTGAGTGGGTTCAAAGCTCTGGTCAACAAAAGGAACGCCGCTGTCCCGGCGGTCGCAGTCTTACCCGAAACCACCGGGACGGTGGTGCTCCTGTCCAAAAGGGCTCAAGTTGTGCGCGGGTCCTCTGCTTTCACCACATGACCGGCGCAAGCGGAACCCCGCAGTCTTCACCCGTTTCGTAACTGCGCGCCGAGGACCAACGCCAGTGCGACGGGTGCAATACCAGCCCTTTTCTCCGCGGATTATCGTGCAGGTAGTGCTCCGTCAAACTTGAATGCGAGGGCACGGAACTGTAGCCGCCCCGCTTTGTCGGGGCGTTTCCCCCGCACGGCGGCGGAGCGCCGTGGCTACAGCAACCCTTGAAATGAGGTTTGACGGAGCAGTAGTCGCGCTTCTGACCATGAAATCTTTCCGACTCGATGAATTCAGGGTAACACGTCGGCTGCCAGAACCGGTGTTCACGGTCATCGCCCGCTGCCGCGGCCAACGCGCCACCAAAGCACGATGGCATCGCGTTGAGACAGAACTGGGCCAGTTGTCGCCCAGTAAACTTCCGAAAGTCCGTGAGCGTTAGCTGGAGACGATTGGAATCCCACTCGCGGTCAAACACGATAAGGTGAAGATGTGTCGGCATGATGACGAACGAATCCACGCCGAGTTGCTTGCGCTGATGGCAGAAGGTCAGACTGTCCGTAATGATCTGACAGGGCCTTTCGCTTACGAACACCGGCAGCCAGTCCGCCACGCTGAACGTGCAGTAGTAAAGCGTCGCGTCTGCGTGAATCCGGTAGCGTTCCACAGTGGGGAGAATAGGAAGCAGAAGACCTTCGGTCAAGCTAGCGGCGCGGTCAGAGACCTGCGCCGAACAAGCGTCTCGCTACGCTCGGCTTGTTCCGGTGCGCTAACACCGGACATTTGGCTTTTCGTGATGCAGCAGCCGATGTATTCTTGACGGTGTCACATGAGTTGCTCTTTGGAGAATAGACGATGAAAAAATCAATCTGCGAATCCGTCATAGTGTGCCTTGTTTGGTTTGCGTCAGCGGTGGTTGGCGTGGGCGCCGATGAACCGTTTCTCGGCGCGTACATCCACTTGTCGTCGTGGTTCCGCGACACGACCGATGAGGCATCGCGCGAACGCATCATCATCGAGAATCTGGACCGGTTCCGCGATTCCGGGCTGCGGGTCCTGATCCCGTTCATCACCAGCACCAGAGGACAAGCCCAGTATCCGAGCGAGTTGATCCCGGACAAACCGTGGGGAAACTGGGATCCGGTCGCCATCATGGTCCGCGAGGCGCGCAAACGAGGACTGAAGATTTATCCGGTGATGTGCGTGCTGGCGTGCGGCCATGACAAACCGGCGGGCATCCTCAAATCGCATCCGGAATGGGCGTTGCGCGACAAGGCGGGGCAACCGATGGGGTTCATTTCCTCCGGGCACCCGGAGGCGAGGAAATGGGTCTTGAGCGTGCTCACGGAGATTGCGACGAAGTATCGTCCTGACGGCATTTTGATGGACTATTGCCGTTACCCCGGCTCGGAGCGCCAGATGGACCCGGTGTCGCAGGCGAAATTCGATGCGGCGCATCCTGCCGACCAATGGCGGCCGGGCAGCACGAAATACAACGAGGCATTCCGACAATACAAACGCGATTGTCTCACGGAACTGGTGGGCCAGATTAGCAGCACGGTGCGGTCGCTGAAACCGACACCGCGCCTTGCCGCGTATATGTGGGGGATGAAAGAATTGAAAGGCACCCGCGATTGGAAGACATGGGTGGAACGCGGCTACCTCGATATGCTCAACCTCACCGGTTACTCGTATCGCGAGCAATACGGCGAGAACTATCTCAAGGTCTTGGACGAGCGTTTTCGCGACGTGGAAGCCGTTCTCAAGGAATTGAACAGTCCGGTTGAGTTCACGATCTGCATGGGCATCAAGACCAGTCACGGCAGCATTCGCGAGACGCGGGAGATTGAGGATTACCTGAACATCGCCAAACGCAACGGCGTGCACGGGGCGTCGTTCTTCACGTGGGAGACGCTTCAGCCGCACCTGCCGGAAGTGAAGAAAGCCGGTTACCTGAAAAAGTTCACCGACGGATTGCAGCGACGCGAAACGCGGTGAGCGTTGACCGTGCCACTCACCACGCGGTCCAACCGCCGTCCACGGCGAGGTTGTGGCCGGTCACGTAGCTCGCGGCGTCGCTGAGCAGGAATGCGACTGCGCCGGCAATCTCGCCGGCTTGACCGATGCGGCCTAATGCCGTCTTCACGGCGAGGCGCTGCACGAACGCGGGATTGTCACGCTGGATGTTCGGGTTCGGGAACGGACCGGGCGAGAGGCTGTTGACGCGCACGCCGCTGCGGCCCCAATGCACCGCGAGATAGCGCGCCATTTGCTGGATGCCTGCCTTGCCGGCACCGTATTCGATCGGGTTCGGGTTCGCCGGCGGCTCGTACACGCGCGGGTCGGGCGACACGGTGCCGTACATGCTGGAGAACAACACGATGCTGCCGCTGCCGCGCGCCGCCATCGCGTTGCCCACCTCGCGCGCGAGCAGGAACGTCGCGGTGAGGTTGCCGTGGTTCGCAGCATCGAAATCGGACCCCGTCAGGTCATTGAGACCTTTGGCGGTGGCAGCATACGTCATCGTGACCAAGCCGTACGGTGTGCCGCGCTCCTTGAGCTGCTTGGAAACGAAAGTTTTCAACGCCGACGCATCATGGGCGTCAAGCGATGCCGGCGTCACGGAGTCCGACAGGAATTTCGCCGAGACGAATTCAGCGGCGCGATTCTTCAAGTCTGCGCACAACACGCGCGCGCCGAGTTTGGCGAGGAGTTCAACCGTTGGCTGGCCGAGGTAGCCCGCGCCGCCGATGACCCAGATGTCGCGGCCGGCAAAACTGAACAGTGTGGAGTCCATGGGCCGCGAGCTAAGCCGCCGGCGCGCGACAAGTCAAGCCTCTGCTTGTCTTGCGTAATCATGCGCGTGCTTTACAATGTCGCCGACAAACATGCGCTTTCGATTGATTCTCCTTCTCAGTTGGGTGGTGATGGGCGGCTTCAGCGTCGGCGCCGCTGACAGGACGTTCAACGTCCACGACCACGGCGCAACGGGCGACCGCAAGACCAATGATCGCGCTGCCATTCAATCGGCGATCAACGCCTGTGCAACAGCGGGCGGTGGCACCGTCGTGTTTCCACCGGGCGATTACCTTTGCGGCGGACTCACGCTCGCCAGCGGCGTCAGGATTCAACTCGATGCCGGCGCGACCATCTGGGTGAGCACCAATTCGTGCGACTTCATTGCCGGCGGCGCCGGCAGCCCGTTGGCTCCCGGTAAGTGGGGCCATTTGTTTTCTGCCGAGGGCGCGAAGAAGATTTCCATCACCGGCAAAGGCGTCATCAACGGCCAGACCACAGCCGATCATGGCGGTCGCTGGGGCGTAAGCAAGACCTTGGACTTCCGCATCGGCATCCTGCGGTTCACCGATTGCCGCGACATCGCCGTGCGCGACGTGACGATCCGCAACAGCGACGCGTGGACACTCCACTTCCGTCGCTGCGAGAACCTGGACATCGTGGGCGTCACCATCCGCAACAATTACCGGCGGTTGGTCACGGATGGGATTGACCCCGACATGTGCCGGAACGTCCGTATCGCGCGTTGTCGCATCTCCACCGGCGACGATTGCATCGTGCTCAAAACGACGGAGCGGTATCCTTGTGAGAACATCACGATAACTGACTGCATATTGGAATCGGCGGCCTCGGCGTTGAAACTCGGCACTGAATCGCACGGCAATTTCCGCAACATCAAGGTCTCGAACTGCACCATCACCAACACCCACACCGGCATCGGGTTCTACCTCAAGGATGGCGCGACGATGGAGAACATCACATTCTCCAACATCAATATTCATTGTTGCGCACCGCTGAATCGTGTGGTCACACCCGTGTTCATGGACATCGAGCAACGGAACACCGATTCGAAGATCGGACGCATCCGCAATGTGACCTTTGAGAACCTCGACATCACCAGCGGCTCCGGCATCCTCGTGCAGGGGATGCCGCAGAGTCCGATTGAGAAACTCGCCTTCCGCAACGTCCACTTCCGTGTGGAGTGGGCCGACGATTATGCCAAGCGGGCAAAACCCGTCGGCGGACGTCGCACCACACGCGACGAACGCGACACTCTCTTCGCTCGTTTGCCCTCGTACTTCACCGTCGCGCACGCCAAGGACGTGACTCTCGAAAACGTGTTGGTGGATATTGCGGATGCAGCCCTTCAGCAGCACGAGCGGTCCGCGTTCTGCGGACGCCACATTGACGGCCCCCTTCTTCGCAACGTGCGTCGCCAGCCTGACGCCGGAAAGGTTCGTGCGGTTGATGTGCAAGATTGCCGGCACCTGACGTTGGAGGACGTTCAGATCAAACAGTAAACGCTTAGAGATACACATGAAGAAATGTATAAGTCTGGTGATATTGATGGCGGTAACCATTGCTGTGGGAGCAACAGCCGACCAAGTCACCAGCGGTAAAGAGGAATCGGCATTAACCCCTAAGTTTGCCGCATTCAGTCATCAGGCCAATCCGGGAGTGGAAGTGGCTTATTATCCTTCGCAGATAATAAGCGCTCATCCGGACCGGAACAAGGCCGCAAAGGATTTAGGACACCCATGGGTGGACGGGATGCATCAACCTGTTCCGGATCACTTCCGCGTTGATTCCGGTTCGGGTTTATTACGCGTGGTTCCCGGTCAGAACGGTGAAGCAGAACTGACGTTCCGTCAAAGCGGGGTGCTGTGTCCGTCCAGTCCGGTTTTTCTTTTTCGGTTCGGAATACGAACCGGGCTGGCCACGCTGTTGCCCGGCATCGCATTGGACGGAAAGATTTCCTGGCTGCGTGACTGGCCTGTGGATGATTATTTGATGTATCCGTCCCGTGTCGTGTATTTGCTTCACTCTCCGTCCGGACAGTTAAAGGCGCGTTTGGAGGTCGTTCCGCCGGTCTCGGCCGGCGGAGCGGGAATGATTGGCAAACTTGATTTGCGGAATGTTTCCGGCGTTGTGCAGGAACCGGCGCTGATACTGGCCGGCTATTCCGGTCCGACGCCGGTTCTTCCGGAGATTTTGCCGGCGGAGAACACGGGACTTCTTCAAATCGCCTGTACCAACGTAGAACCCAAACGCTCATCCCACGGATGTGCTCTGGATAATCTCCACAGCGCCGCTTATGTCCTGCTCGCTGGATTTGACGGTGGAACATCGCAAAAGAAGCTCAGCCTGATGCCGAATGAGTCGAAAAGCGCCTGCTTCATGGCATTGTTGGACGCGCCGGACACGCCCGATCCCAAAATCATCCAACGGGTAAATGATTTTTTTGAGCGCAACCGGGATGTTTCGCAGGACCTGCGCCGTTCTCTAGCCAACGCGGCTGTGGATGCTTTTATTTATTGCACGGCAGAAGGCGACAAAAAGATGGCACGGTGCAAAGACAGTCTGGCGAGTGTTTTTGAGGCGTCATCCACGGCCTGCTCAAATGGAATTTACCGTCGTTCGCCTTGCCGGATTGAACTCCCGGACCACAAGCTGTCCGCCTATCTGAATTATGCGGCCAACGATTTGCTGCCCTCGCTGGTGCAGCCTCCCGGACTGGTACATGACTCCAAATATTACGGGGTCTGGCACTATATTTTCGCTTACCGGCATCAGCACGCTGCCATGAATCTGGGTATGGAGAAAGAGGCGATTAACGATTTGCTGTTGCGTTCCTTCAATCAGAAGGAGGACGGCTTTCTGCGCGGGATCCGGGCGGATTTCAAAACGGATGACCATCCCACCATGTATGAGGAATCCTATATTGACGCAGTCCACCATTATTGGAAGTGGACAGGCGACTTTGAACCGGCCCGCCAGCTTTGGCCGACGATGGTCAAAGCGGTCAAATTCATGGAAACCGTGCTGAACCCGGATGGCGATGATCTGTATTTGGATCTCTTGCACCAGTACAAGAGCGACAGTGACTCCCGCGGGCCAAGCTCGGTCTTCCAGTCCGCGCTGGTCTGGCGTTCGTATGCCGCGATGGCCGAGTTCGCCGAAAAGATGAAGCGCGATGATGCCTCTGCGTATCGGACGAAGGCGGAACGGATTCGTTCTGCGATCCAGCGCGAACTCTGGTCTCCAGAAAAGGTCATGCTCGGCTCCAAATGCCCGCTGGGCATGCTGCGGCTGCATCCGGAATGTCTTGAGGTGGAGGTTCCGGTGCGTACCGGTGCGGTTGATCCTTATCAGGCGTTCATGATCACGGATTGGTTCCTGAAGAATTCCACGATTGGAGACTCCGACAAGAACAAATGGGTGCTTGGATCAGACTGGTGGCCGCGTGTCTGGACGCAGGGCCTGAATTTGCCAAGCGACGGGATTATGATTGGCATGACGGCGCTTTTGAGTGGCTGCTTTGATGACGGCGCGCGAATCCTGTCTTCGTATGCCCGTCCGGCATACAAAGCAACATTGTTCGGAGACGCCTATTTTCTGGATTCATACCAGAATCCGCACCGTGTGGGTTGCGGCATTGCTGCCGCCACCTGCCAGGGAGCCTTGGGACGGGCTTTGGTGGAAGGGATCTTCGGCGTCAGCCCGCATCTCGATGAAAACTATATCACGGTACGCCCGAACATTCCCCGCTCTTGGAAGAAAGCCTCGTTCGAACGTCCGGGACTCTCCGTAACATTCGAGGAGAACAGCGGAAAGGGCAAATGGAACATCGCAACTTCCAAGGGAGTTTCCGCCCGGCTTGAGCTTCCATTGTTTGCGCCTGTCAAGTCCCTGCAGGTTAACGGGAAGAAGACGGCGCCTGCCATCGAACCCGGTATCGCCTGCGGCCGTCTAATGATCAACACGCCGCCCGGGGGCGCAGAATTGACAATGCAATACAGTTCCTCTGATTACAGCATTCAGGCGCTGACGACCCGTGCGGTAAAAGTAGGTGAGCACTGTGAAGTCGCTTATAAGGGACTCGATGAAGTTAAAGCGGATGACCGCTTCGGTTTCTTCTCACACATCCGTCAGCAGGATGGGCGTATTGCGATGAAGCTTGCAAAAACAGGCTGCGGCAGGGCAACGCTGTTCCTGAACTGCCGGGCAGGATCACTGCGCTGGGTTGAGCCGGTCTGTTTTGATACCGATAACGGAATCAGTTGCGCACAAACTATAACCGACCCACTTCCGGCAAACAGCAAACTGATTCCGGTAAATCTCGGCGGCGTGTACAATGAGAACATCAACACCTGCTTTAATCACCGTTGGGAATGGGATCATGGAAAGTATTATCCATATCCAAGTTTGATCAGTACGGAGAAGATCAGGTATTGGTATTATGAACCTTTTGTGCTGACGGAGCCCTTGCCGCCAAATCTGCGCGTCGGGCGGATTCCGTTTCTGGTTGGCGCAGAGGGCAAATTGGCCGAGAAGAATCTGGCGATGATCGCCAATACGCCTCCGCGAGAGATCCCGACCGGACTGACGGTCAAAATCGGCCGTGAAGTGAACAAAATCTTTCTGTTGTCCCTTAATTACATGCTTGCTCAAAAGAGCTACGTCCCCTGTGTGCAGATCGAACTGCATTATGCGGACGGAAGCAAGGAAAGACGGGAACTGGTTGCCCCTTATAATTTTGATTTCTTTGGCCAGAACTCCGGCATCAACACACTGGAATATCCACTGAATCCCGTTCCACGACACAACCAAGTGTATTATCAAGACACCCATCTGACCATGACGGACGTGATCTGCGACGGCTCAAAGATTCTGGAGGAAATCACCTTCAGAAGTATTGCCACGGAAACGTTTTTCGCGCTCGCCGGCATGACGTTGAATGTTCCGTGAGAGAGAGGGCGTTAACTCCTTGACGAAAAGTCCCATCGGTGAACAATCCAATGTTTATGAAGATTGCCGCTCGAACTGTTTTCTTGCTTTCTGCTCTCGGCATTTTTTGCGCCAATGCCGCCGAAGTGAACCTCAAGCCCGGCGCAGTGATCCAGTTTACCTTCCCTGACTTGCCACCCACAGTGTACGCGCAGGCCAGAAAAGACCCCACACCTGCGAAGCTGACTGCGCAGTTGCCGGACAACTACACCACGGAAGGGCGTTGGCCGCTCTTTGTGTTTCTGGCTGGGGGTGTCGGCTCAAAAGGGGACAATGTCTCCCTCGCCCGCAAGATCATCGGCCCGCGTGATTTTATCGCGGTCTCCATGCCGCTATTCCAGCGCGTCTTCGATCCCAAGGAATATGTCGGCGGAATCGCAATGGGTATGGATGATTTTGAAACCCTGCGGAATGCCTATCGCACCATGCTTACCAAACTGATGGAAGCGGTGCCCGGCATCGTCGCGGAGCGCAGCACACTCGGCGGATCCTCGAACGGAGGACACGCCACCGCGCTGCTGATTGCCGGTAAGGATGAGTTTACGTTGGAACACTTCCGCCAGTTCTATTTCGTGGACGGCGGCGCAATGTTTCTCACCGCATTCGGATTCATCGCCCCGGCCTTGCAACAATGCCGTTTCCTCCTGTTGCGCGCGGACCAACCGCATACGGTGTCTTTCCCAAACGGGTCATCGTCTTGGAACGCCCGTCCGTCGCTCGACAAGATTTTTGATGCCGTGGACGAGCAGGCGCGCGCACGCGGCCTTGATTGGACGCAAGTGGTGATGCGCGGCAGGAAACACGGCTTCGAGCCGGAGTTTCACGTCGTCGTCGGCCAATGGGCGCGCGGCGAGAAGATGGATGACGTGCCACCCAAATCCACCACACCATGAAGACACTACTCTACACCGGTTTGCTTTTTGCCTTGGGAGTCGGCGTACATGCTCAGAGAATCCAGCCACCGCAGGCACCCAAGCGCATCATTCTGAACGACGATGGCCATGGCGGATTCTACAGCGGGCGATTGAACAGCGCAGACGCACTGCGGAAGCATCCGCAGCGATTTCGCAACACTCATCTGTGGATTTACCAATGGGGCGTGATGCTGGGCACGAAGGTGAACTACCCGTCCAAAGTGGCCGAGCTGTGCGGCGAAGGTGCGCCTGCGGAAACAATCAGCCAAGTCAGGGAAGGCGACCGGAAGTTGTTGGCACTGCTCACACGGCTGCGAGCCGAAGGCGTGGACAGCCTGCAATGCGTGGCGGAAGGCTGTCACGAAGCGGGCATCCTCTGTTACGCCACAATCCGGGCGAATCCTTGCTATCAGCTTAAGGCTGCCGGTTGGCCCGACGGCGCGATCGCGCACTTCTACAACTGCAAGTTCTGGTGGGACCACCCCGAGTTCCGCATTGTGCAGAAGAACGGGACACAGCGCGTGAGCATGAGCTACGCGTTCCCGGAAGTGCGCGAACTGAAGCTGGCAATTCTGCGCGAGGTTCTTCAGCGCGATGTGGATGGAATTGACATTGATTTCCATCGTCACCCGCCCGTGCTGGGCTACGAAGAGCCACTGGCCAAGGGCTTTCAGGCCAAGTACGGCGTTGATCCCAAGACGCTGCCCGACGATGACGAACGTTGGCTCGCGTTTCGATGCCGGGTGATGACCGACTTCATGCGCGAGGTGCGACGGACCGTGGATGCCGCCGTGAAAAAGAAAAACCGCAACATCGGTGTGTCCGTGCGCATTGACCACAAGCTGTATCGCTTGTGGGGCTGCGATGTCGAAACGTGGATGAAGGAACGATTGATTGACATTCTCGTCGTGGGCCAGTACGGCCTCGGCGGCTACACCTTCGATCTCGCGCCCTTCGTCAAAATGGCGGCGGGCACCGGCTGCCTCGTATTCTTCAGCGAGGAAGCCATCACTTCCGGCCACGACCCCACGCCGCAGGACGAGGCGAACCGCAAGGCCGGCAAGCAGCCTGCCAAGCGACGCGGCATCCTAAGCGTCGAGGACTACTGCAACCGGGCGCGGAACTGGTACAGCCAAGGCGCGACTGGCATCCATCTGTTCAACGAAGGCCGAGCGGAAGTACTGAAGGTGCTTGGCACCCCATGACACGGTTATTGGCAATGCTCAGGACCGTCCGCGCACGCGGTTGCTGGTGTCGCAGAACGCTCGTGTTGATGATGATCGCCTTATCCTCTGCACGCGCAGAGGAAATCCATTTCACCATTTTCAATCCGGCATCGTTGCCGGTGTCTGCCGTGGCACGGGTCTCACTTCCGGTGCCGGCTGGCCGGCTCGTCGGTGAACCGCCATTGGAGGTGCTCCTCGATGGCAAACCCGTGTCGGTGCAAACGAGAGTCATCACACGCCACCCCGATGGCTCAATCCGACGGGTCATGCTGAGCGTTCCCACACATCTGGAACCGCGCAGCGCAAAGAACGGCGTCTATCCCTCCGGCAAACCGGCCGCCCCGGCCGCGGAGCAAGTCCCGTCCGTCATCTCCACTGACCGGTGGAAAGTCTGGCCCAAGTCTGATCGCATCGAACTGCGAAACGCCGATGATGTTCTGTTGGCGACCATCGAGCCATTCGGCCCGGAGCCTGACCAGCCGAAAGCTGCCGTCCAAATACTCGATTGCGGGACGCAGTTCGTGTGGTTGCGATACGACCGTGCCGGCAACAAGTGGAATCGTCAGTGGGACGTGCAGGTGTTCCGCACCGGGGAATTGCGGTTGACACATCGGATTCAAGCGAAACCCAAGGGCGACCATTGGACGCCGGAGTTCGGTTGGAAGTTGTCCGCTCCCGGTGCGCGAGACTCGAATCCATCGGCAGGCGCGGCGCGAATGATGGGACGCGACCCGAACTCGCGCTTTGCCGACAAAGGAAACGCAGACTTGCTCGCCCAGATCACGCTCAGCGACGGCACGACGGCTTGCGTCGCCAATCCGCTCGCGTTGCGTCAGAACCGGGGAACATTCGAGGTGAACCGGGCCGCTGATGCCGTCGTCGTTCGGTCAGTTCGCACAGAGCCGGTGAAAGACCTCAAGACGCAAGGGTTGATGACCCAAGAAGGCGCATGGCGATTCAGCGAATTGGCCATTGCGCCGCTGCGGAAGGCCGAGTTCGCTGCGCGTCTCGACGCTCCGGTTTACAGCCACGCCGACTGGCGCGCGTACGACGCGGTTTACCGGACCGGGGTCCCGTTGACGGTGAAACATCCTGCGCTCCGCGATTGCGTTGAGAAGTTTGTCTTCGCCTTGCAGGACATGCAGATGAAAGGAGATGACCTTGGCTCAATGCCTTGGAGTTGGTCTCCGCGGCAAACCACACCCGATTACCGGTCGGCGGTCCGGTTGAACCACGTGTTGTATGTCTGGGAGGACTGGTTCCGCAGCGGCGACCCAAGGATGCGAACCATCGCGCACGACTGGTGCCGGAACTATTTCGATTTGGGAATGTATTGGGGACCGAACCCGAAATACTACGGTGCTTGCCGTCGCGGAAACGCGTGGCGTGACCGGCCCACGCACGGGCCCGGAACCTTCAACCCGCGGTTCGACAACACGCCGATCTACGTCCACAAAGGCTGGAGCAATTTCTGGTTGATGTACGAGGAGACCGGCGACCCGCGTTACCGGCACGCGGCCGAAGTCGCCGCGGATTGGTCAATCCGCAATCAAAACGCCGGCACGGGCGAGGCGCGCGTCATCGGGGCGGTTGCCGACGCTGTGAAGATGTTTGAGTACACCGGCGACCGTAAGCATCTGGACAACGCGGTGCGGATCTGGAAAACCCTGCAACCTTCTCAAGGACCGGACCTGCTGTTCACACAAAACAACAAGCCGGCGGTTGGTGACAAGCTTTACATCGGCAGCGATGCCGTCGGCTACAAGACGCCTTTCGTGAAACCCTACATCGTGCAATACGCCGCGAATGCCCTGCCTTACCTCCTGGGCCACACTCCCCAAGACCAACGTCTCCGCGCGACGATCCTCGCACTCAATGATTGGATGGCCCGCGTGCAACAACCCGGCGGCGGATGGGGCTACCCTCACCCGGCGACAGCGGGGCTGAGTTGGAACCTTGAGTATGTCCACGGACTGCTGCTCGCTCACGGAGTCTCACCCAAACCGGTGTATCTGGATGCCGCGGCTCGCAATCTTCGGCCGGTTGTGCAACTCTGCGAGTTGCACGGCTGGCCGGCATCGGGAATCAACCCGTGGGAGGACGCTGCGAAGACCAGCCCGCAAGAGCAGCAGCAGCGCCATCAGCAACGGTATCGGTTGGCAACGGATCGCGACGCCGTGCGCGACTACGAGGAAGGCCGAGTCAGGTTTGGCCAAGGCCCCGATAATGCGGTGTATTTTCAAGTCGTCCTGCGCGAATACCTCGCGCATCGCGACGAAGCTTCGTTGTTCGAGCGCGACGACATCATGAAGAAGATCATTCGCCTGCCGAAATCGCTCCCGTAAGGGTTCACCGAATCTCAATTCCGCTTGAGAAGCCGGCACGAGCGGATTATAAGGCACCCACAACGAACCGATCCTTATGAATGTCTTCCGACTGCTACTGTTGGTCACGGCGGCGTCCACGACAATTGCAGTGCGCGCAAATGAGACGATCTGGGCCACGGCAGATTCGTTGACGCCGGCGTGGGGATTCTTTCCGATCAACGCCGATTACGGCGGCACCAAGCCCACCGGCAAATCCGCCGCGTGGACGGTGAGGGACACCACGGCCGTGTTGACTTGGGTGGCAGAATTTCCGGCCACCGGCGTGTATCACGTCTGGGTCCGGCACTACGGCGGTTACGGGAACGTCAGCGTGGCAATTGACGAGCAACCCGTCACCGGCGGACGCGGCGGTCCCGGCGGCGGTCGCTACGTCTGGAAACACCTCGGCGCAACGCAGGTCACTCAAGGCCGGCATCACGCGGACATCACGGTGACGCGCACGATGTTCGATGCGGTGGTGTTCACGCGCGACGGCGCGTTGCAGCCGGCGAAGGGGCCGTTGCCGGAGCCGGTCAAGCAACCCTGTGTTCGCGCGCTGCGAACTTATCGCGACGACTCCCCGTGGCGCACGGCGGCAGGGGAACGCGGGTTCGTTGTTGGAACGGCGTTGCGCGAGGAGGAAGTGCTTTACGACTGGCTGCCACGGACGACGGAGACAATGGAGCGGCTGCGATTGTGGGGCGCGGCCAATCAATTTGTTGCCGGCACATTCGCGGTGCGCGCGTTGGAGGCGGCGGAAGAGTTTGTCGTGTCGCTGTCGCCATTGATGGGGCCGGGCAAGGCGACGCTGTCGGAAGTGGATTTGCGGGTGGTCCATGTGCGCGAGCGAAAAGCCACGATTTTCCATCAACCGTCCATCATGATGCTCGTGCCGGAATTGTTGCTGCGCGATGATCGCACGGCTTTGCCGCCCACCGGCGATCAAGGCGGTTTCGGCAGCTCGCGTTGCATGACCCACATCCCGGCGCACCAGAGCCGGCAGTTCTGGGTCACGGTGCGCGTGCCGCCCGCCACACCGCCCGGCATCTATTCGGGCAGTCTGTTGCTCGCGGTGGCGGGCGCGGCCACGCGGCGGCTGGCGTTGCCGGTGGAATTGGAGGTGCTTCCAATCGAATTGCAACCAGCCGAGGGACGCTATGGCATTTACTATCCGTCGCAACCCACCAAGACTGATCGCAGGAATTACGTGTCACCGCAACGGTATCGGGCGGAATTGGAGGACATGGTGTGTCACGGGCTGAACTTCGTCACGTTGTACGGCGGGTTCGAGACGTTGCGCTATGCGCGCGAGGCCGGCATGACGAAGGCGCCTTGCTTGATGCACTGGCCCTCCGGCAAAGCCGGCGAAGAAATCGCGCAGGCTAGGAAGATGGGGTTCGACGGCCTGCTCTACTACGGCGTGGACGAACCGCGAGGCACTGAAAAGATCGAGCGATGCCGCAAGGAAGCCGAGCGCCGCCGCCGGCTGGGTCTGCCGATGATGGCCGCCATCAATGACCGCACGGCGCAGAAGGCGTTGCAGGAGTTGGTGGATTATCCCGTCTATGTCGCCTACGTTTTCCACGGGAAAGACAACCCGGCGGCGCGCGCTGCGCGTGAAAGAGGGTTCCATCCGGTTTCCTACTGGACCACAATCACGCCATTTCCACTGCATTATCGCGCGCTCACCGGCCTCTACAATCACGCGTGCGGTTATCTCGGCGCCGCGCCGTGGGCGTATCAAGATTTCCCGGACAACCGGCTTTACGACGGCGCGAAGCCCGCGCACGCAGTGGCTTACCCGGACGCAAACGGCCGTCCAATCCCGACTCGTTGCTGGGAAGCGATGCGCGATGGCATTGACGATGTGCGATACCTCGAAGCACTCGACCGCGCCATCCAACGCGCCGCCAAACGCCCCGACGCAGTCGCGCTGGCCCGCGCACGCGCGGCGCGCCAGACGCATTACGAAAAAATCGGCGGCCGATACTTCGATTACCTTTGCGGCTTACAACCGGGCGCGCTGGACGCGACCCGCCGCGCATTGGCGGACGCGATTGTGGCCTTGCGGTCAAGCGGCGTCGAGTAACAACAGGCGATTCGGCTTGAGAAGCCGGCGCGCGCTGACTATAAGACCCCCATCGGAGGTCATTGCCATGAGAATGCTTCGCTACTTTTTGCTGATGATGGCTGTGAGCAGCTTTGCTGCGGTCGAGTACCCCGGTCCGCCGCCCGGCAAAGCGAAAGCGCAAGTCAATCGGAACCGGCTCGTCTTGGAAAACCAATCGCTGGCCTGCGAATGGTCAGTGGCCAACAGACGATTGAAACCGGTGCGGCTTGTGGACAACCTCTCCGGCGCCGAGTGCTTTTCCTTCAAAGTCTCGCAGACGCCTTCGTCGCAAGCCAAGCTCATCAAGGCTTCGGAACTTCGGTTGGCCGGTGCGCCGAAGCTGACCAAGTTGAAAGACGGTTTTGAGATTTTCGCGACGCTTGTTTCATCCGACAAGAAACTTCAGGTCGAATGGAAAGCCAGCCTCCGCGACGGCGCCAACTACATCCGCCAACAGTTGGTCATTCGCGGAAAATGCGAGCTGAACGAATTGACTGTGTTGGAATTCTCCGCCCCGAAAGCCGAAGTCGCCGGCAACGTGGACGGCTCGCCCGTGGTGGCCGGTAACGTCTTCGTTGCCTGCGAGCACCCGATGTCACGAAACCAAGTCTTGCCCGGTGACCTCATTCGTTGCGGTTATCCATATAACGTCGCCATCGAAGAAGGACAGACGGCGACCTTCAGCAGTGTCATCGGCGTTGCGCCCGAAGGCCAGATGCGCCGCGCGTTCCTCTACTACCTGGAGCGGGAACGACCGCAGCCGTATCACACGTTCCTCCACTACAACTGCGGCTACGAGATCGGCGCCAAGTTCTGGCAGATCCGGCGCTACGGCACGCCGGAGGAATTCGAGCAGTTCGTCGCGCAACAGGAAAGAATGTGGCTGGACCGCATCGCCATCTTCGGGCGCGAACTGGTTGAGAAACGCGGCGTCGTGCTCGATTCGTTCGTCCACGACCACGCTTGGGACGACACCGATCTGGTGTGGCAGTTCCACAAAGGTTTTCCAAAGGGCTTCACCAACATCCGCGCCGCAGCCGAGAAATATCATTCCGCCGTCGGTATCTGGTTCTCGCCGTGGGGCGGTTACTCGGGCCGCGCCAAGCGCCTCGAAGCCGGACAGCGACAAGGATTCGAGACGAGCAAGACAGGTCTTTCACTGGCAGGGCCGCGTTACTTCCACCGGTTCCGCGACGCCTGCCTCGGCATGGTCCGCGATTACGGCGTGAACTACTTCAAGTTCGACGGGTTCGCCGCCGCCCGCCCCCGAACCGGCGCCGGCGCGTATCCGGGCGATGTCGAGGCGCTGCTGCGCATTTGCGATGACTTGCGGCGGCTCAAGCCCGATGTGTTCCTCAACCCCACCAGCGGCACGTGGCCGTCGCCGTTCTGGTTGCTCTGGTCCGATTCCATCTGGCGGCAGGAGAGCGACGCCGGTTTTCTCGGCAAAGGTTCGGACCGCCAGCAGTGGCTCACCTACCGCGACAACGCCATCTACCACGGCACATTGCAGCCCGGACCGCTCTATCCCATCGGCAACCTGATGATCCACGGAATCATGATTCACAAGTTTGCGTTCAAGGATCCGTACAACCCGAAGTCCAAGCCTGTCAGTCGTGAGCCCGTTGACCTGCTCGCCGAAATCCGGTCCTACTTCGCGACGGGAACCTGCATGCAGGAGCTTCACATTGACCCGTCGTTGATGACCGACGCGACGTGGGACGCGCTCGCCGAAGCTGCCAACTGGTCGCGCCGCAATGCCGACGTCCTCGCCGACACGCATTGGGTCGGCGGCGACCCTGCGCTTGGTCAAGTTTACGGTTGGGCTTCGTGGTCGCCGCGCAAAGCGATTCTGTCGCTGCGCAATCCGTCAGACCAGCCAGCAAAGATCTCGCTCGACATCGCCAAAGCCTTCGAGCTTCCCGCCGGCGCGCCGCGCAAGTACGCGCTGAAAAGCCCGTGGAAATCCGATACCGCCAAGCCGACGATCACCGTCACGGCCGGCCAGCCTCACGAATTCCAACTGCAACCGTTGGAGATCGCTGTTTGGAATGCAACGATATCACAATAGAAGAAAGAGAACCCATGAAAAACCAATTCACTGTAACTCGACGCGATTTTCTCGCTCAAAGCGCCGGTGCCGTGGCCGCCGCGACACTGGGGCCGATGACATTTGCTGCCGGCGCCAACGACCGCATCAACGTCGTCTGTATCGGCACCGGCGGACGCGCCGGTGGCTTGATGAGCGAATTCAACAAAGTAGCCAAGGACTGCAACGCCGCCATCACCGGCATCTGCGACGTGTATCGTCCCAACCGCGAGTCGGCGGCCAAGCGCGTCGCGCAATGGTTCGGTGCCGCGCCGCGCATGACGAGCAACTACGAGGAAGCGCTCCAGTGGCCCGATGTGGACGCCGTGATCATCGCGACGCCCGACTTCGCGCACTCGCCGGTCCTCGCCGCCGCCGCGCGCGCCGGCAAGGACGCCTATTGCGAGAAACCGATGTGCGCAACGCTCGATCAGGCGCGCGACGCCTACAAGGCGGTGAAGGAAAAGAAACGCATCGTCCAGATCGGCACCCAGCACCGCAGTGAAGGCAAATACCAAGCCGCCGCCGAAGTCGTGCGCTCCGGCAAACTTGGCACGCTCAGCCGTTTCATCATTGCCATCAACGTCAATCAGGCGCGCTGGATGCGCGACCACAAGAAGATCAAGCAAGAGGACGTTGACTGGGATCGTTACCAGATGCACCTGCCCAAGCGACCATTCGATCCGTTCCGGTTCTTGTGCTGGCATCTGTTTCGCGACTACACCAACGGCCTGCCCGGCCTCTGGGGCAGTCACTATCTCGATCTGATTCCGTTCTTCACCGGCGCGACGTATCCGAAGAGCGGCGTCGCGCACGGCGGCACCTACGTCTGGAAGGACGGCCGCGAGCACGCCGACACATTCCACACGCTCATCGAGTATCCGCAAGGTTTCCTCGTGAGCTGGGCGATGGCGCTCGGCAACAGCGCCGGCGCCACATTTACCGTTCACGGCACCAACGGCACGCTCGACTTCAACAAGGGCGAAGTCAGCGGCGATGGTGGCGCTGGCCCGGACAAGATCAAAGAGACAGAGAAACTTCCTCGCCTGCCGGACCAATCGCACATGAAGAACTGGCTGGAGTGCATCCGCAGCCGCAAAGCGCCCGCTGCCGACATCGAGGCCGGCTACCGGCACTCCGTCGCCTGCTGCATGGCCGCCGAAGCGTTCTTCACCGGCAGACGAATGGTGTATAACGAGAAGACGATGGAGTTGATGCCCGGATGAACATTATTCTCGCGTTTGTTCTGGCTGCCTTTCACTGGACCGAACAACCTGGCGGCAAACTGGAGTTGACTGAGAACGGGAAACCCGTGCTCGTGTTCAACCACGGCCTGCAACTCAAGGAGGGCGTGAAGGAACAATATCGTCGGGCCGACTACTTCCATCCGATCTACGACCTCGACGGCGTGGTCATCACCGATGATTTCCCGAAAGATCATTACCATCATCGCGGCTTGTTCTGGGGCTGGCCGGAAGTCACCGTGGATGGCAAGACATACGACCCGTGGGGCTGTGTCGGAATGCAGCAACGGTTCAAACGATGGATCGCACGCGAGACGAAGACGGACTGCGCCGTGCTCGACGTCGAGAATGGCTGGTTCATCGGCGACCGTTCCGTCGTGCGCGAAACGGTGCGCGCGACGATCTTCCGTTCCGACAAACAAAAGCGCCTCATGGATGTGATGGTTACGTTGGAAGCGGAGAAGGAACCCGTCAGCTTACGTGGTCGCTCCGACGGAAAGAAAGGCTACGGCGGCTTCACGCTTCGGTTCGCACCCCGCCGCGATGCTTCCATTACGTTGCCGACGGGCCGCATCGAAAAGGACGCGGTACAAGTGAGCGCGCCGTGGGCCGATTTCTCCGCCAAGTTCGGAACGGGCGAGGCCGTGAGCGGCGTCGCCATCTTCGACCACCCAAAGAATCCCAACCACCCCACAACGTGGCTGACACGCTACTACGGTGTCTTGAATCCGACGTGGCCCGCACTCGAAACCGCGACGCTCGAACGCCGCAAACCCGTCACGCTCCGTTACCGCCTGCTGATCCACCGCGGCGACGCCACCGCTGCGAAAGTGGCAGAAGCGTGCGCGGCGTGGGCAAAGCCGGAAGCGACACGCTGAACAATGAATTTGTTAATGACTCGCCGTCACTGTTCTCTACAACCATGAGAGAACCGGCCTGCGATTTAGTTTCTCCCAGTATGCTTGGTTGTCGTAGCCTTGGAGACAGGCACGGCAGGAGTGGCTACAATTGGCGGGGCAGTTGAGGGCATCGAGTGTGGCATGGAGCAAAGCTCGCATCGAATGGCGGGTGACAAGGATGTGGCAGTATCCGGCACCGCCGGGAACGGTGTCGTAAAGCACTATTTCGGGGTGGCCGAAGAAACGGATGCGAGCTGTGCCTCCAATCTCACGCTGGCTGATGCCGAGAAGTTCTGTCGCGCCCAGCCGCATCGCTTCAACGAGGGTACGGGTGAAACTGATGCTCCAATCCAACACTTCTTCAGGGCGAAGGTTGGCAGGTAACGGGATCGGGCGGTCGAGGCGAACTTGCAGAACATCGGTCCAAAATTCGTGCGCGAGATCCTCAATTTGAGTGGGCCGGCGGTCGCACGGTTGATTGTACGGCGTGCGATGCGCAGTTGCTTGGACTTGCACGAGGTGCGCGCCGGGGTTCTTGAGCATCACAGCGTAGCCGCACAGACAACGAGCGAAACCGTAGCCGCGCCCTCGATTGACGACGAACATTCGGCCTTGCTTGGCGTCCTGCCATGCCCAGCTTGTGTTTGGCGCGTTTGTCGGAGTTGCCGCGAACGCAGCGTCGGGCGCGGCACTCAGTAGGCGCGCTTCTTGAACTGGCGGTGGCTTCAACCGAGTAAGGCCGGGGTCTTTGCCGTTCGGCTCGGAACTGGAGGTCACAAAACTCTTTGGCTCGATGAAAGCGCGGATTTCTCCGGGCCTTATGCTGTGTCCGCAGGCGCACGCGACAGGGAAGGCGTCGCGTGCTTCCTGCAACTCGACCGTGTGGCATTGCGGACATAAGCGATAGAACCGGGTTGGCATGAAATGACGCGGGTACTCACCAATCCCATACGACGTCCAGACCCTCCCGTCCGCGATGACCTGTGCGCCGGGAGCGTACTCGCTGATGCCCAAGCGCGCATCGCGAAGCAACTGGATGTCTTGTTCCCACGGCGGAATGTTCCGTTGCGGCCTGTCACCGGTAAGGACTTCGAGTTGCACGCTGTTGACGGGGAAACTGTACGTCGGCAGGAAACCCAGCCGTGGGAAGTAGTTCATCAAGAGTTGCTCTTGCCACTTTTCCTTTTGACGATGGAAGAAGTTCGCGGCTGCACGTGTGCGGTTGTCATCCCGTAGGGTTCTGTCTTGGCGGTCGTAGTATCGCCATCGTTCGCCGTACCAGTCACAGCACTCCTGCAAGTGTGCCACAAACTGCGCGGTCAACTGCTCGGCAGTCGTCGCGAGTGTTGCCGGTAAGCCGTTGGCCAGTTCCAAGGCTTCGGCTATGCGACGCTGACCTGCATCTGACTGCAAATATGCGGTCGCATCAGCCAGGAAAGATGTTTGGCCGGCTTCTGAGAAGTCGTCGCCGAAGAATTTCACCAACGACGGCGAGCCGCTCTGCGAGTCGGCCACACCACGATGTTCCAAGAGACCACCAAGCAAAACGGAGAACTGATGCCGGCGGAACAGGCGTTCGTTGGATAAGTGAACAAACGGTGTGCGGGGTTGCTGGGCAAGATACCGGTCAGCCTGCCGGTACTCGGATTGGTCGTAGTTGCGATTCTGCGCGACCGTCACGGAAACCGGGGCGGCTTGGGCGCGACGACCGGCGCGACCGGTTCGTTGCTGGTAGTTTTGGATTCCGGGCGGAACGTTGCGGCAAACGACCGCTTCCAAGTCGCCGATGTCCACACCAAGTTCCATCGTGGTCGAGCAACTGAGGATGCTGACCTTGCCGGCTTTGAATTGCCGTTCCAACTCCTCGCGAATGCGGTTGTTGATCGCGGCGGTGTGTTCGCGGACAACCTTGCCGGCATACGCGTCTTGCAGGTAGAGGCGGAAGTAGTGGCCGTGTTCTTCCTCGCGGCGACGTTCTTCATCGGGGATTTGTTCAAGCTCGCCCTTGCAACGAAACGCCGCGCACTTGTTCTGGACGTTAGCAAATTGTCGCCAGCCGCACTCCCGGCAGCGGCACAAGGGAGCAGTTCGCCCGTCAGTGAACACAAGACGGCGAACATCCACGACGAACGCGCCGTTGTCCTGAGTGATGATCTGGGCTGTCTGGAGCGCCTGAAACGCTTGCCTGAGAATCGCGTCCTGATCCAATCCCAGTTGCACGCTGAGAAAGTGGCTGCGCCGGTTTGGCTGTGGACCGGCTTGCAGCCAGCCGTAACGGACTGTCGGCGATGTGCCCACGAGTTGAAATCGCAGATTGTTGCCAACGAACTCTTCGCCCCAGATGTGCGCCGAACGAAGACTAACATTCGGCGGCGCAGAGATGCAGCGCAGTCGGCGCACTGTTTCCAGCAGCACTTCCAAGAGAGCAGTCGCATGGGGCTTGAGAACATCCGGCAATGATTGCGCGAACACCTGTCCTGCTCGCTGCAAGCTACCGGGATCGTAACCGACACGCACCAGTCCAAGTGCCTCCAGCGAGTTGCGGCGACCCGTGGGCAGACAAAACTCCGACGCGATCTTACCGCAAATGAAGTTCTCAAAATCTGTCGTGACGCTGAAAACCTCACCGGCTTCATCAAAGTAGCAAACAGCGCGTTCAAGAATGTTGCTGACGTTGTCTCGCAAGGAATTGAGTGTCTGGCGTCCGCCGTTTTCCCGAAAGACCTTCATAATTGCCCAGCGCAGCATGATTTCCTCGCTGGTGCGTTGAAGCGAATGCGCAAACTGCCCGGCGTCCTGCCGATTGTCAGAAAACACAAGCAGCCGGCGGTTTTCGCCGGGCGTCGGCTCTGGAGAAGGACGGGCTTGCAGGTTTTGGTAGAGCGTGTCAGTCACAACAGCCGACAGCATGAAGTCGCCGGGGTGGAAGCCGGTAACGACTTCCGCATCCGTGCCGGCAGTGCCGCCGCACGCGGGACATTTCCGCAGATACCGGCGGCCATCGTCGGCGTCCTCTTTCAGCGGCACGACCGTCAACCGCACTTTCGGGCCGTTTGGCGGCGAAATTCTACCGGTGAGCGGTTGAATCTCCCACACCTCCGGCGGGTTCTCCTGCTGCGCGGATTCGCCATCTTCTTCGTCTTCGACTGTCTGCGCTTGTTCGCCCAGGATGAAGACCTGCCGGTTGGAACGTCTGGATTCGGGTTTGCGGGAATGCAGCACGTCGCCAATCTGAAATCCTTCGACATACGGTTGGCCACACTTGCGGCAAACCAACAACCGGTAAAGGTTGGCGTCACCGTCGCGGAATTGGCTGCCGATTCGGGCCTCTGAAAAACCTTCGCCTTGATCTGGCGAAAGCCGCACGGTCACATTCTCGATTCCGTTGGTAAAAAAGTGATACCGGGCTGGCAACAATGAGAACTCTTCCGGCCGTAACCGCGCTCGGATGCCGACCGTGATCATTCCCGATAAGGCTACTTCCGCATCCGCCGCCCGCCCGAAAAGTTCGCGTGCGAGGGCGGTGAATGCCACCGTGCTTGCGGCAGATAACCGTTGCGATGTACAGCGAATCTCGGTTGAGTGCGCGAAGATTTCCGCCAAACCCGCAGCGAGTGTCTTACCGGGTTGGATTGTCAAACGAGTGCGGAGACCACCATCAAGCCCAACCGCTTCGACCGCAGCATTCCATCCTGTCACGCCGTTGGCGTCGTCTGTCGCTTGGCTGGCGGCTTGGCCAAGCTGTACCCACACCGTAGCCGGCAACGAAAATGCGTCCTGCCCGCCAGCGTGGAGTAGCCGGTGTTCTTGCCGGTTGCCACGAATGACTCGCGAAAATGGCGCGCCAAAAAGATTGGAGGCAAATTCGAGGACTTGGTTATCCACGTCCGTGCCCGTGCCGAAACTGGCACTCGTGCCGATGCAGCGGATGCGTTCAGCGGGCAGGTTCAGGCGACGACGAAGTTTCCGAATCAAGAATGCAACCTCAGTCGCCTGTGCGCCGGCGTAGGTGTGAACTTCGTCCAAAACGAGGAAACGCAGCGTGTCCTGCTGAAACAACGGGGCGTTCTTCGGGAACAACAGCAGATGCTCCAACATCGCGTAGTTGGTGATGAGCAAGTGCGGCGGTGTCGCAAGCATTTCTTCGCGGGTCAGCAACCAGTTCAGCGGAATCTGATTCCAGCCGAGTTCCTCGCGGAAGAATGAATCGGCGGCAAGTAATTCCTGCTCGGCATTGGTGCGTCTCTGGCCTTGCCGGGTCAGTCCGGTGTAACGCCCGACACGAATCCCCTTTGCCTGAAACTGGTGAACGAACAGTGGCACGATTCGCTTGTAAAGCTGGTCGTTAGCCAGCGCGTTGAGCGGATACACGAGCAATGCGCGGACACCGGGCCGGCTGAGATCGCTTTCCTTCAACAACGAATCCAAGATAGGATACAAGAAACATTCCGTCTTGCCGCTGCCAGTGCCCGTGGCAACGATGACATTCTGCTCATCGCGGACAATGGCCTCCAAAGCGTCAGCTTGATGCCGGTGAAGCGGGCGATCCAGAACGGCGGCCGGTAACTGTGCGAAGTCTGTATGCAGCAGCCGCGAATCGCCGGTTATCATTTCACGCAACGACGACCGCTTCACGTAATCCGGCAGGGTTTCAACGAATGGCCCTTTCACGAGAAGGTCGCGCTGTTCGAGAGCGTCGTTCACAGCTTGCCGAAGGCGCGGATATTTCGGACTGATTGGCAATGCCGCTTTCAAATACCGGCGGATGGTGTTCTCAATCGTCTGGCCGAGAATGACCGGATTGTTTTCAGGCATGGGGATACGTCCTTATCATTAGCTCCCAGAACATCAGATAGTAGCCGAACAATTCCGCAGCCATACCAACAAGTGTGGCGATGGTCGCTTCGTCGGAGTGATGCGCCACGCCGCCTACCGTCAACCACTGAATGACATCTTCAAAACGCAACCACTCTGCGCCGCTGGCACGAGCCGCCAAAGCGAACATCGAAGCGAACCGGCAGCAGTTCTCGACAAGGTCATCGTCATCGAACGCCACAACTGGCCACGGTTGCGCCCAGATATTTGCCGGCATGAGGTTCGCGTGCTGGCTGAGGTTTGAACGCAGCCAATTGGAGAATGCTGGGGCTTGATCGAGAAGCGCGTTGACTGCTCCAAGCGCGACATTGGTTGCCCCGGCTTGCCGTCGTTCGACCAGCTTGCTCAACGCCCACTCGACGTGCGCCCGGCTGAGCGCCGTCCGATCATCCCATTCGGGTTGCGGCTGTGCCTCGTGGATCGGACCAACGACTTGCCGGAAGTAGCGACTGTAGTTGAAGTGGGCTAGACCGTCCGCAATGCCTTCCGTAGTGGCGGCCTGGACAATGGCTGCGAAATTTCCAAAACACTGTAGGACGCGGAGCATTTCGGGCGCAGGTGCGTTTTGATTCGCAAAAGCATCCACTATCACCTCGCGAAAGGCATCAAACACGGAGTCGCGCGTTGCGAGCCGGGCACACCAGCGCAATGACTCAGCCAGTGGATGCGTGGCAGAAATGCTGGCATAGTGAAATGTCGGCAGGGCCAGTAATTCCGGTACGGTGACAAACAAGGATCGCTGCGAGATGGCGTCGGCATTGCCGTGGTTGGTTTCGATGCAGGCCAAATTCAACAGCTTCGTCGTGCTCTTGCTGTCGGCGGTGTTAAGCGACTTGCCGGTCAGCCTGCCAAGCTCATGAAACAAGTGTTCCAACCACGCGAACTTGAGTTGGATATCCTTGGCGAAGCCGCGTTCCACCAAACGTGACACATCACCCAAGAGATCAAACAAATCGTTGGGACTCGCTCCCAAATCAGGCAACGATACGGCGGCAAGGTCATGCCGGCCTTCGTAGGCTGTCCAAAACGCGCGTTGACGGGGGCTGTCGTTCTCCTCGCGCGGCCCGGCAACCAACACGGGAATCAGTTTGCCCTTCTCGGTAATCAACGGTTGCCAGTCGGATGTTTCCTCTCGCCGTAATTCCAATTCCACGAGCCACAAGCCAGCCGGCCACCCTTCCTTGGGCACGTTGACTGTAATCACATGTCCACGGTTGCTCTCTGTGGCGTGTGCTGCTTGGGTGGCCAGAGCGTCAAGTCCCTCCAGCCAACTCACCCATGCTTCCGAAACATTCGAGCACTCGATTGCCGGCAGTTCCTCCGCCGTGAAGATGCAGTGACCGGAGGAATCGAACTCGCTGCCGGAATATTCGACCACACGCCCGGACACCAATTCACGTACTCGCGGCTTTACCCACCGCACTTCGTCTAAGAAGTTCAGGCGCAGTGAGCGATAACCATCTTTTGAACTCAGGCTTATCTCAGTGGGTGTCAATGGTCGCGTGAACTTAGCGATCAGTGTCTCCTGTCCGCCTCTACGCAATGAAATCGTGCCACCGTTGAGGAACTTCGTCGAAAGATCGGCCAAGCTTACGTCCACGTAAGGCCGTTCTGAACCGGCTGGGATGAACTGGACTTGTCGCCCGTTGACCAACAACTCGGCTTCGATCGCCGGAATCTGCCAGATGCGCAGAAACCGATGAGAATCAATGGAAGCCGAGAATCGCTCGCCGAGCGGATGGAACTGGGTTTGCACCGCCTGACCGGCCCGCTTCTCCAGCGATTCGAGATAGATGCCGGCCTGCAACCAATGAAACGTCTTGACGTTGCCGTTCAGATCAAACGCCAGCGCATGGCGCGGCGATTCCGTGCGCCGATGCGTGATAGCGTTACCCGCAATCTTGAATCCTTGGCACTGCGGCCGGAGAAGGTTGACGGGCATTACAGCCAGATGGAACGCGCTTCCCTCACTGTAACTTTCCAAGCCAACCCAATACCAAAACTCGCGGGCAAACTCTGGCTTCCGGCCCGACCGTGCCACCGCAATTGTCAATTGATGCAAGCCGGGACCAAGGTCTTCCAAGAACTGCGACACATCTGCGCGGCACTGCACCATGTCCCCCGCTTGCTCACCGCCAATGACCGGCCACCGATGCGATTTCTCGCTAGTCGAGATTTCAAGAGACCAATTACCCCATTTCGATTCAATTGCCTCGGTAGGAAGCCACACCTTCACTGCCGCCGTCGCTCCGTAACAGATTCGTTCACCGTCATCGGTGGGGAATGCGTTGGCGTCAAACTCGCAGAACGGCGAGCGGTCAGCCTTGAAACTCCACGTTGCCGCACCGGTAAGCTGTGCGTCCGTTCCGGGCCGCAGTTCCAACAGCGAGACCGCGTACTCACCGTTCAACCACTCGAACCGAGTCGTCGCTGGCCTCAGTGTGTGGCTGGTGGGATGCAGTATCCAATGCTTTCCACCTTTCAAACCCACCGATGGTGAGACCTCCACGCGCCGTTGTTTTCGAGTCGTAAAGTCAAACACCATGAACGGTTGTTCCCGGTCATCCAGCCGCAAGTTGAAATTGCGGGACACATCCAGCCCGCCACGCAAGCCGAGAAGCTCGACCGTTAGCCGCTGCTCCTTCCCGACCGGCATTACAAACTCATCCCAATGCGCCGTTGGATACCGCGCTTCATTAACCTTCCACACCAAGCACCCCGGCATGACCAGTCCGGCATCCTGTTTCGGGCCGACGACTTCCAGCGAACCAAGGTCATTACCGACCCGCAGAAACGGCGCACGCGCCGAGCGACGCAGTTGTGCCCCACGCTGATTGGCGAAGGCCGTCTCCAAAGCCTCGCGTAGCGCGGGATTGATATTCGCATCCCCGGCCTCCAGCAAGACGCGCAGTGCCCCCGAACAAATGAACGGCCCAGCCGGTCCCTGAAGGGCACGCCGCAAGTTGGGTGGCGCATGCCTCAGACTTACACGAAGTGAGTCCTGCAAATCGTCACCGGCTTCTGGGGCTTCTGGGTCCGGCAACCCGTACCTGCGTTCGACGTCGCGCAGCACGCTGGCGAAATGTTGACAGAAACACAGTGGCAATCCCGCTTGAAACAAAAATGCCTCAACGTACTTGAAAGAACCGACCGTGGTTGGCTCGACGTAATGAGACATCACACGCCGGCAAGTTTGACGAAACTCGTTCGCGAACCGGGGCCGGTCATTCGGTGAAATCGAAATGCCCAACTTGGCCTCGAACAACTCCCAGAATGTCCCCAATTCGTAGGCTTCTCCTGCCTTGCGCGCCAGCCAGACGGTCATAATGCTTGGATACAGGCGCAGCAACCGCAAGAGCAACTGCAATGACGTAGCAGGCCCGGCTGTTGCGAGATGACTTCGCACCAATGCAGAAACTGTTTCTGAATCGGTCACAGATAGCGGCGACAGTCCTAAAATCGGCGGGCAGTTCTCCGATCCGAGAAACCGTGTCCACTGCTTGTCATGTTCAATCAAGGACATCATCAATTCTCAGCCGTGCTTTTTCCTGTGATGTCATTGCAATTGTCCAAAGTGCTAAAGATGCGTGGATAGTACCGAGAGCAGTCGAAGACGGCAAGTAGTAGATTTAGACTGACTTACTAAAGAGCTCTGTGCTTGCATGGAAAGCAAAGCGCGGTACGATGTGCCCGCAATGAAAACCGCTGCTGCCCTCATTGCCGTCGCTGTCATCGCTCACGCGGAGCCGGTGATGGAGAAACAACTGTTGTTCGGTGGCGCGACGACAAAGGGCTGGTCGCCGGCGGAATCTACTGTCGAGATTTCACCGTCCCGCGTGAAAGTCAATCCGACGGCGCTCCACTGGCACGTCACGGTGGACTACCACGGAGGCGAGGTAAAATATCCAATCGGCTGGCCGCGGTTTGGACGCGGCATCACCGAGCCGTCGCGCGACTGGTCGGCGTGGGATTTTCTCCACATGTGGGTTTACACGACTTCATCGCGTCCGGTGCTGCCGCGGGAACCGGTCGGTCTCGGTCTTCATGTGCCGGACAGGGCGAATGCCTACAGCGTTCGTCTGACGGAACTGAAATTGAATGAATGGGTGGAAATCAAAATCCCCATCGCAAGGATTCCCCGGCCCAGTGATGTTCGACACATCCAGTTCCACATCTCGGAGTCCGACTACAAACACGGCGACAAACTCGACCTCTTCATTGACGACCTCGCGCTGCTTCGTTACGCGCAACCGACAATCCTCGATTTCGCCGCCGAGACAACTGTGGCATTCACTGATGCGCGATCGCTAGCAGCGCGGTTCCAACTTTCCGGCGTCAAACCGGGCGACGCTGTTCCGATCGCGTGCGAGCTGCGCTGCAACGGCAAAGTCGTGGCGCACTCGACGACGCCGGCATCGCGCGGCCCGCAACGCATCTCGCTCAGCCTCGACAAGAAACTTGCGCCGGGCAATTACGAATTGGCCGTTCGCGCTGGCAACGGCGACAAAGCGACGGCCCGTGTGAGATTGATAGAATCACCTTGGAGGTAGAACGTGAGAACTACTATTAGTGAGCGTTCGGAAAGAGGGCCTGTAGCCGCGAGCCTGCTCGCGGTGGGCGCTTATCTCCCAAAGGCCGCGAGCCTGCTCGCGGCTACAGTTGTCTTGTGCCTGCTGACCTTCACGGCAGCCGCTAATGAACGTGGTGTTTGCGTCCTGCTGGGTGATACCGACGGCAGCCGCGCGCTGAAATTCGCGCGCGAAACCGAGTTCACCATCTACAGCCAGTTGCCGGACGCTCAGAGCGTCGAGCGAGTGCGGCGCCTCGCGGACGCGGCGGGATTGTTGAACTCGCGGATATACGTCGAGCGCGGGCCACTCTCGCACATCGGCCTCGCCGACAATCTCGCTGACAGGCTCATCGTGTGTTCCGGAAATGTTCCGGATGCAGAGGTGTTGCGTGTGTTGCAACCACGCGCAACGGCAATGGTCGGTGATCGTCGCCTGACCAAGCCGGCGCTCGATGGCGCGGACGACTGGAGTCATCCGTACCACGGGCCAGACAACAATCCGCTCTCGCGAGACAAAATCGCGCGCGCCCCGTACCTGACGCAGTTCCTCGCCGACCCGCGTTATGCGCCGCTGCCGCAGGTGGCCGTCGCATCGGCAGGCCGCATCTTCAAGGCGTTCGGCCATATCGCGTTCAAGGAGCGCGAGGAACCGTGGCTCGACACGCTCGTCGCGTTCAACGGCTACAACGGCACGTTGCTCTGGCGTCGCCAGCTTCCGTCGGGGCTGATGGTTCATCGCAACACCATCATCGCGACGCCCGACACATTGTTTTTCGGCGACGACAAATCGTGCAAACTTCTCGACCCGGCCACCGGCCAGTTGCGCGACGAAATCACTGTGCCGGAGGAGCGGCCCGGCTCGACGTTCTGGAAATGGATGGCGCTGGACAGCGGCGTGCTCTACGCGCTCATCGGCGAGCAGGAGTTGCGCGACCCGGTGTTGCGCACGAAAAGCGAGCGGCACGGCTGGCCGTGGTATCCGCTCTCGCCCGGCTACAACGCCAAGGAACTGGTGTGGGGGTTCGGTCACACACTCTACGCCATCAACCCGCAAACCAAGGAAGTGCTCTGGCGGTATCGCGAGAACGAGCCGATTGACAGTCGTGCGCTTTGCCTGAGGAACGGCCGCATCTTCGGGTTTCGATTTGGCGGGTATCTTGTTTGCCTCGACGCCAAGACCGGCAAGCCGCTCTGGCGCAAGACGCCTACGAACGCGCCGGAGCTTTTCTCCACGCTCGGCGAGGCGCTCCCGCGCCAGGACCACCGCACGAACTGGCGCACGACGACGTTCCTGAAGTCCGGTGACAAGGCGCTCTATTTCGCCGGACCGCCCGTTGGCAAGCTGCTCGCCGTTTCCGCCGACAACGGGAGTATCCTTTGGGAACACGCTTACGACAACTACCAACTCATCCTGCGCGACAACACGCTCTACGGCATCCCCGGCGCGAATGACAAGGACCCCGCCCGCAAATTCGACGCGCTCACCGGCCAAGTGCTCAGCGAAATCAAAGTCGGCCGGCGCGCCTGCACCCGACCCACGGGATCGTGCGATGCGATTTTGTTCCGCGCCGGCGAAGGCTCGACCCGTCTCGACCTCGCCAAGGAACAACCGCAACTCGTCTCGCCGATGCGCGCCCAGTGTCACGACGGCGTGACCATCGCCAACGGCCTGCTCTACTGGTGGCCTTCGACGTGCGACTGCAACCTCACGCTCTACGGCATCACCGCGCTCGGC
The DNA here is from genome assembly GCA_964574605.1 of uncultured Verrucomicrobiota bacterium. Taxonomy (GTDB): domain Bacteria; phylum Verrucomicrobiota; class Verrucomicrobiia; order Palsa-1439; family Palsa-1439; genus CAIKAP01. Next base: position 45,770 of record CAZNOK010000010.1, read on the forward strand.
CCGGCGGGCAATTTCAATTTCAGCCAGCAAGCCACCGAATCGGAGCGACTAGAGAGTGTCGCGGAGTTGAAGAGCGAACTCGCGCCAACGCCCGCCGACTGGCCGGTGTTCCGCGCAAACCACTCCGCAACAACCTCGACGACTGTGCCCGTGGCAAATCAGTCGCGCAAAGCGTGGGAGTTCACGCCGACCGGTACGTTCACGCCAACCGCGCCGACGACCACGGGCGATTTCGTGTTTGTCAGCGGCTCCGACGGCGTGGTTCGCGCGTTCAACGCCGCCAGCGGCAAGCCCGCGTGGAAAGCGTTCACCGGCGGCGCCGTCCGTTTTCCGCCGACGATCTGGCAAGGTCGCGCGTTTGTCGGCTCGGCTGACGGCTTCGCGTATTGTTTCGAGGCGCGCACGGGCAAGCTGTTGTGGCGGTTCCGCGCCGCGCCGGCGGAACGCCGGATCCCGGTTTACGGCGAGTTGCAGTCCACGTGGCCCGTCGCGAGCGGCGTGCTCGTCCACGATGGGGTGGCTTATTTCGCCGCCGGCATCGTCAACTACGACGGCACGCACGTCTTCGCGCTCGACGCCGCTACCGGCAAATTGCGCTGGCAGAACAATTCCTCCGGCCACCTCGACCCCGAAGCGCGCACGGGCGTCAGCGCGCAAGGCCAGTTGATGATCGCCGACGGCAAACTTTACCTTGCCGGCGGCAACGCCGTTTCTCCTGCCATCTACGATTTGCGCGACGGTTGTTGCCTCAATGACGTCGCGGTAACCAGGCAGACCGACCGCAACAACGTCATTGGCGCCCGGTCGCCGCGCGGCAGCGAACTTTACCGTCTCGGCGGCGCGGTGCTCGTCAGCGGCAAGCCGCTCTACTCGCATCCGCGCTGGCAGGTTTACGACTGGACGGTGCTGAAAAAGACCCTCCTTGCGCCCGCCGGCGAGCGCGTCGTGGCATGGCTGAACAACGAGCGCCTGATCGGCTTTGCACGTCATGAACCGGGTTTGGTGGAGACGTTTCGTGCCGCGTGGGGCAAGCCGCAGCCGCCGCGCGTGAAACCAGCGTGGGAAGTCGCCTGCAAAGACAGCGTCGCCGTTGCCATTGCGCCGAACGCCGTCGTCGTGGCCACACCCGGTGAACTCGCCGCCTACGACACCGGCGATGGACGATTGTTGTGGAAGCAACAATTGCCGGCTACTGCGGTGCCGTGGGGTCTCGCCATCGCCCGCGATGGCCGTGTCATCGCCACACTCGAAGGCGGTCGTGTCATCTGCTTCAGCCCGGAGAAGACGTCATGAGTTTCTTTTGTTCGCTCTTGCTCGCCGCGCCGTTGCTCTTCAACATGGGCACGGAGAAATCGGAGGTCTGGACCGGTTTCACAAAGATCACGCCAAAGAGTGACGGCTGGCAGAGCAAGGATGGCCTCACCGCGTCGGTGCGCGCCTACCGCGAGTTGGTCGAGAACAAGAGTCGTGGTCGCAATGAACCGCCGCCGATCTGGACCAATCCAATCACCGAAGCTGCCATCATCGGCGAACGCGCGAACACCTTCCTCGTCAAGGCCCCGCCCGGCGACTACAACGTCTATGTCGTTTGCGGCACCAGCGACTCGAAGTATCGCGCTCAGTATTTCGACTTCACCGTTCAAGTCGGCAAGCAAACGCAGCGCGTCCAGATTGAAGGCTGCTACCAATTCCGCACGCTGCGCTTCCGCGCCGCCGGGCCGCTTGCCATCACATTCACACCGCGCAGCAAATGGGTCGTCAACGCCGTGATGGTGTGGACCGACGGCGCTTGCGGCGCCGCAGGCGCCGACGCGGCGCGCGTTGAAAAGGAAATCATCGCGCCGTTCGAGGAATGGACGTTCCGAATGCCGCCGGCGGAGTGGGCGAAATGGAAACAAGACCCCGAACCTCCCACTGGCCCGATGCCAAAGCACGAGAAGCGCGACTTTGTTGTCTGGTCGCGACATTATCTCGAATGCGTCTATCCGCACACGAACCCATATTCCGAAGACCTCAACCCTGAACTGCGCGCGTTTGCGACGCCGGGCGAGTTCGAGCCGGTGAACTTCATCGTCCGTCCGTTGCGCGACCTTGCGAACGCGAAAGTCACTGTCAGCGACATCGGCCCCGTGCCGGCGCAGAACATCGAAGTGCGCCGCGTCCGCTACATGCTAGCGCGGCCAAACTACACGACCCTCTATCGGTGCCGGGTCGTGCCCGACATGCTGGAGCGGTTCACCGGCGGCAATCTTAAGGCCGACGAGAACGCGCGGTTCTGGCTGACGATCCGCATCCCCGACAACGCGCCCGCCGGCGAGTATCGCGGTAGCGTGACGTTTTCCTGCGACAGCGGCAAGGCTGTCGTGCCGATCAAGCTGCGCATTCTGCCGTTCAAGTTACGCGATGACCCAACAAAGATCTTCGGCATCTACTACCATCATCCGCTCGACCGTGTCGCCGAGGCGAAAGACGATGTCTCGCGCGAGTATTGGCAAAGGAAAGCCGAGTTGGAACACGCCGACATGGTCGCGCACGGCACGCGCCACGTGACGTTGTCGCTCTGGGCGCCACCGGCGGACAAGGATGGCAAGTTCGATTTCAAGTGGGACGCGCTCGCGGCGAAGATCGGGCTTTGGAGGAAGCACGGATTCGTCGGGCCGATGGTCATGGCCATCAACAGCGGCGGCGTTTATCACAAATACATGAAGGAATCGCCCGGCTCGCACTTGCGCGGCGTGAAAGACCCGCCGGAAGAATTCAGCCGCGAGATGACCGCGATGGTGCGCGCCATCGAGGCCGG
>CAZNOK010000011.1:0-46891 GCA_964574605.1 uncultured Verrucomicrobiota bacterium
CGCCGAAGTCCGCCGCGCCCTCGACATCATCCTCGAACGCACCGAGGATTTTCACCGACGCGGCATCTCGAAAGAAATCCTCACCGTGGACAACCACGTTGACAACGCCTACATCTTTCTCAAACTGCGCCAACGCGACCCCGCCTACGCCGACAAAGTCTATCAATGGATGAAATGGAACGGCGGCGGCGCCAACTCCAGCGGCGTCGGCATCTCCAACATAGACACCCAAGGCAACGTCCACCCCGACCAATTCTGGCAGACCGCCACCCTCGGCAACGTCCGCGAACGCCCCTTCAGCCAGATCTGGACCGACAACAACATCACGCTCCTTCGCGACCTCCGCAATCGCCGCCCGCTCCTCAAAGGCCGGTGCGCGGTTTGCAAGTTCCAGGAAATCTGCGGCGGCAGCTTCCGCGTCCGCGCCGCCCAAGTCCACAAAGACCCCTGGGCGCCCGACCCCGCCTGCTACCTCACCGCCGACGAAATCGGCGTGTCCTGACAACCGGAACATTACCAGAACATGGAGGAAGGAGTCAGAAGTCAGGAGACAGGAGACAGAATCTGTGGAGCCGAAGTTCCGGTTTTGTTCCGGCCGTCACTTCTCATCGGAGTTGAGCGCTTTGCGATACTCTTCTACGCTCAACGGTTTTTCAGGCCGTTTCTTCAGCGGATGACCACCTCCCATTCCCTCTGGCGACACAACCCGAAGTTGCGTTCTATCCTGTAATTCCACAACGATGTCCTGACGCTTTCCCTTTTCGATCATCATTTCGATGACAGCGCGGTTGGTGCCTTCGGTTCGCCAAGGGAAGAATCCAAACGGCATGATGCTTGCGCCAACAATTGCCAGCCCTTCATGGTTTAGAATGAGGCTGAAGGTCTCAAACCCGCTTTCTTCGTTTTTCCAAATGCCAATGAACGGAGAGTCCTTCGCGGGTGTGTATTGAGCGAGTAGTTGCCGGTATACACCCTTGGTATCGAGGCGGCGAAGACGCATGACATCGTGATTTTCAGCAAGAAAGTCCACGGCTGACTTGCGTCCGGCGTGTCGCACATACGGATCAGCCCCCGCCTTCAGGAGCAGCGGAATCAACGCGTCCGGGTTCTCTCTGACTAATGCCGTTGCCAATAACGAACGACCTGTTTTCTGCTCTTGCACAATCGCGCCATGCTCCAAAAGCCATCTAATGACCTTTTCTTCACCGGTGACCACAGCTACTTCGAGCGGGGTCAGCTTCTCTCGTTCGCTGATGTGGTTTACGTCGGCACCCTCCTGAACCAGCCATTGCACGAATTCGAGGCTATGACGACCAACCGCATTTTCCAGAACTGTGGTAAAACCGAAACCAGTCGTGACCGTCTTAGCTTCATAATTCACATCGGCTCCTTGTGAGCGCAAGAACTTGAGCGCTTCAAGCTGCGGAGAAAGATAATGAAAACAGTCATTAAGAAGGTCGAATAGATACCGTGACGCAAGGCCCTTTCGATCACTGGCTCCTCGGAGAAGTTGCGTGACCGAATTTGTAAACACACCGAAGCCCTTTGGGTCGCACGCTGCAGCCAATGCCGATTCCTCACTCGGAGCGGAAACAGTCTTCTGTGGGGTTTGTTCGGCAGCGCTCGCCAGTGTGATGAGAGTGACGAAGGCGATACTCGTCAAGGTGACGCATGGCGTTTTCACGCCAGATTTGTATCAGGCCAGCAGCAATCCGACGAGCTCAAGTCTCATTTTGTCACGAAACCCGCTGCCAGCTTGCGCTGGCCGAAACGCGCGCCTCACGCTAGATTGCGCGCGTGGACAGCCAGTCTGACATTCTCCGCTACCAACGCGACCGCTCCCTCGCGGACGTGCCCGGATTCAGCGTCGGCCTCCAGCTTCGTCTTCCCGACAGCACAAAAGTCTATCTCGCGCTTAGCCCCGCCTACTCCTGATTGTCGCTAGACAGTGCTGCGAGTGTGTGCTTTATTTCGGCTCAGGAGAGAAGACCTTTCTCCGAATTATGAGAATCAAACGTTCAGTCATTGTGTATCTATTTGTTGCGGCCACGTTCGCCCACGCGGAGGTGCCGCAATTGATCAACTATCAGGGCCGTATCGCCGTCGGCGGCACAAACTTCACCGGCACGGGACAGTTTCAATTTGCGCTTGTCAACAACGGCGCATCGCAGACGTATTGGAGCAACGGCGTCGGCACGGTCGCGGCACCGGTGACCAAAGGGTTGTATTCGGTCTTGCTCGGCGACGTCGGCATGAATTCGATTCCATCATCCGTGTTCACCAACAGTGACGTGCGCCTGCGGGTCTGGTTCAACGACGGCGTCAGCGGCCTGATGCTGCTCAGCCCTGATCAACGGATTGTCGCCGTTGGTTACGCATTGATGGCGGGGAACGTGCCGGATGGCTCGATCACGAGCAGCAAGTTGGCCGACAACGCCGTCACAAGTGCCAAGCTCGCCGCTGGTGCCGTTGGTAGTTCTCAACTGGCGTCGAACCTCGCCAACGCCATCGTGCCGTGGCAAGTCAGTGGCGGACTGACGCCGTCAGCCAGCGCTAATACCGGCTACATCCTGACGAACGCGACATTGACTGAGTTGGTGTTGCCTTCGACGGCGAATGTGGGCGACGTGGTGCGCGTGTCGGGCGTCGGCGCCGGCGGCTGGCAAATTGCGCCAAACGTCGGGCAAACGATTGCCGGTTACTCGGCGGCGCTGACACCGGGTGAGACGTGGATGCCTTGCGCGAACAACTCCGATGCGTGGTATGGGTTGGCTGTGGACTATGATGGCAGTACGATAGTGGGGGTCGGTTCGTATGGTGGTCGGGTTTGGATTTCGCACGATTCCGGCACCAATTGGATCACATGGGGAAGTACCGGCTTTTGGTCGCTGGCCGTCTCATCTGCCGATGGTATGAAGTTGGCTGTTATCAATAATAACGCTGGCAACGGCCAAATCTACACTTCGGCCGATGGCGGGACAAATTGGGTGGCGCAGGGAAGCGTTCGTAATTGGGACAGCATTGCGTCATCAGCCGATGGCACCCATCTCGCCGCGACAGTGTGGAGCGGGCAGATTTACACTTCCACCGATAGCGGGAGCAATTGGATTGCCCGGGAACAGAATCGGAATTGGTCTGGCGTGGCATCTTCTGCGGACGGGATGAAACTGGCTGCGACCGTCTCCGGGGGGCAGATTTACACTTCCACCGATGGCGGAGTGAACTGGACAGCGCATGGGGCAACCAATAACTGGTCGCAGATCGCCTCCTCGGTAGATGGCACGAAGCTTCTCGCCGGTACATCGCCAGGGTTTCTCTACACATCCAGCGATTCCGGCCAGACCTGGGTCGCCCGCGGGACATCCAACTCATGGGCGTATGTGGCTTCCTCTGGAGATGGCAATGTATTGATGGCGAATGCGCACGGAAGCAGCGGTCGCATCTATCTCTCCACTGACGGCGGCGTGACATGGAACCAGAAGGAAAATATCCGGTACTGGCGCCAAGTCGCCGTCTCCGGCGACGGAAGAGTGGTGGCCGCCGAGGTGGACCGCGGCTACATCTACATTTCCCACGCAGAACTGACGGGCGAGACCGTTGCCGGCGCGCAGGGCACAACGGCTGCGTTGCAATACATGGGCAACGGCGTCTGGCAACCGCTGAACGAATCGCTCCTGGGCAACGGAGTTGTCGGCAGTTCACAACTGAGGGCAGGCGCAGTCGGCAACCTCCAGTTGGCGTCGAACGCGGTGCAGACAGTCAACATCGCTGCCGGCGCGGTGGGCAGTTCGCAACTCGCGGGCGGCGCGGTCACCACGTCTGCCATTGCCACCGGCGCGATCACCTCGGCGCTGATCGCCACCGGAGCCGTGGATGCCGTGCAACTCGCAAAACCGCCGCGCTCCGGCAGTATTCCATCGTCTTCGCTGTCGGTCACGTTCAACTACGCGGCCACCAACATTGCCTTCAGCGTCCCATTCAACACGACGCCCATCGTGACGCTGGGATTGGAGACCGGCGATTCCGCCATCGCCGAAGCTTCGTCGTTGGTTGTGCTCGGTCGTACCGCCACAAACTTCACGGTTCGCTGGCGCAATTCCTCGCTACCGGTCACCTTGGACAGCAGCGGCGATGTGGGCTGGGAACCGTCGCTGGCGTACATCGGGCCAAACCCGTCACTACTGCGACCTTCCATCAGTTATCGGGACAGGGACAAAGGTGACCTGAAATTCATTCGGGCGCAAAACATGGACGGCACCGTGTGGCTTTCGCCCGTGAGCGTCACAACCAACGGCAATGTCGGCGCCTACTCCTCGTTGCTGTGGTTGCAGATCAATGTGCCCGCCATCGGCTACTATGACGCGGACAATCAGGATCTGAAATATGTCCGCGCGAACAACGCGGACGGGACATCGTGGGGCGCGCCGGTCACGGTGGATTCGCTCAATGATGTCGGCGCTTTCAACTCCATGATTCGACTCGGCAATGGCTACCCGGCGATTGCCTACTATGATGGCAATTATGGCGACCTGAAGTTTGCGGGGGCGAACGACACCAGCGGCACTTCCTGGGCTGCGCCGGTGTACGTGGAAAGTAATGAGATCGTGTCGGTTGACTGCGTTTTTGGCGCGGCAGTGGTCAGCGGTAATCCCGCCATTCTCTATCATAACCCCAACGGCACAATCCTCTACACGCGCGCCAACGACGCGACGGGCTCCACTTGGCCCACTGGACAAATCGTGGCGACCGGCACTGTCGCCAACCTGTCCATCGTGAACGGGCGTCCGGCCTTTTGTTACAACCAAGGCGGAACACTTTATTACCAGCGTGCCGCCGATTCAACCGGTGGAACATGGAATGCCGCCATTGCACTGGATACCGCGACCGTCTCCACGACCCGCTCCCTGCAACTCGCCGTCGTCGTCGGCAAACCCGCCGTCAGTTACTACGACTTCGCCAATGGCGACCTGAAACACGTTGCGGCTGCCGATGCTGACGGAACCACATGGAACACTCCTGTCACCGTGGACTCTGCTGGCACAGTCGGCTACCACAACTCACTCGCCGAGGTGAACAGCAGCCCCGCCATCGTTTACTACGACACCACCAACGGCGACCTCAAATTTGTGCGCCACCGATCCCCCGGCGCCTTCACCATCCACTGGATTGCGCTCGAACCATGAGCGCCATTGTCACGATAATCGTCGTCATCTTCGCTGCCGCAGCCAGCGCAGTGGAGGTCACAAGCACGGTGGACAACGGAGGCGGCCGCGCAACCAACTCCATCGCGGCCTACTGCCACGACGGTTGCATCGGCGGCATCGGCGGAGTCTCCAGCGCCAACGGCACAACCACACGGCACGGCTATATCGGTCTGCTGACGGAAGTGACAGAGTTGTCCGTGACCGGCACCCCCGTCGCCGTGAACGAGAACGCCACGACTCAACTCAGCGGAACTGCGGCGATGGATGACAACACCGTCACCGCATTGACTGGCAGCGAGATCAACTGGATCGCGCCTGCATGGCCACTGGCCAACATTACCGCCAACGGAGTGGCCTCCGCCGCCGTCGTGTACGCGACCACCTACGCCGCCATCAACGGCTCGTACCTCGGCGTAGCCGGTAATGGTTCGCTCCTGGTGCTCGATACGATACCCGACAACTACGGCACCTACGCTGGCGACGGCATCCCGGACTCTTGGCAAGCGCAGTACTTCGGCTTGGATAATCCGAACGCCGCACCGAACAAGGACGCCAGCGGCACCGGCCAGAACAACCTGTTCAAGTACACCGCCGGACTCGACCCGACCAACGCCGCCTCGGTGTTTCGGCTACACATTGTACCGGTCGCCGGGCAAGCGAACAGGAAGAACCTCATCTTCAAGCCGCGCTGGAACGACCGTGTCTATACGCCGATGTTCCGAACGAATCTGCTCACCGGCGCTTGGCAGACCCTGACAAACACAAACATTGCCGACGACGGCACCGAGCGCACCATCACAGATTTGGCGGCGACAGAATCGAACAAGTTCTACCGCATTCAGATCCACTACCCATAGCTTCTGCTGGCGGGAATACCGTCGCCACGCTAGACTGCTCGCGTGGATATTCTTCGCTACCAACGCGACCGTTCCCTCGCGGATGTGCCTGCGTTCACTGCCGGGCTTCAACTCCGGCTGACTGACGGCTCGAAGGTGTATTTGGCGCTCAGCCCCACCGAATTCACGCTTTCCTTTAGCGATGATGTGGCCTTGCACTACGATCTTCAAGGCCGGTTCACCAAGTTCGTTACGCTCGCCGACTACCACCGTCGCTCGCTCTCCGGTAAAATCCTCCACACCACCAAGGGCGGCGGCATCCGCCGCGAAATCGTCGCCGACAGCTCGATCATCGAGCGCGCTCGCGAGCGCATGCTCGCCGTTTATCACACTCTCTGTGGGAGCGACATTCCTGTCGCGACCGGTCGCGGCCAGAAGGCCGTTCCCACAATCGAATTTAGTCGCCCCGAAAATGCTCCGGATTTGTTCCGTCCACTCCTCGAACTCGCCGCGCGCTTCGACATTGCCGCCGCGCGCGCCGACGCGGCCCGTTTCCGGGGGTTGTACGGCGACGTCGCCATCCTGCCGCCGGACCAATACAACGCGCTCGTGTTCCAAGCGACGGAAGGCTGCGCATACCGGGGCTGTCTGTTCTGCGATTTCTACCGGGACCGTCCGTTCCGCGCGAAGTCACCGGAGGAATTCGCGGCGCACGTTGACGCCGTCGTCGCCTTCCACGGCAAAACCCATCGCAACTCGATCTTCCTCGGCGAAGCCAACGCGCTGACGTTGCCTCGCGAGACGCTGATGGAGATGTTGCGGATTCTGCGGGCGCGGTTTGATTTTCCGATCAGTTCTTTCGTTGACGCGTTCACGAAACAGCCAGATTTTGCGTCGCTCCGGCTGAGCCGGGTTTACGTCGGCATGGAGACCGGTTGCGATGAACTGTTGCGCTGGCTCCGCAAACCAGCAACGGCGGAGAGTGTCGCGGCGACGGTGAGGGCAGCGAAAGCAGCCGGAACATCGGTCGGCGTGATCGTGTTACTCGGTGCGGGCGGGGAACGGTTCGCGGAGGCGCATGTGCGGGAGACGGTGCGGGTGCTCAATGCGTTGCCGCTCGGCAAGGGCGACTACATTTATCTTTCGCCGCTGGTGGTGAAGCCGGGGAGCGCGTACGACGCGCCGTTGTTGTCACCGGAACAAATTTGGAACCAAGAACAAATGATTCGAGCCGGGCTGCAATTTGACCCGGTGCGCGGCAAGCCGTACGTTGCGCGCTACGAAATTGAGTCGTTTGTGTATTGATGAGCGAACAGACAGTAATTCTGGTGGGCAACCCCAACGTCGGCAAGAGCGTGCTGTTCAGCAAGCTGACGGGGAAGTTTGTCGTCATCTCGAATTATCCCGGCACAACCGTCGAGGTGACGCGCGGCGAGATGACACTCGACGGCGCGAAGATTGCAGTGATTGATTCGCCGGGCGTCAACGAGTTGGCGTCGTACACCGAGGACGCGCGGGTGACGTGCGACGTGGTGCGCGATCATCCGGAAGCGACGATCATCCAGGTCGCCGACGCGAAGAACCTGCGGCGGGCGCTGTTGGTGACGCACCAGCTCGCGAAGCTCCAACGGCGCGTGGTGCTGGTGTTGAACATGATGGACGAGTTGGATGCGTGCGGCGCGCACGTGGATGCGCGCAAGCTCGGCAAACTGCTCGGCGTGCCGGTGGTGCCGACGGTCGCGACGGCGAACACCGGCGTTCATCTCGTGCAGAAGAGCATGGGAGCGGCCTCGGTGCCACACTTCGGTGTTTGGCAGGGGTCTCCTGACCCCGCCATGGCGCCTGACCGTCAGGTCTCCCCGTCCCCAGCAGGAGACCTTCGGTCGGAGGAAGTGCGCGGTCTGGAGACCTGCGCACAACCGGAGTTGGGCGATCCATTACCGGCGATCAACGACCTGCTGGCACAGACCTACTCGCACGTACGTCCGCGCCGGGCGACGTTCCTGCAAACGCTCGGTTGGTGGGCGACGCACCCGCTCAAGGGGCTGGCGTTGGTGGCGTTGGTGTTGTCGTTCACCTTCTGGTTCGTCGGCCAGTTCGGCGCCGGCGCCTGCGTGAACTTTTTGGAGAAAACCGTCTTCGGCGGCTACATCAACCCGGCAGCGACGCGTCTTGCCGACGCTTTGCTGCCGATGAATCAGCCAGTGACGCGGTTCGTTCACGATTTCTTTGTCGGGCCGTACGGGTTGGTCACAATGGCGCTGAGCTATGGGTTTGCCATCGTGCTGCCGATTGTGACGACGTTCTTCCTGCTCTTCGGGGTGCTTGAGGATTCCGGTTATCTGCCGCGTCTGGCGGTGATGGTGAACCGGATGTTCCGGGCGATGGGACTCAACGGCAAGGCCGTGTTGCCGATCGTGCTCGGTCTCGGTTGCGATACGATGGCGACAATGACGACGCGGATTTTGGAGACGCGCAAGGAACGCGTGATCACGACGTTGTTGCTGGCGCTGGCGGTGCCGTGCTCGGCGCAGCTCGGCGTGTTGCTGGCGATGATGGCGAGCCTTTCGATGATGGCGGCGGCGTTCTGGTTCCTGTTGATGGTCGGCGTGACATTTCTCGTCGGCTGGCTCGCGTCGAAACTGCTCGGCGGCGAGTCGAGCGATTTCATTCTGGAACTGCCGCCGATGCGGCGTCCGTTGCTCGGCAACGTCGCGGTGAAGACGTTCGCCCGGCTGGAGTGGTATTTGAAGGAAGTGATTCCGTTGTTTGTGCTCGGCACGGCGATCCTGTTCGTGTTCGACAAGCTGAACCTGCTCGACAAGATCGCGCGCGCCGGCGCGCCGCTGGTCAAAGGTTGGCTCGGTCTGCCGCCGGAAACGGCCCAAGCGTTTCTCGTCGGCTTTCTGCGGCGCGATTACGGCGCGGTGTTCCTGCTGGATGCGGCCAAGAGCGGGGCGTTGACGCCGCATCAGGTGTTGGTGGCAATGGTGACAATCACACTGTTCATGCCGTGTGTCGCGACGCTGTTCATGATCGCGCGCGAACTGGGCAAAAAGACGGCGGCGTGGATCACGGCGTTTGTGTTCGTGTTCGCCTTCCTCGTCGGCGGACTCGTGGACAAGACGGTGCACCTGCTGGGATTCTGAGATGAACGAGACTCTTCAATGTCCCTTATGCGGGTTCAAGTTCGAGAAGACCGACACGGTCTGCACGCACGGTTGTCCGCTCGGCAAGTTCTGCAAGCTCATCAAGTGTCCGAACTGCCAGTACGAGTTTCCCGAGCCGTCGCGTCCGTTGCGCTGGCTGGCGAAATGGTTTCATCAGGCGCAGAAGCGTGCCGGCGCGCTCGACCTGACGCAAGTCGAGGCGGGCGAGACGGTGGAGTTTGCCGGCATGGCGCCCGGCGCGGAAGGACGCAGTCGGATGTTGGCGGTGTACGGCATGACGGCGGGGGCGCGAGTGACGCTGCAACAGAAACAGCCGTCCTTTGTGGTGCGCGTTGGGGAAACGGAGTTGGCGTTGGAGGCAGACATCGCCCGGCAAATTCTGGTGCGCCGCGCGCATTGACTTTGTGCCGTCTTCAGGCATCATGTCGCGCGATAGCTATGAAGACGCGAATCTTGATCGTGAGCCTGTGCGCGGTGGCGACGTTGTCGCAAGCTGCTGAATCCAATCGGGTGGTTCGTTCGATGACGTTGCGGTCCTGCATCGAGCGGGCGCTGGCCGACAACTTGGAGATCCGCGCCGAGCGGATCAATCCCAGCATCGCCACATGGGGCGTTGTCCAGCAAGAGGGCGTGTTCGACCCCGCGTTTGTCGCCGGCGCGACCTACAACGAGTCGTCCACACCACAAAGCACCGGTGATGCCGATGTCACACGCCAGTTCAATCCGAGTCTCGGCTTGGCCGGCACGTTGCCGACGGGCACGGGCTACGGTCTTTCGCTGAGCGACTATCGCACCGGCGGCTCGCGCTATCCCGACTACCTGTACACGGGCAGCGCCGCGATCACGCTGACCCAGCCGCTGTTGAAGAACTACGGCCTCGACCCCAATCTCGCTTATGTCCGCGTCGCGCGGAAGAAACGCGACATCGCCGTCCAGAATTTTGCGTTGCTGGTGATGACCACCATCAGCGATGTCAGCAAGGCGTATTATGAACTGGTGTATGCGATCGAGAACCACAAGGCCCTGCGCGAAGATCTCGACCGTGCCAAGCGGCTTTTGGACGAAAACCGCAAGCGGGTCCAAGTCGGCGTGATGTCGCCGCTGGATGTGACGCAGGCGGAGGCGGGCGTCGCGGAGCGGGAGGAAGCGGTCATCGTGGCCGAGCGCGCCATCAAGGACAACGAGAACGCGCTCAAACGGCTCATCAGCAGCGACGTGCGTTTCTTGCTGAGCGAGACATTGGTTCCACTGGATTACCCGCTGGTGGAGATGATCGAGGCTGATACGGCGCGCAGCACGCGCACCGCGCTGGAGCAACGGCCCGATTTCATCGCCGCCAAACACGAAGTGGAGCGCCAGAACATTCTCGTCAAATACAACCGCAACCAGCTCTGGCCCGAACTGGATCTTCAGGCCAGCTACGGGATGAACGGCCTCGCGGGCAGCGGCTTTCATACGCTGACGGCGCGGCAACTCGGCAACGACAACAACGCCTGGGGCGTTGGCCTCTCCATCAGTTTCCCGATTGGCAACCGACAAGCCCGCGCGAACTACCACATCGCGCGCCTCGACCGCGAACAAGCGTTGTTGACGTTGAAGCAACTCGAACAGAACATCGTTGTTGCGGTGGACAACGCCGTCGGCCGGGTTCAGACCAACCTCAAGCGTGTGGACGCCACCCGCGCCGCGAGCCGGCTGGCGGAGGAATCACTGAAGGCCGAGGAGACCAAGCTGCGAGCGGGCACCTCGACGAGTTTCCTCGTCTTGCAGGCGCAGTCGCAATTGGCCGCCGCGCGCTCCGCCGAGATCCGGGCGCGGGCTGACTACAGTGAATCGCTCGTCGAACTCTCCCGCGTCGAGGGCGGCACGCTGCGGAAGAACAACATCGTGCTCGACGAGAAGTTCTAACCGCATGCATCCAATTCTTTTCCGCTTCGGCCCGCTCGACATCCACACATACGGGGTGCTTGTCGCGGCCGGGTTTCTGCTCGGCCTGATGTTGGCGGGACGGCGAGCGAAGGCGGAAGGACTCGATCCTCAAGCCGTCAGCGACCTCGGCATCTGGCTCATTGTCGCCGGCATGGGCGGCGCGAAGTTGTTTCACGTCATTTTCTTTTGGGACGAGTTCATCGGCGCTTGGCGGCATGAAGGACTGCGGTCGCTGCGCGAGGGGTTTGTGTTTTACGGCGGGTTCATCGGCGCGGTTGTTGCCACGATTCTTTTCGCCCGCAAGCGTGGGCAGCCGCTTTGGCGGTTGGCGGATTTGTTTGCCCCGTGCCTCGCGCTCGGACACGCTTTCGGACGGCTGGGTTGTTTTTTCAACGGCTGTTGCTACGGCTCCGTTTGCCATGCCCCGTGGGCGGTGAAGTTCCCCGATAACCATCTCATGCGCGACCAGCCGGTTCACCCGACCCAGCTTTATGAGGCCATGGGCAATTTGGTTTTGTTCGCGGCGCTCAGCGCGTTCTCCCGTCGCAAACGCTTCGACGGCCAAGTCTGGTGGTGGTACGTGCTGGCCTACGGCGGGCTGCGGTTCGCCATCGAGTTTGTCCGCGGCGACTACGCGGTTCACTACTTCAATTTCTTCACCATCGCCCACCTCATCGCCGCGGCGCTGATCGTCATCGCCGCCATCGGCCTTTGGGGAACGACCCGCTGGCGCGGAGAGAAGAAATCGTGACGCGCAAGTTCATGCGCGAAGCCATTCGCTTGGCCGGGCGAGCGGTGCGTGATGGCACTGGCGGTCCGTTTGGCGCCGTGGTTGTCCGCCGCGGAAGAATCGTCGGGCGCGGCCAGAACACCGTGCTGGCCGACAACGATCCGACGGCGCACGCAGAAGTCAACGCCATCCGCGCCGCCTGCGCGCGGCTGCGTCGGTTCCGGCTGGATGATTGCGAGTTGTACGGCAGTTGCGAGCCGTGTCCGATGTGCCTGGCCGCAATCCAGTGGGCGCGCCTGCGCCGGGTCCATTACGCCGCCACGCGCCACGACGCGGCGCGCGCCGGTTTCGATGACGCGCGGTTTTACAGGGAAGTGACCGTGGCGATGCGTCAGGCGTTCCGCGCCGAGTCGCTGCCGGTGTTTGCCGCTTGGAATCGGAAGCCCGACAAGACGCCGTACTGAGCGCCGCCGGAAAAGAAACTGTTGCAAAGCCGGTCGCGCGATTCTATCGTGGCGGGGAAACCCCAGAGGACACCTTGAAGACCGCGATTTATCCAGGCAGCTTCGACCCGATCACCAACGGCCATTTGGACGTGGTGCGCCGGGCGGCGGTGTTGTTTGACCGGGTGATCGTCGCCGTGGCGGAGAATGCGGAGAAGAACCCGTTGTTTACACCGCGGGAGCGGGAGGCTTTAGTGCGGGCGGCGGTGCGCGACGTGAAGGGCGTGGTGGTGGATCGCTTCGAGGGGCTGTTAGTGGGCTACGCCCGGCGCAAGAAGGCCGTCGCGATCGTGCGCGGGCTGCGGGCGGTGTCGGATTTTGAGTACGAACTTCAGTTTGCGCTGATGAACCGCAAACTGGCGCCGCAGGTCGAGACGATCTTCCTTGCGCCAAAGGACGAGTACACGTTTGTCAGCTCGCGGATGATCAAGGAAATCGCGCGGCTGGGCGGCGACATCGGCCGTTTCGTGCCGCGCGAGGTGCTGGCGGCGTTGCGGAGAAAACTGTCGCCATGAAGATCAACGTCAAACGCATTCCGCCCGAAGGCGAGGACTTCGAGGGGAGCGAACCGCCCAAAATCATCGAGTTGAGCAGCGAGGACGTGGTGTTCGAACGGCCTGTCGAGTACCGGTTGCACGCGCAATTGCAGGGGCATTCGCTGCTGGTGACGGGCCGGTTGCGGACGGAGGCGACGTTCCGGTGCGGCCGGTGCCTGCGGACGTTCCGCCGGGCGGTGTCGGTGCCGGAGTTTGTCTGTTTGCAGGACTTGACGGGCGAGGACTTCGTGGACTTGACGCCCCAGATGCGCGAAGATATTATCCTCGAACTTCCTCAACGGGCGCTTTGTCAATCCGACTGCAAAGGATTGTGCGCTGTTTGCGGGAAGGATTTGAACGAAGGCGCCTGCGGCTGCAAGGTTTCCCGCGGGGATATGCGGTGGCAGGCGCTGGACCAGTTGAAACTAACGTAGGAGAACTTCCAAATGGGTGTCCCAAAACGCCGAATGTCCAAGATGCGCCTGCGCACGCGCAAGGCGTCGCACCGGCCTGTCGCGCCGGGTTTGTCAAAATGCTCGCAGTGTGGCGCCCAAGTGCGGCCGCACCGCGTTTGTCCGTCGTGCGGCTATTACAAAGGCCGCCAAGTCGTGTCGGTGAACGCCGCTTGAAAAACCGGTTCTGATGAAGATTGCCGTAGATGCGATGGGTGGGGACTTCGCGCCCCGGAACATCGTGGCGGGCGCGGTGGAAGCGTTGCGCGAGCAAAGCCACATCTCCCGCCTCTTTCTGGTGGGTGACTCCCAGCGCGTTGAGGCTGAGTTGGCCAAAGTCGGCCCGCGCGACGCGCGCATCGAGATCGTCCACGCCAGCGAAGTCATCGCCATGGATGATCCGCCCGTGCAGGCCGTGCGCCGCAAGAAAGACAGCTCGATGACCCGCGCCGTGGACATCGTCAAACGCGGCGATGCGGACGCGATTCTCTCGGCCGGCAATACCGGGGCGCTCCTGACAGCGGCGCATTTGAAACTGCGCACGCTGGAGGGGGTGGACCGCCCCGGTCTCGCCTGCCTGTTTCCCGCGCCCGAAAACCGCTTCGTCCTCATGGACGCCGGCGCGAATCTCGAAGCGCATCCTATCAATCTCGTGCAGTATGCCGTGATGGGCAGCCTCTACTCGCAGCAGATTGTCGGGTATAAAAAACCGCGCGTCGCCGTCTTTTCCCTCGGCACCGAGGAAATGAAAGGCAACGAACTGACGCTGGAAACTCATCGGCTTCTCAAACAGACCAGCCTGAATTTCGTTGGCAACATTGACGGCCACGACCTGTTCGCCAATGTCGCAGATGTCATCGTTGCCGACGCCTTCGTCGGCAACGCCGTTCTCAAGGCGTGCGAGAGCACCGCGCGACTCGTCAGCCACTGGATCAAGGACGAAATCAAGAAGAACCCGCTCCGCATGCTCGGCGCGTTGCTCGCTTCCGGCGCGTTCAAAGCGATCAAGCGCAAAGCCGACCCCGACGAATACGGCGGTGCCGTCCTGCTCGGCGTCAACGGCATCTGCATCAAAGCGCACGGCGCCAGCTCGCCCAAAGCCGTCAAGAACGCCCTCCGCCTCGCCGTCCAGTGCGTCGAAGGACAATTTAACGAACACATCGTTGAGGAGATCAAGAAACTCCATGCCAACCTCCGCCAAAGCGAATCTAGTCAACCCAAAATCCAGACGATCAGTTAGACCGGTCCACATTGTCGGCACCGGCTCCTACGTTCCCGACCGTGTCCTCACCAATGCCGACCTCGAAAAGATGGTGGACACCACCGATGAGTGGATCACCACCCGTTCCGGCATCAAGGAACGGCGGCTCGCTCCCGATTGGATGTGCACTTCGGACATGGCCGCCGAGGCCGCCCGACGCGCCATGGAACAAGCCGGTGTCCGCGAGGATGAGATTGATCTCCTTATGTGTGCCACAGTCACCCCCGACATGCCGTTCCCGAACACCGCCTGTTTTGTCCAGCAAAAACTCGGTCTCCGGCGGATCCCCGCCTTCGACATCGAAGCCGCCTGCTCCGGGTTTCTCTATGGTCTGGAAATCGGCCAGCAATTCATCACTTCCGGCTCGTGCAACACCGTTCTCGTCATCGGCGCCGAGAAACTCTCCGCCGTCGTGGACTGGCAGGACCGCAACACCTGCGTGCTCTTCGGCGATGGCGCCGGCGCCGCCGTTCTCCGCAGCCGAGGCGAGGAACACGGCATCCTCACCACCTGTATGGGCGCCGATGGCAGCCAGACCGACATTCTTACCCTCCCCGGCGGCGGCGCCAGGTTCCCGGCTTCCAAGGACACCGTCAGCGCCCGCATGCACTACATCAAGATGGAAGGCAAGGAAGTTTTCAAGAACGCCGTCATCGCCATGCAGAACGCTGCCGAGACGGCCCTCAAGAAGTGCAACCTCACCATCGCGGACATCAAATGCGTCATCCCGCATCAGGCCAATGTCCGCATCATTGACGCCCTCGCCGACCGGCTCGGCGCGCCGAAGGAAAAAGTCTATATCAACCTCCACCGCTACGGCAACGTCAGCGCCGCCTCCGTCGCCATCGCCCTCGACGAAGCCGCCCGCGAAGGACGGTTCCAGCGCGGCGACCTGATCCTGCTCGTCGTTTTCGGCGCCGGCCTCACGTGGGCTTCGTGCGTCATTCAGTGGTAACAACCGAGGAGAAACAATGTTCACCGTTCTGGTTCACGTTCACGTGAAGGCCGATGGCGTGGACGCATTCAAAGCCGCCTCTCTGGAGAACGCGAGGCTCAGCCGGCAAGAGCCCGGCATCGCGCATTTCGAAGTCCTCCAGCAACAGGACGACCCAACGCGCTTCGTCCTCATCGAGACCTACCGCAGCCTCGGCGCGCCCGCCGCGCACAAGGAGACCGCGCACTACGCCGCATGGCGCGACGCCGTCGCCCCGATGATGGCCGAGCCGCGCTCCAGCGTGAAGTACAACGTCGGCGCATGATCGCCTTCGAGTTCGCAACCGCCGCGCGCATCGTCTTCGGCGCGGGGCGAGTAAAGGAACTTGGCACAATCGTCGCCGGGTTTGGCCGGCGCCCCCTGTTCGTGCATCGCCAGTCGGACGTGCCGACAGCAGGCGTGACGTTCAGCGTCTCCGGCGAGCCGACAATCGCGCTCGTGCGAGAAGGAACCGAACTCGCGCGGCGCGAACGGTGCGATGTAGTTGTCGGGTTCGGCGGCGGCAGCGCGATGGACACGGCGAAAGCCATCGCCGCGTTGCTGGCCAATGGCGGCGACCCGCTCGACTACGTCGAAGTCGTCGGCAAGGGCAAGCCGATTACGAAACCGAGCATCCCTTTCGTCGCCGTGCCGACGACCGCCGGCACCGGCGCAGAGGTCACCCGCAACGCCGTGCTTGGCGTGCCGGAACACAAGGTCAAGGTCAGCATGCGCAGCCCGCGCATGCTCGCCCGTGTCGCGCTCGTAGATCCGTTGCTCACGCTCAACCTTCCACCGTCGGTGACGGCGAGCACGGGGCTGGATGCGTTGACGCAACTGATTGAGCCGTTCGTGTCGTGCAAAGCCAACCCGATGACCGACGCCGTCTGCCGCGAGGGAATGCGGCGCGCAGCCCGGTCGTTGCGGCGCGCCTTCGAGCATGGCGACGACGTGGCGGCACGTGAAGACATGTCGCTGGCCAGCTTGTTCGGCGGCTTGGCGCTGGCCAACGCCGGCTTGGGCGCAGTGCATGGGTTCGCCGCGCCGATTGGCGGAATGTTCCCGAAAGCCCCGCACGGGGCAGTCTGTGCGGCGTTGCTGCCGCACGTAATGCAGGTCAACGAGCGTCGCGCTCCGAACCGGGAACGCTTCGACGAAGTGCGCCAAATCGTCGGCGACATTGGCGAGCTGGTCCGGGAACTGAAGATGCCGGGGCTGTCGGCGTATGGGCTGGGTTCCGGAGATGTTCCGGAGTTGATCGAGCGCGCGTCACAGGCGAGCAGTATGAAAGGGAACCCCGTTCCGTTGTCAACCAACGACTTACGAGAGGTTTTGGAGATGTCACTCTAGCTATTGACATTTCTGGCCGTTGTTGTATTTATGTCCACTATTGTCTAATGAGTGGAAATAAATGCAATTGACCGTCCAAAATATCGCCGAGCTGCTGAATGTCTCGGAAAAGACCGTGTACCGCTGGATCAGTGACCAGAGCCTGCCGGGCTACCGGGTCAGCGGCCAGTATCGGTTCAACCGCGCCGAGGTGCTCGAATGGGCCACCTCACGCAAGATCAATGTCTCACCCCAGATTTTTCAGGAACCCGAAACCGCCGGGGTGCCGCTGCCGTTGTTGAGCGAAGCCTTGCTTGCTGGCGGGATTCATTACCGGGTCGGCGGCACAGACAAGGAATCCGTCCTGCGTGCGGTCGTCGAGACGATGAAGTTGCCGGAGGAAGTCGACCGGGAATTTCTCGTCCGCGTGCTTGTTGCCCGCGAAGCGCTCGCCTCAACCGGCATCGGCGACGGCATCGCGATTCCCCATGTCCGCAACCCGATCGTGCTCCACGTGCCGCGGCCGATGGTCAGTTTGTGTTTCTTGGAAAAGTCGGTGGATTTCGCCGCCATTGACGGGAAACCGGTGTACGCGCTTTTCTCGTTGATCAGTCCAACGGTTCGCGGTCATCTGCATTTGTTGTCGCGGCTGGCCTACGCGCTGAAGGATGCCGGGTGCAAGGACGCGATTGCCCAGCAGGGCACGCGCGACGAAATTTTGAACGAACTCCGCCGGGTCGAGTCCGCGCTCGCCAGCAAGGGAACTCCGTAGAATGCAGTTACTCTTGCTGGCGGTGGTTGCCCTGCTGTTTGGGGGGCTGGCGGCGTTGTGGCGCGAACGAGTCGGTCCGGTCACGACGGTTGCCGGCTGTGTCATCGGTCTCGTCGGTGCGGTGCATGTCTTGTGGACGGGTGCGACGGTCTCGCTGAAGTTGCCGTGGGCCGTTCCGTTCGGTTCGTTCTACGTCGAGGCGGACGCGCTGTCGGCGTTCTTCCTCTTGCCGATTCTCGGGTTGTCGGCGCTTGCGGCGATTTACGGCAGCGAATACCTCACGCCGTGGCGCGGCAAGAAATCACTCGGCGCATCGTGGTTCTTCTTCAACCTGCTCGTTGCCAGCATGGTGATGGTCGTGCTCGCGCGCAACGGCGTGTTGTTTCTCGTCGTGTGGGAAGTGATGGCGCTCGCGTCGTTCTTCCTCGTCACGTTCGAGGATGAACGCGACGACGTCCGGGCCGCCGGCTGGACCTATCTCGTCGCGACGCATCTCGGCACGGCGTTTCTGCTGGCGATGTTCGTCCTGCTCGGATGCGAGAAAGGCTCGCTCGATTTTGACCGGTTCACCACCGGCAAGGCGGGGCTGGTGTTTGTGCTCGCGCTGATTGGCTTCGGCACAAAGGCCGGGTTCTGGCCACTGCACGTCTGGTTGCCGGAAGCGCACCCGGCCGCACCGAGCCACGTCTCAGCGTTGATGTCCGGTGTGATGATCAAGACCGGAATCTACGGACTGCTCCGCGTGCTGACCTTCCTCGGCCCGCCGCCAGTTTGGTGGGGCTGGGTACTGGTCGGCGTGGGGCTGAGTTCCGGTATTCTCGGCGTCGTCTTCGCGTTGGCACAACATGATCTGAAGCGTCTGCTCGCCTATCACAGCGTCGAGAACATCGGCATCATCGTGCTCGGCATCGGCGTCGGTTTGTTGGGGATGAGCGCCGGCTTGCCGGTGCTGGCGGCGCTGGGATTTGCCGGGGCGCTACTCCACGTCGTCAACCACGCTTTGTTCAAGGGACTGCTGTTCCTCGGTGCGGGTGCAGTGTTGCACGAGACCGGCACGCGCGACATCGAGCATCTCGGCGGGTTGCTCAAACGGATGCCGGCAACCGCAGCGACATTCCTTATTGGCGCGATTGCGATTTCGGGGCTGCCACCGCTGAACGGGTTCATCAGTGAGTTTCTGATTTATCTTGGCGCATTCAAGGGTGGGGTGACCGCCAACGCGGCAATAGCAGTGCCATTGTTGGCGGTCATTACCGGGCTGGCGTTGATCGGCGGACTCGCCGCCGCGTGTTTCACGAAGGCGTTCGGCGTGGTGTTCCTCGGTGAACCGCGCAGCGAACACGCCGACCACGCCCACGAACCGGGGCCGGCGATGCGCGCGCCGATGTTGCTGCTTGCGGCTGGGTGCGTCGCCATCGGGATGCTGAGTCCGCTCACGCTGGGCGTGCTTGCGCCGGTTGTGTCGGCGCTGACGCCCGCCGAGACGCTGTGGGACGCGGCGCGTCCGCTGGTGTTCGTGAGCGGGGCCGGTATCGTAGCGATGGTGTTGATCGGTATCGTGGCGGTGGTGCGGCGGCCGTTACTGGCGAGGCGGCACGTGGGCGAGACCGGCACGTGGGACTGCGGATATGCGGCGCCGACGGCACGGATGCAATACACCGGCTCGTCGTTCGCCCAACCGTTGACCGAACTGTTCCGTCCGCTGCTCGGCACGCGCAAGAAGTTCACGCCGCCGACCGGTTACTTCCCAGAAACGGGGGCGTTGACGACGGATACTCCGGATGTCTCGCGTGAAAAAGTTTACCGGCCAACGTTCGCGCTGGTCGAGGCCGGGCTGGGCCGGTTGCGCTGGTTGCAGCACGGCAACGTGCAACTCTACGTGCTCTACATCGCGCTGACGTTGCTGGTGCTGCTCGTTTGGAAACTTTCATGATGGCTTCCGTCCACATATTGCTCGCGTTGGCGCTCGCGCCGCTGTTGCTCGGTGTGATCAACCGGACGAAAGCGTTCTTTGCCGGGCGCAACGGGCAGCCGTTGTTCCAGTTGTATTACGATCTGGCGAAGCTGCTGCGGAAAGGCGCGGTCTATAGTCGGACGACTTCGTGGGTGTTCCGCGCCGGGCCGATTGTCGGGCTGGCGGCGGTGGTGTTGGCGACGGCGATTGTGCCGTTGGCCGGGGTGGGAGCACCACTGGCGTTTGCCGGCGACTTGGTGTTGTTCGCGTATCTTCTGGGGCTGATGCGGTTCTTTACGGTGATCGCGGCGTTGGATACCGGGTCGGCGTTTGAGGGGATGGGCGCGAGCCGCGAAGTGCAGTTCTCGGCGTTGGCGGAACCGGTCTTGTTTCTCGCGCTGGCGGCGTTGGCGCGACAGGCCGGCAGTCTTTCGCTCACCGGAATTCTCAGCGCAGTGACGCCAGCGGGACCGGCTTGGGCATTGGTGGCGGTGGCGTTGCTCGTCGTGTTGCTTGCCGAGAACGCGCGTATTCCGGTGGACGACCCGAACACGCATCTGGAATTGACGATGATCCACGAAGTCATGGTGCTCGATCACAGTGGGCCGGATTTCGCGTTCATCTTGTACGGCGCGGCGCTGAAGTTGTGGGTGCTCGGCGCGTTGCTGGTCGGCGTTGTGTTGCCGGGTGGGAACATTTTCCTGTCCCTGCTGGCGATGGTTGCGCTCGCGGTGGTGGTCGGCGTGATCGAATCCACCATGGCCCGGCTGCGGTTGTTGCGCGTGCCGCAATTGCTCGTCGGCGCCGGGGCGTTGGCGGCGCTGGCGTTGATTTTGGTGATGCGATGAACGTTGAACTGATTCTCATTCTCGTCGTGTTGACGAATCTGAAACTGCTCGGGTCAAGCCGGCTCGGGTCGTCCATTCGCATGGTGGGATGGCAGGGGCTGTTGCTGGGTTTGCTGCCGCTGTTGGCAGGGCACGCGTTGACGCCGCGTGTCTGGTTGCTGGCGGCGGGCGGCATCGCGATCAAGGGCGTGATGTTCCCGTGGATGCTGCTGCGAGCTTTGCGCGAGGCGGAAGTGCGGCGCGAAGTCGAGCCGTTCGTCGGGATGATCACTTCGATCCTGACCGGGGTGCTGGCGCTGGGCGTGTCGTTCTGGCTGGGACAACGGTTGCCGTTGCCGCACCCGGTGAGTTCGCCGTTGATGGTGCCGGTGGCGATGTCGGCGATCTTGATCGGGTTGTTCCTGATTGTCAGCCGACGGAAAGCGGTGAGTCAGGTGCTCGGGTTTCTCGTGATGGAGAACGGCATCTACGTGTTCGGCGTCGGCGTGGTCAAAGAAATATCCCTGCTGGTCGAGCTGGGCGTGTTGCTCGACGTGTTCGTCGCGGTGTTCGTGATGGGCATCACCATCTTCCACATCAGCCGCGAGTTCGACCACATTGACACGGACCGTCTCTCGACGTTGAAGGACTGGAAACCATGACGATTCTCGCGCTCGTCTTGATACCGGCCATCGCGGGTGTGGCAGCGGTCGCGCTCCGCAACGACCGGGCGCGTCGCGCGTTGCTCGTGGTGACGGCACTCGCGCACGCGGGCCTGACCGGTGCCGTATGGGTGTTGTTGCCAGAACCGGCCTTCCGTGGCTGGCTGGCGCTGGACGCGCCGGCGCGGTTGTTCCTGAGCATCACGAGCATCTTGTTTCTCGCCGCGGCGGTGTACGGGGTGGGGTATCTGGCGCGCGAACCACACGGGGCGGAGAAGAATTTCGAGGACGGCTCGCTCTTCACGAACGCGCCGGAGGCCGTGTTCATCGCCTGCCTGCTGTGGTTCCTGGCGGCGATGACGCTCGTGACGGTGAGCCAACACTTCGGTCTGCTGTGGGTCGCAATCGAGGCGACGACGCTGGCGAGCGCGCCGCTGATCTATTTTCACCGGCATCACCGGTCACTCGAAGCGACTTGGAAATACCTGCTCATTTGCTCCGTCGGTATCGCGCTGGCGCTGCTCGGCAACTTCTTTCTCGTCGTCGCCGCCTCGAAGGCGGGAAGCGAGCCGGTGCCCATGGTGCTTGGCGAGTTGACGGCGCGCGCGGCGCAATTGCACGGGCCGTGGTTGAAGGCGGCGTTTGTGCTGCTGCTTGTCGGCTACGGGACGAAGATGGGACTCGCGCCGTTGCACACGTGGTTGCCGGATGCGCACAGCGAATCGCCATCGGTGATCTCGGCGTTGTTGTCGGGCGCGCTCTTGAACTGCGCGTTCCTCGGCATTCTGCGCGCGCAACAAGTTTGCGGCGCGGCCGGGCAGGCGGCGTTTGGACAAGGATTGCTCGTCGGGTTCGGTCTCATCTCAATGGCGGTCGCGGCGGTGTTCATTCTCGATCAGTCCGACTACAAACGGCTGCTCGCGTACTCGAGCGTTGAACACATGGGCATCCTCGCGCTCGGCATCGGACTGGGCGGCGCGGCGACCTTCGGCGCGATGTTGCATGCGGTGAACCATTCGCTGACGAAAGCTGCGTTGTTTCTCGTCGCCGGTAACATTCTCGCCGCATACAAAACCAAATCCACCACCGAAGTGCGCGGTGTGTCGCGACTGTTACCGGTGTCAGGCGTGTTGTGGGTGGCGGGATTTTTCGCGATCACCGGCTCGCCACCGTTCGGGCCGTTCCTGAGCGAGTTCACGGTTTTGAAGGCAGCGCTCGAACAAGGCCGCGGCGTCGTGGCGGCGGCATACCTTGCGTTGCTTGCGCTGATTTTCATCGGGATGGCGACGGTCGTGTTGCGGATGGCGCAAGGCGAATCGGGGCGCGCGCCGCAACGCGAATCGTGGCTGGCCGTGCTGCCACCGGCGGCGATGGCAGCAGTGGTATTGGTGCTCGGCGTCTATGTGCCGCCGGCCTTGAGCCGCGCGTTGCAGGACGCAGCGCAAGTCGTGGGAGGCCTCCAATGATCGAGCAGCTCTCCCCCGCAGCATTGCGCGACACGATCCTCGGCAGCGGCGCAAGACTCGCGGCATTGTTTGGCGACGGAACAAAACTTTTCGCCGTGCTCGCCGACGGCAGCGTCGGTGTGGTGCGGGTGTTGTCGGCGGAAGTCGGCAAGGAATACGCGGCGTTGACGCCGGAGTTGCCGCAGGCGCATTGGTTCGAACGCGAAATCTTCGAGCAGACCGGCATCGTGCCGCGCGGTCATCCGTGGCTGAAGCCGGTACGCAGGCGCGCCGATGCGACGGAGTTTTACCGGGTCGAAGGCGAGGAAGTCCACGAGGTCGCTGTCGGCCCGGTCCACGCCGGCATCATCGAGCCGGGACATTTCCGGTTTCAATGCCACGGCGAAGACGTTTTTCATCTGGAGATCGCGCTCGGCTACCAACATCGCGGCGTCGAACGCGCGCTCGCCGGCGGGCCGGACAAGCGGACGATTCATTACATGGAAACGCTCGCCGGCGACACAACCATCGGGCACGCGACGGCGTATTGCGAGGCGGTCGAGGCGCTCGCGGGCGTGTCGGTGCCGGCGCGGGCGCAGGCGTTGCGGGGCATCGCGCTCGAACTGGAACGGCTCGCAAATCACACCGGCGACCTCGGCGCGTTGGCGGGCGATGTTGGCTATTTGCCAACGCTGTCGTACTGCGGGCGAATCCGCGGCGACTTCCTGAACATGACGGCGCTGCTCTGTGGCAGCCGGTTTGGCCGCGGCCTCGTGCGGCCCGGCGGCGTGGCGTTCGACTTGGACGACGCCCGCGCCGCGCAACTCGTCGAACGGCTCGACGCTGCGTATCGCGACGTGACCGTTGCCGCCAATCTGCTCTGGAACACGTCGTCGGTCCGGGCGCGATTGGAGCATACGGGGACAATACCGGAACGCGACGCCATCGCTCTCGGCCTCGTCGGTCCGGCGGCGCGCGCGTGTGGCGTCGAACGCGACGTGCGGCACGAGTTCCCATCCGGCATTTACCGGTTCTTCCAAGTGCCGGTCTCGACGTGGCATACCGGCGATGTGTTTGCGCGGGCGTTCGTGCGCTGGCTGGAGATTCAACGGTCGGTGGCGTTCATACGCGACCAGTTCAAGTCGTTGCCCGCTGGCCCGACGCACATCGAGATGAAACTGCTCGCGCCGAACGAGGCGGCGGTCGCGCTGGTCGAAGGCTGGCGCGGCGAAATCTGCCACGTGGCGTTGACCGATGCGCAGGGGAGGTTCGCCCGGTACAAGGTGGTTGATCCGTCGTTCCACAACTGGTGTGGCTTGGCGCTGGCGTTGCGCGACCAGCAGATTTCCGATTTTCCGCTCTGCAATAAGAGCTTCAACCTGTCGTATTGCGGACACGATTTGTGAGGACACGATGCTGAAAGCCACGCTCGCCCGACTGCAACAAGGCCACCGCACGGTGGCGTTTCCGAAGGGAACACCGACGTTGCCCGACCGGTTCCGCGGCCTGCCCGTGATTGAGCGCGCGAAATGTCCAGCGGGCTGCCGCGAGTGCATCAAGGCCTGCCCGACCGACGCCATCACCGCCGACAAACTCGACCTCGGCCGGTGCCTGTTCTGCACGGCATGCACGGACACCTGTCCGCGCGGCGCGATTCGATTCACGCAAGATTACCGTCTCGCCGCCCACCGGCGCGAGGATTTGGTGATGCCGTCATTCAAACTCGCGCAGGCGCTCGATGACAAGGCGCGCCGGTTATTCGGCCACTCGCTCAAGCTCCGGCAAGTCAGCGCCGCCGGATGCAACGCTTGCGAAGCGGACGTGAACGTCCTCAACACGGTGGTCTTCGATCTCGGCCGGTTCGGCATTCAGTTTGTCGCCTCGCCACGCCACGCCGACGGCCTGCTCATCACCGGCCCCGTCAGCGAGAATATGAAGCTCGCGCTGGAGAAAACCTACGCCGCCGTTCCCGCGCCGAAGATTGTAATTGCCGTTGGCGCGTGCGCCCTCAGCGGAGGCCCATACATCAACCACGCCGAGCAGCACAATGGCGCGACCAACCTACTTCGCGTTGATCTCTTCGTCCCCGGCTGTCCTCCGCATCCGCTGACAATTCTGGACGGCCTCCTGCGGCTGCTCGGGCGACTCGATACCCGCTGAGTTCGCAATCGTTTTCCGCCCTTGCCATTCCCATTATCTTGTTATAATTATGACAACAAGTTGGGAAAGGAGAAAACCGCGCGAGGCAAACCGAGATGAATGCGAACGAGTGGTTGGAGGGAGTATTCTTTGTGATGGACAAGCTCAGCCGTCCCACGCTCCAGAACCTGTGCGCGGGGTACGAGGAGTTTCATTGTCGCAGCCCGCTGGGTCGGGCGCTCTCGCGGTGGGAAACCGAAGGATTGGTCCGACGCGAACGAGTCGCCCGTGAGATCGTGTACCGACTCACCGACGCCGGGCGGCACCGGGTGGAACCGTTCCCCGACGTGGAGGCTCATTGGGACAAGCCGTGGGATGGCGTCTGGCGGACGTTCTTGTTTGATCTGCCCAGCCGTGATCAGCAATTGAGGATGATGCTGTGGCGGTGGCTGCGCGAGCATCGCTTCGGGTATCTTCAGGACAGCGTCTGGGTCCGCCCGTATCCGATCCATCAGCTTGTGCAATCGCTTGCTTGGTTCAAGGACAACCCGGAGATGTTCGTCGTGTTCGAGTCACGCCGCATCGCCGGCGGCGACAACGCCGCGATTATGCAGGGCGCTTGGGACTTCAAGTTCATCAACGACCGTTATCAGCAGCACCTCGACACTGTGGCGGATTGCCGGGGCGCGCTGGCGAAGGCGAAATCTCCCGGCGAGCTCTCTGATTTGGTGCGTCGCGAGCGCCGTTTCTATGCCGAGGCGTTGCATTACGACCCGTTGCTGCCGCGGAGCCTCTGGCCAACGGAATACGCCGGCTCGAATGCCCTTCGTGCCCGCCGCGCCTTTTACGCGGCCGCCCGCCAGCGTTTCCGCGCCAGGTCTGCCGCGTCCTGAGAGACTCCCAACTTTTTGTCATAATTATAACAAAACAACGGGAAGCGGTTTTCGGAGTTGCCGATGGAGGAGCGCGGGGTAGAATCGCGCCGTGAACAGACAACGACGCAAGACGACGGTGGCGTTGACCGTCGCCGGGTCAGACAGCGGCGGCGGAGCAGGAGCGCAGGCTGACTTGAAGACATTTCGCGCGCTCGGCGTTTTCGGCACGACCGCGATCACCTGTTTGACGGCACAAAATCCCTCGCGCGTCAGTGGCGTTGAGGCGGTATCGCCGCGGATGGTGGTGCAACAGATGGAGCGCGTGCTGGAGGCGTTTCCCGTGGGCGCCGCGAAAACCGGGATGCTGTACCATCCACAAATCATCAAGGCAGTGGCGCGTGTTTTCCGCCGATGCAAGCTTCGGAATCTCGTGGTGGATCCAGTCATGGTGGCCACCAGCGGCGCGCGATTGCTGAAGCCGGATGCGGTGGACGTGTTGACGACGCGGTTGTTGCCGCTGGCGCTTGTCGTGACGCCGAACCGCGCCGAGGCGGAGGTGTTGTGGGGCCAACCGATTCGCACGCAGGCGGAACAACATGCCGCAGCGGAAGCGTTGGCGCGGCGCTTCGGCGTGGCGTTCCTTGTGAAAGGCGGACATTTGTTGGGCGCGGTGGATGTGTTGAGTGACGGCCGCGAGTTCGCGGCGACGCGCGTGATCGGCGTCAAAACACACGGTACCGGCTGCGTGCTTTCGGCGGCGATTGCGGCGAATTTGGCGCTTGGTCATTCGCTGGTGGATTCGGTGGCGCGCGCAAAACGATTTGTGACAGATGCAATCCGTAATTCGATTCGGGTGGGGAGATTCAGAGCGTTGCGGGTATGAAACGACCGTTGGTCGGGCTGGTATTGACGTTCGCAACGGGCATCTGGGCGGGAACGCTGGTGGACTGTCCACCAGTGTTGGCGCTCAGTGGCACGGTTGTGGTTCTGTTGCTGTTCCTGTTCTGGCGACGACTGCCGGTTTTGTTGGCGCTGGCGTTCTGTGCCGGACTGCTTTCGTATTGCGAGACGGTGGCGCTTCGTTCTCCGTACGATGTCGTCAATCTCGTGAAGCGCGATCAAAGCGTCGGGATGCGCGGTGTGATTGTCAGCGATCCGCAAGCTGGTGACGACGGACTTGCGAAATTCAAGTTGCGATTGTCGGCGTTGCGGCGAATCGAGGGCTGGGAACGCGCGGAGGGTTGCGTCTGGGTCAGCGGTCCGGAGACGTTGCGGTACGGCGACGAAATCGAGTGCGCTGCGGCGTTGCGCCGGCCGGAGTCGGCGCGCAATCCGGGCGGATTCGACTGGCAAGACTGGCTCGCGCGACAGCACATCGCGTTCACGGCCTTCGTTGCCACGAACGATCCCTGCGCCGTGCTCGCGCGCAATCGCGGCAACCCGCTCACGGCTTTGTCGCTGAGGTTGCGTGCCCACTTCGAACGCGCGCTGCGGACGGGTTTGGAGGACGAGCCGGAGATGGCAGGCGTGCTGACCGGCATGGTGATCGGAAAACGCGCGGACATCCCGCCCGACACCTACGCGGACTTCCAGCGCACCGGCGTATTTCACGTCTTCGCCATCAACGGCCTGCATGTAGGACTGGTGACGTTGGTCGTGTTGCTGTTTCTGCGGGCGGTGCGAGTGCCGACGCGATGGACGGCGCTGCTGGCAGTGCCGCTGCTGACGCTGTACGTCTGGGCAACGGGCGCGCATCCCGGCGCGGTGCGGGCGTTGGTGATGGCCAGCGTCTGGCTGATCGGGCGGATGCTGTTGCGGCCGGCGGACGGGTTGAACAATCTTGCGGTCGCAGCGTTGGTGCTATTGGTGTGGGAACCAATGGAATTGTTCGATGGCGGATTCCAATTGTCGTTCGCAGTCGTGACGGCGATTGTGGTGTTGACGCCGCTGATTGAGGCGCGACTGCGGCCGTTGTTTCACATTGATCCATTCTTGCCGCGCGCGTTCATCTCGTGGTGGCGTCGGGCTGTGGACAACGCTTGGGGCACAGTGATTCGGCTGCTGAGTTGTTCGATCGCGGCGTGGGTCGGGTTGGTGCCGTTGTTGGCGACGTATTTTCACCTGTTCACCCCGGCAAGCATCGTGGCGAACTTGCTGGTGATTCCGTTGCTTGGCGGCGTGATAGCGCTCGGTCTGATGGCAACGCTGGCGCACACCTTGTGGCCGTGGTTGGCAGTGACGTTCAACAATGCAAGTTTCATCTTGTTGTCGGTGATGACGGGTGGCGTCGAATGGCTCGGTCATGTGCCGGGTAGTCACCTGTACGTGCAGGCACCGCCGGTGTGGCTGACGGCGGCGTACTACGCGCTCGGAGTGGTGTTACTGGCGCGCGCGATTCCGTGGCGGTGGCGCGGCTGGACGGTCGGCATCGGCGCGCCGGTGGCGGCGGGCGTGGCGTTGTTCACGGCGGAACCGGAGGAGTTCGCCGAGTTGACCGTGCTGGATCTTCCCGACGGCGTGGCGGCGTTTGTGAATCTGCCGGGCGAGCGCGACGATTTTCTGATTGATGGCGGCGGTGAACGAATCCTGTTGCCGTTCCTGCGTTCGCAAGGCGTGGATCGTCTTGGCAGCGTGGTCCTGAGTTGCAAGGACAAAGGCCACGTTGCCGGCCTGAGTAACGTCGTTGCCGAGGTTCCGCTGCGCGGGATTGTGATGTCGGACATGCCGGCGCGTTCCTTGCCGTACCAGCAGTGGCGCGCGCAGGCCAACGCGCGGCGCATTCCCATCCGCGCGCTCCACGCGGGAACGCAGTGGAACGTTCAACAATTGCGGCTGACTGCGCTGAATCCGCCGGGCGACTCCCGTGCGACGCGGGCCGACGACAACTCGCTGGTGTTGCTTCTCGAATACGGGCCGACGCGCGTGTTGTGGATGTCGGACGCGGGCGCGACGGTCGAGCGCCGGCTGGCGACAAGCGGGTTGGACCTGCATTGCCCGGTTCTCATCAAAGCCAGCCACAACAAGGAACCGTCGGGCACGGATGAGTTGCTCGACGCAGTCCGGCCGGAGTTGGTGGTGCAAATCGCGAACCGTTGGCCCGCGCATCGGTATCCCGACACGGCGTTGCGCGAGCGCGTCGAACAGCGCGGTGCGCACTGGTTGTGCACCGAAGAAACCGGTGCGATCACGCTTCATCTCAGTTCGCGCGGCTACTGGGTTCGGACTTGCCACGAGGCGGTCGAATCGCCATAGTGCCCCCATGATCATCATCACAAACGGAAAGATTGTCACGCCGCGAGACGTGTTGGATAACCATTGCGTCGTCATTGAAAACGACACCATCAAACAAATCGAGCCAGCGGCGCAAGTGCTCAGGCCGGACGATGTGCAGGTGATTGACGCCGGCGGCGCGTTCGTGTCGCCGGGCTTCGTGGACATTCACGTGCACGGGGCGATGGGGCGCGACACGATGGAGGGCAGCGTCGAGGCGCTCGCGGAGATCACCAAGTTCCACGCCACCGGCGGCACCACGGCCATGACACCGTCCATCATCTGCGATTCGCGCGAGCGGATGACCGCGGCGCTGGACGCGATTCAACAGGCGATGAACCGCGATTTCGGCGGCGCGCGGATTCTCGGCGCTCACATGGAGGGGCCATACGTCAACCCGAAGATGGCCGGAGCATTACCGGAACAATTTCTCCGCAATCCGGACCCCGCGGAATACACGCCGTGGCTCGACCGCGAGGGACTGGTGACGCACATGACGCTGGCGCCGGAATTACCGGGGGCGATGGAGTTGATTGATGCGTTGATGGAACGCGAGATCGTGCCGTGCGGCGGACACACGGTGGCGACAGGCGAGCAAATCGAGGCGGCGGTGGATCGCGGGCTGTGTCACGCGACGCACCTGTTCAGCGCGATGTCGGCGGTGACGAAGGTCGGACCAATCCGCGTGGCCGGCGCGGTGGAGGCATTTCTGGCGGACGACCGGACGATGGTCGAGGTGATTGCCGACGGCAAACACCTGCCGGGATTGATGCTGCGGATGACGGTCAACGCGAAAGGCGTGGATGGCGTTTGCGTCATCACAGACGCAACGGCTGGCGCAGGCTTGCCGGAAGGCGCGGAGTTCTCGATTGGCGCGACGCGCGCGGTGGTGCGCGATGGCGTGGGTGTGTTGCCCGATAACACGGCTTTGGCGGGCAGTGCCGCCACGATGATGCGGGTGGTTCGCACCATGGTAAAGAAGGCTGGCGTGTCGGTGTCCGACGCGGTGCGGATGGCGAGCCTGAACCCGGCGCGGGCGCTGAGCTTGAGCGGTCGCAAAGGCAGCTTGGAGCCGCGCAAGGACGCCGACGTCGTTATCTTCAGTCCGCAGTTCGAGGTGCAGATGACGATGATCGGAGGTCGGATCGGGTTTCAGCGCACATGAAAGTGGCGGTCACGGGAGCGACGGGATTCGTCGGACGCGAGCTGATGCGGCAGTTGAGCGGGGCGCGTCCGGTGGGGCGGGGCGAGTCGTTGACGGAGGCGTTCGCCGGGGCGGAGGCGGTAGTGCATCTGGTGGGTATCATCCACGAGTGCGGACCAAACACGTTCCAGCATGTCCACGTCGAGTTGACGCGCGCAGTGTTGGAAGCCGCGAAAGCGGCCGGTGTGCGGCGGTATCTTCACATGAGCGCGCTGGGAACGCGACCCGGCGCGAGGAGCCGGTATCACCAGACGAAATGGGCAGCGGAAGAATTGGTCCGGCAAAGCGGTCTGGCGTGGACGATTGTCCGGCCATCAGTGATCTACGGGCCGGAGGACAAATCGGTGAACGTGTTAATGAAGACTTTGCGCCGACTGCCTTTTGCAGTCGTGCTCGGCGACGGCAACGGGAGAATCCAGCCGATTTCGGTGCAGAACGTGGCGCGGGCGGCAGTGTCGGCGCTGGCCAACGACGCTGCCATCGGCAAGACCTACGACTTGTGCGGCCCGTCGGCATTCACATGGAACGAGCTTTACGACAAGTTGCAGTTGTTGCTGCGCCTGCGCCGGGTGAGGCTGCACCTGCCACTGGGTGTGGCACGACCGATGGCGGCGATGATGGAGCGGGTGCTGCCGCAGCCGCCGTTCACACGGGACCAGTTGCTGATGATCAGCGAGGACAACGTCGGCGATCCGTTGCCGGCACAGCGGGATTTGTCGGTGACGGCGGAAGATTTCGAGGATGGAATGACGCGTTGAAAAGCAAACAGGACCGACACCCGTTGGCGTCAGTCCTGTTGCAGTGTGAATAACTGTCGAGGGACTATTTCTTCTTCTTGCCAGCGGCGGGCGGGCCAATCCTCTTGGCGATGCACTTGTCGCCGTCTTCGGCGAAGAACACCGTGACTTTGTCGCCTTTCTTGACATCGCCAATGGCCGCTTCCTTCTTGTCGGCGGTGGAGACTTTCGTCTTGGCGTCAACGACGAACATCTTGGTTTCCTGACGCCCCTTGACCTTGATGCACCCGGCGTCACAGGCCTCAACGACGCCCGTGAGTTGCTTTCCGGCTGGTTTCTTCGCGCCTTCCTTCTTGTCGGCGGCGAAGCTGGCGCTGGTAAACGCAAGGCTGACAGCGACCAGGGTGAGTGCTGCGATGAATGACTTCATCTGAGTGGTTCCTCCTGTTGGTTGGTTTGTTTGTTCCTGCCTAGGTTCGCCCTTTACGGCAAATTCTCCTGTCGGTCAACACAAAAACAGGTTAGTCTTGCCGGCATGTCGGGAAACAGAGAGCCAACGGTTTTGCAGTTGTTCCTGACGTTTCTGCGTCTGGGAATCACCGCCTTTGGTGGCCCGGCCATGGTGGCGTACATCCGGCGCGAGGCCGTCGAGCGACAACGCTGGCTGGAGCCGCGCCAATTCGACGACGGCGTGGCGCTCTGCCAGATGATCCCCGGCGCCACGGCGATGCAAACCGCTACGTACGTGGGGCTTTCGACGCGCGGCGTCGCCGGTGCCGCGGCCAGCTTCATCGGGTTCGGCCTGCCGGCGTTTGTGCTGATGCTGGCGCTCTCAGCCGCATACGTGCGGACCCATGAACTGCCGGCGGTTGTCGCCCTGTTCAAATGGCTGGCCGCCGTCATCGTCGCCATTGTTGCCAACGCGACTTGGTCTTTCGGGAAACGAACCGCGCGCGACCTGCGGCGCGCGCTCATCTCCGCCGCCGCCGCGGCGGCGTTTGCGTGGGGCGTCCATCCGTTTCTGGTCATTGTGCTCGCCGCGCTGGCCGGCCTGATGTTGGCGGCGCCGGCGCAAGACACCGGAACAACCGGCGGCGATTCTTGGCACGCAGCGCTGGCGATTCTCGGCGTCGCGGCGGCGGGATTCGCCGTGCTGTTCTTCGCAGACCGTCAATTGTTCCGGCTGGCGGCGATGATGTTTCGGATTGATCTGTTCGCCTTCGGCGGCGGATTCGCGTCGGTGCCGCTGATGTTGCACGAGGTGGTCAACGCCCGCCGCTGGCTCGACGACGCCACGTTCATGAACGGCATCGTGCTCGGCCAAATCACGCCCGGCCCCATTGTCATCACGGCGACGTTCGTGGGTTACCTCGTGCGCGGCCTGCCCGGCGCCGCCATCGCCACCGTGAGCGTGTTCCTGCCGTCGTTCCTGTTGGTATTGGCAACGACGCCTTACTTCCACAAACTGCGCGCCTTGCCGCTGTTCAACAAACTCATCGCCGGCGCGCTCTGT
Organism: uncultured Verrucomicrobiota bacterium; assembly: GCA_964574605.1. Taxonomy (GTDB): domain Bacteria; phylum Verrucomicrobiota; class Verrucomicrobiia; order Palsa-1439; family Palsa-1439; genus CAIKAP01. Next base: position 32,322 of record CAZNOK010000011.1, read on the forward strand.
TCGTTTGTCGGGCTGCTGCTCTACGTGACCGTCCACTTCGCCACGAAAACTGAGTGGGACGTGCCGCGCGCCGTGCTGGCGGTGGCGGCGTTCGTGGCGTTGCGTCTCAAGATGCGGTAGCGCAGACCGGACAATTCGGTTCACGCGCGATTTGCAACTGCCGGATGCGCATCGTGTCGAGGTTCATCACCAACAACGCGCCGGCCAACGGCTCGCCGAGTCCGGTCAGAAGCTTGACCACCTCGACCGCGCCGAGGCAACCGGCGACGCCGGACACCGCGCCGAGAACGGGGAACTGGCGTTTCCACGTAGCCAGCTTTTCGGGGACGATGCACTGGAGACAGGGTGTGCGGCCGGGAATGATCGTCGTGACATGGACGTCCATAGAGTATATGGCGCACTCGACCATCGGTTTGCGCTGGCGGACGGCGGCGCGATTCAATGCGAACCGTTCCTCGAACAACGGCGCGGCATCCACCACCACGTCGGCTTGCGACACGAGCCGGTTGGCATTCGTCTCCGAAACGTTCTCGGCAACCGCGACGATTTCGAGGCGCGGATTGAGTTCCTTGAGCCGTCGCGTGATGGACTCGATGCGCGGCTGGCCGATGTGAGCGTGGGTCTGGAGAAGTTGACGGTTCAGGTCGCTGGGTTTGAGGTTGCCGGCGTGTGCGATGACGAGTTTGCCGATGCCGGCGGCGGCGAGTTCGTAAGCGACCATCCCACCAACGCCGCCGCAGCGCGAGATCAGGACGGAAGCGTTCTTGAGTTTGCGTTGGCCTTCCGCGCCGAAGCCGGGAATCCACATCTGCCACTCGTAAATGGCGCGTTCCTCGGCGGTCATGCGATCACCTTGCCATCTTCAATCCGCAAGATCACGTCGGCGAGTTCGTCAGCGTCTTCGCGGTTGTGGGTCACGTGCAGCGCCGTGACGCGCTCGTGTTGCTGGACGGAGAGCAGGAGCTTGTACATGTCGTCCTTGGTTGCCTCGTCCAGTGCGCTGAGCGGCTCGTCGAGGCACAGGATGCTCGGGCGAAAAGCGAGCGCGCGACCAAGCGCGACGCGCTGCGCCTCGCCGCCGCTAAGACCGAGTGGCCTGCGGTCAATGAGCTTGGTCAGCCCGAGCAACTCCGCCAACTCGGCGACGCGCGGCGCAATCTCCGCCTGGTTCCATTTGCGGATCATCAACGGAAACGCCAAGTGTTCACGCACGCTCATCGTGCTGAACAACGCCGCATCCTGCGGGACGTAACCGATGCCGCGTTCGGCGGGCTTGAGCCGCGTGACATCGTGGTCGTTCAAGCGAATCGCGCCGGCGGCGACGGATTTGAGGCCGCAGATCGCTTCCAACAACGTTGTCTTGCCGGTGCCGGTGCGGCCCATGAGCACGGCGTATTGTCCCGACGGAACCGTGAAGCTGACATCCGCCAGCGTAAACGCGCCGACCCGGAGTGTGAGATGTTCGACGGCGATCATGGTTACAGCACGCGTTCCAGTGGTGCGCGCAGTCCGAACGTGCGCGCGATGGTCAGGACTGCCAACGCGGCAATGATCATGAGCAACGACACGGCCACAGCGGCCTCGATGTTGCCGATGCTCAGCTCCAGAAACACGGTGGTCGGCAACACCTCGGTCCGCATCCGGGTCGCGCCAGAGAAAACCAGAATCGGGCCGAACTCGCCGAGCGCGCGCGCCCACGCGAGGGTCGCCGCCGTCAGCACGCCGCGCCGCGCTTCGGGCAGCGCCACGAGCCAGAACGCCTGGCTGCGATTGCAGCCGAGCGTCAGCGCCACCTGTTCACGACGCGGGCTGATCTGGTCGAACGTCACCAGCATCGTTCGCACCGCGAACGCGCACGCCACGGAGAACTGGGCGAGAATGACGCTGGGAATGGCGTAGGTGACCGGCACGACCCGCTGGATGGCGCGGCCGATGGGCGTTTGAAACAGGATCAGCAGACTCAATCCCATTACCAGCGGGGGAAGCACGATGGGAATGTCGAGGACGGAATCCACGAATCGTTTGCCGGGAAACTGGTAACGCGACATGAGATAGCCCGTTGGCACCGCCACCCAGAGCGACAACAACGTCGTGAGCGTGCAGGAGATCAAACTCAGCTTGACCGAGTAGCGGATTTCCGCGCTGGCAAACGCGCGCAACAGATGATGCGGCGTGGTAAACGACAAATCAGCCACCAACATCGCCACGATCAGCGCGATGTACACGCCGCTCAGGATGATCAGCCCCGCGAAGAACGGCCAGTCGCGCCCGGAGCGCGCGGGAGTCTGGGGGGCGGAACTCATGGATTGGGTTTCGACTGGAACCGCCAGCCGAAACCGACGGTTTCAAGACGCTCCCGGGATTCGGCAGTCGTGAACGCCTGGAGCAGACGGCTCATCATGTGTTTGTAGCGGGTGTTGCGGCCCGCGGCGTATGGTTGCGACATGGCGGCCAGCGGCGAATCAATCGGCACAGCATCGAGATGTTCGCTGACCGGTTTGTGGTTTGTCCGGCAGGCGATGATCGCGTCGAGCGAGCCGGTCCGGATCTGGTTCACGAGGAAATCACCGGTCGGCGATTCGACCGTCAGGTTCTTTTGCAACTCATCGTACAGTCCCATCTGTTGGAGCATCTTCCAGGCGATGTTGCCCATCGCCGATTTCTCGTGATGCGGCAGGCCGACGCGCGTCCCCGGCTTCAACAGGTCGGCGACGGTGCGAATGCCTTTCGGGTTGCCCTTCTGCACAAGAATCATCAGACGGTTGTCCACAACGGTTTCCGACGGCAGATACATGTCGGCCACGCTCGACATGAAAGACTGGTCGCACGAAAAATACGCATCCGGCCGCGCGCCCGCGCGCATCTGGGCCGTGAGAATCCCGCAGCCGTTATAAACCGTCGTGATCCGGCAACCCTCGCGCGCCTCGAACTCCTTCAACGTCTTCTCGATCCCCGGCCGCAACATCGCGCCGCTGAACAGCACGATCTCCGGTGTTTCCGCCCACTCGTCACCGTCCGCTGGCTCATAAAAGTGCTTCACGAACTGTTTCAACCCTTTGTCGCGCGCCCCAAGATACCGCGCGAACCGCAACGCAGCAGCGGGTTGTTCGGAGAATTTCAGAACGCCGATGCTGATCGTTTCGGCCGCGGCATCGAAAAGAGGCACCGCCACCAGTTCGAGTTCCGGATACTGCCGGGCCGTCGCATCCCACACAATGCCGGCGTCCACCGAGCCGATTTTTACGTCGTTGGCGACATCGTTGACAGTCGGCTTGAAGACCGTGACGTGTTTTTCCAACTCGGTCCACTGCCCGTCCTTCTGCAACAACGCGCGGACGGTGCGTCCAATGGACGCCGCATCGGGATTGGCCAGCGCCACGCGCGCGTCGCCCCGGCACAAGTCGTTCACGGCGCGGACGTTTTTGGGATTGCCTTTCGCCACCACGATGACGGGTCGTTGCCGGGCCAGTGGAATCACTTCCGCCAGCAGCCCAAACTCGCGCGCCGATTTGATGTAACTCTCGTCCCCGGCAAGAAAAAGGTCGCCGGACTTCGTCACGCGCAAGTTACTCAACAGCGTGCCGGAACCGCCGTACTGGAGTTGGATTCGTTGACGGAACGCCTTCTCATACTCAACGGCAACCGCCTCGGTCGGCGGCTTGATGCCGGCCGCGCAGTACATCAACAACGGTTTGGGCTCAGCGCCCGCCGTGCGCAGTCTCTTCCCCGGCCCCATCAACAACGCAACCAGCAAGCCGACGGCCACCAACGTGCCGAGCAAAACAATCCACGGGTTCTTGGTGATCGTCATGGCTTGTTTTTCTTCATCTCGACGCTGCGCACCGCGTGTTCGGCGGCCAGTGGATCGTGCGTCACCAGCAACACAGCGCCGCCCGCGCGCGCAAAATCGGCCAACGCAGTCAGCACCGCGCGCGCGTTATCGCCGTCGAGGTTTCCCGTCGGTTCGTCAGCGAGCACCAGTTTGGGCCTGTTCAACAGCGCCCGCGCCAGTGCCGTCCGCTGGCGTTCGCCCGTGCTGAGTTGGGACGGCACGTGATGCAAGCGGTCATTCAACCCGAACTGCGAGGCGAGTTGCCCGGCCCTCTCGCGGCAATCTGTTGAGGCCGATGCCAGTGCGGGCACGAGGATGTTGTCCAGAACGTTGAGATACGGCACCAAATAAAATTGTTGGAAAACAAAACCGATGTGCTCCGCCCGGAATCGCGCCCGCTGCTCTGCCGAAAGCTGGTACGGATTCTCCCCGGCCACGCGGACTTCGCCACTGTCCGGGGCGAGCAGGCCGCCGGCGGCCAGCAGCAACGTCGTCTTGCCGCAACCGCTCGGCCCGCGCACGGCCACGAACTCGCCCGGCTCGACCGACAACGTCATCCCCTCCACGGCGCGCACTTCGCCGTTCGGCCCGGCGAACGATTTGCTCAGGTTGCGGAGTTCAAGCAGCGCCATGTCACTCCTCCCTCAGCACGTCGGCGGGATCCTGTTGCGCGGCGACCATCGCCGGCAACCAACTGGCCAGTGCCGCCAGCACCGGCGCGGCGACTAGAACCGTCAGCAACATGCGCGGCTCGATCAACGCCATTTCGATGGGCGGCGCGCCCGGCGTTTCGCGCCATGCTGCGCCGATCAGCCGGCCGGCGACGTAGCCGAGCGCAGCGCCCACGAGACCGAGCACGACGGCTTTGCCGAGGAAAATCAGGAGCACCTGACGGGAACGCAAACCGAGCGCGCGCAGGATGCCGATCTCGGCGCGGCGCTCGCGCACGTTGGCCAGCGCGAGAAAACCGATCCACACCGCGCTGCCCAGCATCACCACCGGAACGAGCATGGCGGCCAACGCTTCGCGTTCGGAGCGGAGTTTGGCGCGGCCTTCCTTCTCCCGTCGAATGCTCTCTTCCGCCTCGGCGCCGGCGCGCGTTCGCGCCTCGGCGCGGGCGAGAGCTTGCGAAGCGAACTCGATGATCTGCGTGTCCGGCAGAATCTTCGCAATCTCCGCGCGGATGAGGCCGAGCCGGTCCACGGTGTCGCACGTGCAATCGAGCGCGAGGATGCCGTTGATGAGGCCCTTCTTGCCGAGCATCTCCTGCGCTTCCGGCAGATTGACCCAGATGGTGATGTCATCCTTGTTGCCGCGTTCGGGGTTGATCTTGGCGACGGAGAACTCGCGGCCCATGAGCTTGGTCTTGTCGCCGGCCTTGAGCTTGAGGCTGTTCGCCAGTTCGTAGCCCAAGATCATCGTCTGCGGCGCGACCGTTTCCAGCAACGGTTTCTGTTTTTTGCTCTGGATGTACACCTCGCCGCGCACGCCCATCAGCAGCACCGTGCGCGCTCGCTCCGGCCAGTTGGTCTTCTGCTGCAGCGACGGCAGAACGTGATTGATGGTCGCCACGCGGCTCTTGGCGAGACGGGTCGCGTATTCCTCCGGCATGTATTTCGTGGCGAAATCATCGGCATAGAGGTCGCTGAGGTTCTGGTCCTTTGGCAGGATCAACACGTTGAATCCCATCTTCAACGTGAGCTTCCGGTAATCGTCGGTCAGCGTCGCCATTTGCTCGCGCGTCGCCGTTTCCTTGGCGGCGATGATCTGGTCGGTGCGCAGATCGTGTTTGCGGAGGACGGCCAGCGCCGCCGTGAGGCAGGCTACAGCAACCGCGACGGACAAGACTCCCAACAGGAAGTTCAACCGGCGATACCGCAGTTCGCGAAAAACCAATCGTGCGAGGTTCATTGCTTTCGATTGTTGCTGCGCAGCAACAGGGCGCCTGCAACGACAACGACGATACCCAGCCCGATCGCAATGATCAAGTTCCGTGTCAGAGGCGCGGCCTGCGATTTGGGAGCCGGCGCTTCTTCAACTTTCACCGGCGGTTTCGCCTCGGCGGCCAACTGCGACAGACTGACCAGCGGCGGCATCTCCGGGTCTTTTACCGCCCGGCCTTCGAGCGCCGCGTCCCAATCCACGGAGAACAGCAGGTCCACGCCCGGGTTCATCGCCTTGACCTCGCACGAGCACGCGCCCGTCAGGAACACCGCGACCTGCTCGATGTTGTCCGGTGTGATTTCATCCTCCGTCAGTCCGCACAGGGCGCGGCCGCGCCCGAAAACCGGAAACACGAGCGGCCCCTTGGCCTCGGCAAAACGCGGCTGAATGTGCGCGAGTTGTTTCACCAGGAACTGCTCGTCGGGATTGGTGCGCGACAACCGCACCACCGAGAAAGCGATCTTCAACGTCACGTTGACATCCGTGCGCGGATCGTTGGGATCCACTGGCGGCACTTCGATCAGATCGGCCAGTTTCTTGCATTCCGCCTGCAACATCTTGGCCACTTTGTCATCCTGGTTCTTGTCGCCGCTTTCGAGCAGAACCCAGACAACCGACTCGCCCTGCAAAATCCGACGGCCCACCTCCCGGCGAACCGGCGAACCCAAAACCCGCTGCACAAACTTCGCATCCAGCGCCCCTTGTTCGAACGGTTCTTCAAACTCGGTAGCAACGGGATACTGGACGATTACCCAAGGCAGGTCTGGCTTCCCCTGCGCAGCCCAAAGTTTTGCGGTCACGCCCGTCAATTGCCCTGTGACATCAATCACCCTGACTCCTAGATTCACCAGTCCGTCTTCGCCGGCGTTGCGAACCGCGTCCACCGCGGTGCGTTGGTCGTCCGACAGCGCCCCGCGCGCGAAAATTGTCATGCGATACGCGTCGGCGGGCCAACGTTCCAGCGCGTACCGGAACACGGGCACCGAACAAGCAAATGTTTCCGCCGCCAGCGCAAGAAAAGCGATCACCAGGATTTTTGTGGGCGCATTCATCGCGCTACAATAGCCTCTATCGGGCTAAAGTCCACCGTCGCGCTGTTCACGCAATATCCAAGATGGGAAATGCTTTTCATGGACGCAGGCAGCTTCGCGCTCACGGTGGCCCGGCCGCTCTTGAACGATACCGTGCCGGCTGCAAGGTCAACCGTCACCACCAATTCATGGGGCTTCTCCGCGTCAATTTCGTGCGCCGTGGTGTCGCCCTTGTTCTTGGAGAGCGGGCCTTGGATGATCGCGGCGGTTTTCATCCTCACACGCAAGCCACACTTCACCAGCTTCTCTTCGTCGGCGCTGTTGCCGAAGGCGAGATAACCGTTCTTCAAACCGGCCACGCTCGTGTATTGCAGTTTGCACTTGAGCGTGACCTTGCCGGTCAGCGGCGTGTCGAGTTTTTTCAGCGCCGTGCCGATTTTCTTCGTTTCAGCGGCAACACGATAGCCAAGCTCAGTTGCATAAACGCGCGCTTGGTCGAGCGCCGCAAAATCGCCGTCCTTGGACGGCAAGCCGAGTTTGGTTGTCTTGACACTAATGTCGAGCGGGGCAAGCTTCGCATCCGGCGCGGGCTTCAACGCAGCGCCCTCGCTGCCGAGGCAGACCACCTTGCCGTCCACGCTCGCAAAGAACAGCTTGCCATTGGCCGCCGCCATGCCATCGAACACCGGCAGCGAATCCAGTTGCCAACCGGCCAACTTGCGGCCATCGGCGGCTGAAAACACCCACAACACCGCGCCATGTTTTCCGGCCAGCGCGGCAGCTTGTTCGGCGAGCTTCGCTTTGATGGCCGGGTCGTCCTGATTGCGGAACGCCTGCTCTTCGTTAACCACATCCGGCGCGCCGGCCACGAACACCGCGCCACCGGCGAGCGCCATCCCGCGCGCCAGCAACGGCATGTCGGCTTCGGCCCACTTGTAACCGGCGGCGGTGAGTTCCGAGATCGAAAACTTCCGGCGCGTCGCCCAGTCGGAGGAAACAGCCGACCGTTTGCCAGAGGCGGCATTGACCTTGCTCGTGACTGCCGAGACGCGTTCGATGCTGGCTTGTTGGGTCTGTTTATCGGCGCTGTAGAGGAAATACTCGTAAATCGAGGCGTTGCACATGAATTCTGGCAGGCGGTCGAAGCCGTACACCAGCTTGTCATCGAACACCATCAGCCGTCCCGTAGGCGCATAGTGGCCGGGCTGGAACCAGCCGCTGTAACCGGACTGCACACCCTTGCCGTACATCCAGAATGACCGGTGCCACCAGTCGTCATCGAGGAAGCCGGTGCGCGCAAACAAATGCACGCCGTGTCCCGTCTGCTCCTTCGGGTCCATCGGCGCGAACTCTTCCCGCGCGCCGTTCATGGTAAACGCCTGGGCGCGCATGTAGATCGAATGTCCATCGCTCGACAAGATGTCCGGCAACGCCGTCGGCATGTCGAGTTTCGACACGAACTTGTGGAGATTCTCGCCGGTCTTCGTGTCGCGGTCGTTGAGGACCGTCTCGTAAATCTTCTTTCCCGTCCTCGCGTCGAGGCCGAGCAATCTCATCCCGCCGTCGAGGAATGCGCTGCGACCGGCCACGCAATGCACGATGCCATCCACCACCAGCACGCTTCCCGAAACCGGCCACGCGGACTCCAGTTGTTCAAACGACATCATCCGCCGCTCCGACGGCGCGGCGCGGAACCGCCACGCCAACGCGCCGTCCTCCGCGCGCAGGCAATAGACATAGCCGTCGTTGCAGCCGAACAACACGCGCCCCTGCCAGATCGTCGGCGGCGAATCAACGCGCGCGCCCGCCGTAAACGTCCACGCGGATTTGCCCGTCGCCGCGTCGAGCGCGTGAATCGTGTGCTTGTCCACCGCTGCCACGAACGCCTTGCCGCCGGCGACGGTCACGCTGCTGAGTTTGCCGCCGATGTCGGCCTGCCACGCGAGTTTGATGCCTGCGGGCACAGAAGTTTTCGCAGAACCGCTGCGCGCCGCGTCGCTGCGATACGTCGGCCAGTCGTCTGCGCTCGATGCTCCGCGCTCCACGGTTGCTGCGCCGCGTTCCAGTCGCTCCCCGCTTTCAACGTTTTTCCCGGCTGGCGCGAGCGCGTTGAAGCCGAAAAGTTTTGATTCGAGATAGCAACCGCAGGGATGCGGGCCGTTGTAGATCATGCCGTTGGCCGGCAGGATGCCGTAGAGACAGGCGCCGCGAACCCAATGATTCAAATCCCACGACTTGGCGGCGATGTCCACGAACTCCGTGCCGGTGCGCGACGTGATGATGTAGCGGTCGGTCGCCTTGGCGCGGTAACACCGGTGATGGAACCAGTAATTGACGTTGTCGCACGGGAACTCGCTTTTGACCTCGCCGCTGCGCAAGTCGCGTCCGGTGAACAGGCCGTCGTCATTGCCGCCGGCGATCCGGCCCGACCAGACCAGACCGCCGATGACCATCAGATCATCCGGCGTCATGTGGCCCCCAGCATGTTTCTGGGCTGACCACAAGTTCTTGCCGCTGGCCGCGTCGAACGCGGTCATCTTGTTCTTTTCCACGGAGAGCAACACCACGCCCTGCTGCGCCACCAGCGTCGGGCCGTAACCGGTCGGGAACGGTTGCTTATGCACCACCGGCTCCGACGCCCACAACGGCGCGCCGCTCTTGCGGTTGAGCGCGACGACTTTCTCGCCGTCGTAGCCGTACACGCGGTCGCGGTCCACCGCCAGCGTCAACGGGGCGACGCGCTGTTGTTTCTTCCAGAGCAACCGGCCGCTGGCGGCGTCCACCGCCACGACGTGGCGCGCCTCTTGGTCCCACGCCCATTCTTTGTTGGCCCGCTGCGAGTTGTCCCAGACGTAGGTGAAATTGTGCCGATACGTCTGCCATTTGTTCGGCGACTGACCGACCAGAAAATACAACGCGCCATCGGCGAAAAGGATTTCGTCCGTGAACGTCGTCCCGTCGTAGGTGCGCACGACCTTGCCCGTCGCCGCATCGAGAGCGGTCACGGGCGCGTTGATGCCGAGGGTGACATACACGCGGTCGCCCACCGCCACGAGCCGGCGCGGAAGTTGGTTCGGCCCGCTCTTGAGCGGCCAGACCTGCGTGTTCCACTCCGCGATGGGCTGCTTCCAGAGAATCGCCCCGTTGAACGCGTCGCGCGCCACCAACCGCCATTGCGACGGCAACCAAATGGTCGAACGCGGCCCTTCGTCCACAATGGAGAACATCCGCCCGTTGGCCGCCACCATGGCGCTGACGCTCGACATGTGGTCATGATGCCGCGACCAACGCGGCCCGCTGATCCACTGCATCCGCCGGGGCGGAGCGACCAATGTGTCGCGCGAGACGGCGTTGTTGCTGGCGTCGTACAGGTAATGCGTCCAGTCATCCATCTCCTTCGGGCGCGGCTTGACGATCTTCCTGCCGCCGATGAGCGCGACGCCGTTCGGCACCAGCACGCGCATTACTTCGTCCATCGAAACAGCATCGGGCTTTTCCGCGATCAAAAGATTCACGAGATTGTCCGTGTAAGGCAACACTCCACCACTCCAATTCTCCACGCTGACCGGCCCGTAAAGGCCAAGCGACTGAATGTGTTTGCGCGCCGCCGTCACGTCCTTGTCGAGGCCGTGCACGATGAAACCGTCATTTGCGCGCAACGCAGCGGTGAGTTTGCCGTCGCCGCAGCCGACGTGAACGACGAGGCCGCCTTTGATACCGGCCTCGTCAACGGGCGATTGAATCGTCGCTGCCAATAGGATGAGGGCAAGGAATGTCATTTGGTGTCTCCGTAACGGTGGATTTTGCCATCCTGCGTGGCAATGTAAAGCCGTCCGTTCGCGACGGACATGCCGTCAAAGACCGGCATCGCCGGCAAAGCGCACTCGGAAATCTTCTTGCCATCAGCGGCGCGCACGATCCGCAGACAGACGCCGTTCTTGCCGTCAAATCCCGCACGCGCTTCCGGCTCGTTCTTGAACGCCAGCAGGTCGGAATCTTTCTGGCTGAGATCAACCGGGCCGGCGACGGCCAGACGGTCGTTGCCGAGCGCCATGGCGCGGACAATGAGCGATTGTGTGTCGGTCCAAGTCGGTTCGGATTTGCCCTTGGCGGTTCGTTCCATGCCGAACAGCCGATAGGCGTCGGCCCGGTGGCCGACGGGACCGGGAGCGACTTTCTCCCGGCCGTAACCGTACACGTGATGATCGTTGAAACATAAAATCCGGCCTGCCGGAAATTGGCTGGCTGCGTCCGCCCAGCCGCCCCAGCCGGCGCCGGGCATGCCTTCACCGACGATCCAGTAGTTGCGGACGAACCATTCTTCGCCGAGAAAACCGGTGATCGAGAACGGACGCGGCTTGCTTGTTTCTGTGCGTTTGCCGTAGCGGTCGAACGTGAAATACTTCAGGAAAACCAAGTCGCCGTCGCCGGAAAGAATATCGGAGGTGGTGCCTTCCATGTTGAACCGGGCTTCTTCCGTGAGTTGCCGTCCGGTGGCCGGGTCCAGATGGTGGAGGATCGTCTTCGACAGCTCCCTGCCCGTCCCCGGGTCGAGCCGGTAAAGCACGATGCCGCCGTCCAGATACGTTGAGCGGCCAGCGGTCGCGTAGAGTGTGTCGTGTTGCACGAGCACGGCCCCATGCACCGGCCAGAGCGATTCGAGTTGGCTGTACGCCGCGATCAACCGTTCCGCCGGCGCGGCGCGGAACCGCCAAACCAACACGCCATCCGCGGCGTTCAGGCAATATATCCAGCCATCGGCACAGCCAAAGAAGACCCTTCCTTCGTAGATGGTCGGTGAACTGTCCACGCGTCCGCCCGCCGTGAACCGCCAGAGTGTCCGTCCGCCGGCGGCATCGAGCGCGTGGATCGTGTGCGCATCCGTCGCGGCCACGAACACCTTCCCGCCGGCGATGACTGGCTGCGCGAGTCGGCCGCCAAGCGAGACGGACCATTGTTGTTTTACGATGTCGGGAATCGTGCTGGCAACCGCGCCGCTGCGACGTGAATCATGGCGGTACATCGGCCAGTCATCATTTTGGATTTTAGATTTTAGATTTTGGATTTTTTCATAGGCTGGCCCCCGTTCGATCACCGGCTCCTCGGGGAACGGCATGTGCAGAGTCTTGTCGCGTTGCGGCGCGGCGGCGAAGAAACCGGCGACCTTGGAGGTGAGGAAACAGGCGCAGGCGTCCGGCGGCGCGTAGAGCAGGCCGTTGGCGGGCATGATGCCGTACTGGCAGGTGCCTCGAATCCAACTGTTGTTGCTGAGCCAGCAACCCTTTTCAAGGCTCAGCACTTCGATGCCGGATTTGCCGGTGAGGATGAATCGTTCGGTGGCCTTGTTCCGGTAACAGCGGTGATGCGGCATGCCGACCTTGGGCGCCCGTGTGTCCATCGTTTTCACCGGCGCACCCGTCTTCAAGTCCAGTCCACGAAACTCCGGCCCGACCCACACAATGCCGTCAATGACGAACAAATCCACCGGCGAGTTGTACCCTTCCTTGCACGGAGCCGACCATAATTCCCTGCCATCCTTCGCGGCGTACGCGCGCAGCGTACAAGTGCTCTTGCGCGGAAACCCCGGCTCGCTCCAGCCGTGGACGCCCCACTGCACCGCGCCGGTGGCTTGGCTGTTGTCCTTCCCAATGTCCTGGTCGGCCAACAGAATCACATCGTCGGTCGCCACCAACGTCGGCGCCGAGAAACTCATGCGCCGCAACGGAGTCGGGCGCGCCGTCTTCCACGCGTCGTTGCCGGTCCGCGCGTCGAGACACACGATGCCGAACGAACTCTGGTAGTAGAGCCGCGCCCCCTTCACCGCCAGCGTCAACGGCAACAGATACTCGCCCGTGGTGAACTCTTTTTTCCAGAGCAGTTTCGCCGACGCCGCGTCAATCGCGACGATGAACCGGAAACCAGATGCCGCCGGTTCGCCGCGCTGGAACAACCCGCCGCCCATCCGCTCGGTTTCGGAGGTGCCGACGGCCAGATAGAGAATGCCGTTGTCGGCGATGATCTCTTCGGTTCGCTCTGTGCCTTTGTATTCGCGCACCGTCCGGCCTGTCGCCGCGTCCAACGCCAACACCGGCCCCACGAGGCTCGGCGTCACGTACACCCGGTCGCCGAACGCCACGAGCCGGCGCGGCAGGTGCGTCGGTCCGGAACGGAAATGGCGCAGATGATCCACCCACGACGTGATGGGACGCTTCCACAACAGCGTACCGTTGAATGCGTCGCGCGCGACGAGTTTCCAGTCGCCGAGAAACCGAATCGAGGCGAGCGGCGCTTCGTCCACGATGTAGAAAATGCGGCCCCGCGCCGTGACCGCCGCGCTCATGCTGGCGAGTTCCTCGTGGCTACGGCCCCAACGCGGTTCGGCCACCCACTGGATCGAGCGCGGAATGTCCACCACCGAATCCCGCGCCACCGCGTTGTTGTCCGGCCCGTGCAGGAAATGTGTCCACTCATCAATCTGTTTTGGCCACGGCTTCACCATCTTCTTGCCGCCGATCATCGCCACGCCGCCGGGAACCAGCACCCGCATCACCTCATCCATCGAAACGCTGCCCGGTTTTTCCGCCACGATCAAGTTCACCAGATTGTTCACGTACGGCAACACTCCACCACTCCAGCGATCCACTGACACTGGCCCGTAGAGGCCGAGCGATTGAATGTGTTTTCGCGCCGCCGTCACGTCCTTGTCGAGGCCCTGCACGACAAAGCTGTCGTTCGCCCGCAACGTCGCCGTCAACTTCCCATCACCGCAACCGATATGAACAATGAGACCGCCTTTGACGCCGCTGGACTCAATGATGTCATTTCCAAAACACAGAGAAATGGAACAGAGAAGAACGAACAGCGTGGTTTTCATGATCGGTTCACTTTCTTTCTGTCAGACAAAGCACGTCACCGTCGAGCGTCGAAACGTAGAGCCGACCGTTGGCAGCGGCCATGCCGTCCCAAACGGGCGCGGAAGGAAGTTTATGCTCACCTAGTTTCTTGCCGTTCGCAGCGGCAACCGCCCAAAGAACGCTGGCGGCGCGCCCCTCGTGCGCTGCCAGCAATCCGTCAATCCCGGAGCCTTCGAGCGGCCCGGCGAGGAACAGCGTCTTGTCGGCCAACGCCATTGCGCGCGCCAACAACGGCACGGAGACCGACCAGCGCACGACCGCTTTTGGCTCCATCTTGGCCGCTTGTTTGCCTTTTCGTTTCTTCGGAGCCGGGGCCGCCACTGGTTGTGTCGCTTGCTTGCTGCACGAGAACAAATGATACCGCGCGTTCAACCCGGCGTGAACGCCGTTGGCGTATTCAACACGGCCAAAACCGTAGGTCGCGTCCTTGTCCATGACCATGATCTGTCCTGAGGGCACCCGGTTGCCCATCGCCGGCCATTGTCCCCAGCCTGACCCCATCATTCCGCCGTAAATCCAGTAGGTGCGGTGCCACCAATCGCCGTCGAGGAACCCCGCCGCGCTGTGCAGGTGCGGTTTGGCCTTCTTGAGCAACTGGCCATCAAGGCCAAAACTCTCGTGCCGCATAAACACCAACTCGCCGTCACAGGAGAGTACGTCATTCAAGTGCCCTGTCGCACCGGCGGTGCCGCGGTCGTCCACAGGCGTCTGCGAAAGTTGTTTACCGGTGCGCGCATCGAGCCGGTGAAGCACGATCCCGCCATCAAGGAACGACGACCGGCCCGCCGCGCAGAACACGACGCCGTCCTTCACCAGACTGGAGACACTGATGGCAAGATACACGGTCCT